>FUZM01000001.1:0-337308 GCA_900167925.1 Bacteroidales bacterium WCE2008
ACCGTGTCTCAGTTCCAGTGTGGGGGATCTTCCTCTCAGAACCCCTAGACATCGTCGCCTTGGTGGGCCGTTGCCCCGCCAACTAGCTAATGTCCCGCGAGCCCATCCGTGACCACCGGAGTTTTCAACGTAGGGAGATGCCTCCCCTCGTGTTACGGGATGTTAGACGACGTTTCCATCGCTTATCCCCCTGTCACGGGCAAGTTGCTCACGTGTTACGCACCCTTCCGCCGGTCGCCGCCAGAGTATTGCTACTCCGCGCTGCCCCTCGACTTGCATGTGTTAAGCCTGCCGCTAGCGTTCATCCTGAGCCAGGATCAAACTCTTCTTTGTATATATCTCTATATAATTCTTAGCTGTCCTGACACTCGTTTTAATTCCTTCCGGAATTGACGCTCTCGATCTATCATTTTTTCTTTGATTTCTCGGTACTTGCTTGTACTAATCTTTCAATATTTTCAATGAACTTTATTTCCCTTCAAAAAGGACTGCAAAGATAAGTACTTTTTCTTATCCCACAAATTTTTTTGAGGATTTTTTTGGATTTTTTTCTCTCTGATGCCATAATATTGTTAAATTTGTTTTCCAAACGCTAAAAAACATGACCTCGCTTCTAAAAATCATAGCCGTTTTCGCCAAGATCGGAGCCTTCACAATAGGCGGCGGATACGCCATGATTCCCCTTATTGAAGCGGAAATGGGCAAGCGCGGATGGATAAGCGAAAAAGAGCTCCCGGACATAATAGCCCTTGCCCAATCGGCTCCCGGAGTCCTCGCCGTCAACGTTGCGATATTCGCCGGATATAAGCTCCGCGGAGTCAAAGGAAGCATCGCCGCGACCTTCGGCACCGTCCTCCCCTCATTCCTGATAATCCTCGCGATCGCGATGTTCATGACCAATTTCCAGGACAATCCTATAGTGATCCGCATATTCAACGGAATCCGCCCGGTCGTGATCTCCCTGATTGCCGTTCCTATGATCAATATGGCCCGTAAGAACAACCGGACCTGGTGGGCCTGGCTGATTACAGTCGCTACCCTGCTGGCAGTCGCGCTGCTGAAGATTTCGCCTATATATATACTTATAGTGGTAATGGTACTCGCCTTTGCCGTTACATATTATAGAGAAAAGAAGGAGGGACTGAGATGACCGACATAGTACTCATATACGCCCAGCTGTTCTGGGTTTTCTTCCTGATCGGCATCTTCACGTTCGGAGGCGGCTACGCCATGCTTTCGCTCATACAGACGCAGGTCGTCACCGCCCACCACTGGATCTCCGAGAGCACATTCACCAACATCGTGGCCATCTCCCAGATGACTCCGGGGCCTATCGGGGTCAACTGCGCGACCTACACCGGCTACGAAGTCCTGGCCTCTGCCGGCGCGGGCCATGCGACCGCAATCCTGGGTTCGGCCGTCGCGACCTTCGCCCTGATCCTGCCGTCGTTCTTCATAGTTCTGGCCATGGTCAAGTTCTACCAGAAGTTCATCGGAAACAGTCTGTTCGACGGAGTCATGAGCTGGCTGCGCCCGACCGTTACCGGCCTTATCGGAGCCGCCGCCGTCATACTTATAACGGATGTCTCATGGGGAGGCTTTCCCGGGCTCTCGTCGCCTCATTTCAGCATAATCAGGGACAACTTCATCGACTGGAAGAGCTGGGCGCTGTTCGGAGCCGCCATGGTCGCTTCGATGAAGTTCAAGGTCAGTCCGATAACGATAATAATAGCAGGGGGCATCCTCGGCCTGCTGCTGTATTGAAAAACATAAAATATATTTATATATGAAAACAATCATCAAGACATTGGCCATCTTCGCCATGGCCGCAGCCCTGGTTTCCTGCGGAAACAGGAATGCAGAGAAGAAAGCTGCCGAAGCTGCAGCCGAGCAGGCAAGACTGGACTCGTTAAAACAAATTGAAATGGAACAGAAAGTCAAGAACGCTGAAGCCATCATGGCTACCCTCCCGGAAGAACCGGTATTCGATATCGTCACCAATCTCGGAACGATGAAGATAAGGCTTTACAGCAAGACTGCAAAGCATAGAGACAACTTCGCAAAGCTGGCCCTCACCGGCTTCTACGACGGTCTGCTCTTCCACAGAGTAATCGACGGTTTCATGATCCAGGGCGGAGATCCGTTCACCAAGGACTCGGCATTGGTCGCAAAATACGGCACAGGCGGTCCTGGATACACCATTCCGGCCGAAATCCTTCCGGAATACAATCATAAGAAAGGCGCTCTCGCCGCCGCAAGGATGGGCGACATGGCCAATCCTATGAGAGAGTCATCCGGCTCGCAGTTCTACATCGTCCAGGACGAGAGGGCATGCTCTGCTCTTGACGGACAGTATACCGTTTATGGCAAAACCATTGAAGGTCTTGACGTTATCGACAAGATTGCTAAAGTAGCCACCAATAATCGCGACCTTCCGCTCAATCCGGTGCGCATTATTGCCGTAAAACTCGACGAATCTTGCATTTCTGCAAAAGATTCCGAGTAGAACTGCACTTTTTCAGATGCAAATCGCCGAAATGGCACAGCATTTGTTAATAGTTAAATCGAATAGTTTTTTCATAGGTTAAGTTTTAGGTTAGAATTGCGGCAGCCTCTCGATGTGAATCGGGAGGCTGTCTTTGTATATGGTTCTGATATTGTTTTTGACAATATCTATTCTCGAGGATACTATTTATTCCTGGAATTGTTGATAAGGAAGCTCACGAAACCGATGAGCGCGAATGCGGAAAGCACAAGGAATATGATCGCAAGCTTCTTTCCGTAGTAATTGTAGGAAAGCGCGGCCCAGACGAGCGAGATGCCGGAAATAAACCAGTCGTGCTTTCTTGTTGAAAAGATATGGGAGGCATCCTTCTGGTCTTTAAGTTCCTTGGTTTTCTTTCTGGCCTTGATGACTTCATGGACAAAACATGTCAGTAAGATAATTGCGCCGAGCACGAATGAGACCATCGCGAGGACATCATTCTTGCTTGCAAACCCGGCAAGCCACAGAAAAGCTGCGAACCCGGCCAGGTACGGAGAGTTCTTGGTAATTAGATTCATATCGGTAAATAATGTATAAAAAAATTGTCCCACATAGAGTAACACGCCCAAATGTAGAGAAAATCCTCAATACTTCCAACACATCCTTCCTAAAGTTCCGCCCCTGCCCGAAAGATCTGCTTGCCAGCGAAAACTCCATCAACAAGTCAAAAAATCTATCAGTCAGTCGGAAACTCTATCTACCAGTCCTAAGCAGCAGCATAGTAAGCATATTTACGTTTATCACCCACACCAGCTGGACAGAACCGCTCCTGGTCTGCTTTAAAATTGCAGACCTCCGGCACCGAAGGCCCGAAAACGTTGGTGGCCTGCTTGAAAATTGCAGACCTCCGGCACTGAAGGCCCAAAAACGCTGGTGGTCTGCTCAAAAAATGCAGACCTCCGGCACTGAAGACCCGAAAACGTTGGTGGCCTGCTCAAAAATTGCAGACCTCCGGCACCGCAGCCGGAATATACGCCCTCCGGCTGCTACAGATCGGGCGCTGCGGCGGGCTCTGGCCCTGAAGCCCCCCCTCGCGCCCGACTGTTGCACGGTAGGTTCCGGAAAAATAAGAGAGTGCAGGGAACCATTGATGTACGATATGTCCGGAGAAAAAAGATTCGGAAGATTGCCCGGGTTGCCAGACTTTCATATTCGTAGACAGCGGAATTTCCTAATCACCTGGCACGGTTTCCCTGCAAAAGTGCGCCAGGTGGTATATTTTCAGCACCACCTGGCACGGTTTACCCCCAAAAGTGCGCCAGGTAGTATATTTTCAGCATCACCTGGCGCAATCTGATGGAGTGGATGGGGCCAGAGAAAGAGTTTGGTAGAAAAAAAGATGATCGAAGTAGCTAGCAGGGATGGATGGAGAAGGGTTGAGGGTGCGGCATACCACAGTACAGGGCACTCAGTGGCACATTGCTGCACCCTCAATGCAGAAAAATCAAGGTTAAGGGTGCAGTACCCCGCAATAGAAACGTCTCTGTCCATATTCCGTGCACCCTCAGCGCTTTATCCGACGGATTAGAGGACTCGGCGAGCGAGGACGTGGCAATTGTCCGAAGATCTGCTGGCATCGGACGGGTGGCGGAGACGCCGGAGGCATTGAGGAAAAGCGGAGAGCGAGGGAGCGGCCGTCGTCGCCGTGAAGAACGGCGTGTGTCTGAAGGACGTTACGGCGACTTCGAGCGGAGCGACGAAGGAGGCGTAAAAGGACTGAGTTAGCCGTTTAGGCGACGACAGCGACCGAGCAGCTTTTCCGAACCTGACGGAGGCGACCCGTCAGCTGGACGCCGCAGGACAGAGACGCCTGCAGTGGCGAGAAAGCGGCGGGTGTCCTCTGGTCGCGGCGAGCGTGGCCACCCTCGGCCACGTTAGAGGGAGGGGCCCGATGGATACGAGTTCTGCGAAGCAGGACGAAGTAGACATTGGGAGGGATGGAGCCGACGGAGTCGGCGGAACAGAGCCGCGACCACGAGGATTCCCGCCGCTGAAGAAGGCGGCCCGTCAGCCCGCCGCTGCAGGATTCGATGAAAAAAAAGAGGAAGTATCGGGCGATACTTCCTCTTTTTAAATATATGGTGACTAAGATTAGTCGCTGAGAGAGAATCTCTTGAAAGCAACGACCTTAGCTTCCTTGTCAGCAGCCTGGATGTACTGGGCAACAGAAATCTTGTTGTCCCATACGAAATCCTGCTCCTCGAGAGTCTGCTCCTTGAAGAACTTCTGAACACGACCATTGGCGATGTTCTCGACCATCTGCTCAGGAAGAGAAGCAGCCTTCTCCTCGCCGACAGTCTTGATGATCTCACGAGCCTGAGCAGCCTGCTCAGCAGTAAGCCAACCCTTAGCGGTATTGGACTCGATATGATCCTCGCTGTCAACATGAGCCGGGTTGATGCCGACTTTCTTGAGAGCGGCCTCAACAGCCTTCTTCACGAGCTCTTCCTTGGTCTTCTGGATAGCAACTGCCTTCTCCTGGTCGATAACAGCCTGAGGGCACTCAGCCTTGTTAACAGCTACAGGGTTCATAGAAGTAACCTGCATTGCGACATTCTTGCCGACCTCTGCAGGAACCTCCTTGTTGAAAGCAACAAGCGCACCGAGCTTACCGTTGAAGTGGATGTACTGAGCTACGAATGGAGCCTCGAGAGTCTCATAGCATGCAAGAACATGCTTCTCACCGGTCTTACCGGTCTGAGCAGAGATCTCCTCCTCTACAGTGTGGCCATTGGTGCATGGAGCAGCCTTGAGGCCTTCTGCGTCTGCAGGGAAAGACTTGATAGCAGCGTCAGCAATCTCATTTGCAAGAGCCTTGAAGTCAGGAGTAGCAGAAACGAAGTCTGTTTCGCAGCCGAGGCATACGAGGACAGCCTTGTTGCCGTCGATGCGGGCAAGAACGGCACCTTCTGTGGTCTCACGGTCAGCACGCTTTGCAGCAACGAGCTTACCTTTCTCACGGATGATCTCAACAGCCTTGTTGAAGTCGCCTTCAGCCTCGATAAGAGCCTTCTTGCAGTCCATCATTCCAGCGCTGGTCATCTGACGCAGTTTCATTACGTCTTTAGCTGTAATTTCCATATTCTATAATTTTATCAGAGCTATAATTATTCAGCTTTTGCCTCTTCAGCTGCCGGAGCCTCAGCTACAGGAGCCTCAACGGCCTCCTCCTCAGACTTGGCATTCTTACGAGAGCGGAGCTTTCTGCCTGCTGGCTTCTCCTCTGCAGGAGCAACCTCGACCTCTTTCTCCTTTTCAAGCTTCCTTTCGTTCAATCCCTCCTGGATGGCAGCGCAAAGAACACCGGTGATGTATTCGATAGACTTTGCGGCATCGTCATTTGCCGGAATCACATAATCAATCGGGGTAGGATCGCAACATGTATCAACCATAGCGATAACCGGGATGTTGAGACGGTTTGCCTCTTTAACGGCATTGGCCTCTTTCTGTACGTCAACTACGAAAAGTGCTGAAGGAAGACGGCTCATGTCCTTGATGGAACCGAGGTTCTTCTCGAGCTTTGCTCTCTGGCGGTCAATCTGAAGACGCTCACGCTTTGCGAGCTTGTCATAAGTACCATCCTCTTTCATCTTGTCGATGGTATTCATCTTCTTGACAGCCTTACGGATGGTTGGGAAGTTGGTAAGCATACCGCCCGGCCATCTTTCTGTTACTGAAGGCATATTTACTGAATCGGCCTTTTCAGACACGATTTCCTTTGCCTGTTTCTTGGTGGCTACAAAAAGGATCTTGCGACCAGAGCGTGCAAGCTCCTTCATCATATCTGCAGCCTCGTCAATCTTGACAATACTCTTGTGCAGGTCTATGATATGGATCCCGTTCTTCTGATCGAAGATATATGGGGCCATCTTAGGATTCCACTTACGGGCGAGATGGCCGAAGTGTGCACCTGCATCGAGCAATTCCTGAAAATTTGTTCTTGGCATTGTTTGTAAAAATTTGTTTTGTTAAAAACTATCCTTCGAGGCTTTTGCCATACCTCTCGGGCTCTTTTCTTCAATCCTGAAGCAGCGCATATAATAATATACGGTCTCCGGGATTTTCCGCAGTCTCGGCAACCCAGGGTAGCTTCGCAAGATTCACATCCCGCATAAGGTCCACCGGATTTACCAACCGGACTGTACTGTAAATCAGTCTCAGCAGACGATTAACGCTTACTGAACTGGAAGCGGCGACGTGCACCAGGCTGACCAGGCTTCTTCCTCTCGACCTCACGGGCGTCACGGGTAAGGAAGCCGGCGGCCTTGAGGGTAGAGCGGTAAGCCTCTTTATCGGCCTCGCAAAGTGCGCGGGCGATACCGAGTCTCAAAGCTTCTGCCTGACCTTTGACTCCACCTCCGTCGAGGTTAGCCTTTACGTCAAACTGACCTTCTGTACCTGTAACTGCGAAAGGCTGGTTTACAATGTAGACGAGAGCGTCCTCGGAGAAATACTCCTTGACGTCACGGCCGTTGATTGTAACGTTACCTTTGCCAGGTGTCAGATAAACACGAGCCACAGCTGATTTACGTCTTCCAAGGGCGTTTACTGTTTTTTCCATTTGCTCTGTTTAAATTTCGTTCAACTTGATTGATTTAGGGTTCTGTGCCTGGTGAGGATGCTCAGGACCTGCGTAAATGAACAGGTTGTTGATGAGCTTGTCACCAAGACGGGTCTTAGGGAGCATACCCTTTACTGCTCTCCTGACCAGCTCAGTAGGTCTTTTGCGAAGGATCTCGGCCGGTGTCGTGAAGCGCTGTCCACCCGGATAACCGGTGTAGCGAACATAGACACGTTCGGTCATCTTATTGCCCTTGAGAGCTACCTTCTCAGCGTTTACTACGATAACATTGTCACCGCAGTCAACGTTCGGAGTATAGCCGGCTTTGTTCTTGCCACGGAGGACAAGAGCAACGCGTGAGGCGAGGCGACCGAGCGCAAGATCAGTTGCATCAATGACGACCCACTCTTTGTTTACAGTTGCCTTGTTAAGGGATACTGTCTTGTAACTTTGTGTGTCCACTGTCTTGATCTTTAATGGTTTATACTAAAAAATTGCGATCCCTACACAACATAGGGACCGCAAAAGTACGAATAATTTCGAAATTTACCAAATTTACATAGAGAGAACAGCCAGTACATCAATGAGCTCTTTCTTGATCGGCTTGTCCATCTTGATCGCTCTCTGGATCGGGACATAGACAATCTCGTCATTGGAGATTCCGACCATGATATTGCGTTGACCTTCAATGAGAGCCTCTATGCTTGCATATCCGAGACGGGACGCGAGGATTCGGTCGTATGCGCTCGGAGTGCCTCCGCGCTGGAGATGTCCGAGAATGGTTACCTGCACCTTGTACTGAGGGAACTCCTTGCGTACGCGGTCGGCGTAGTAGAGAGCGCCGCCGGAGCCGTCCTTCTGGCTCTCGGATACTATGACTATGGAGCTGTTCTTGCTCTTTCTCATGCCTCTGCCGATGAACTCGGCAAGCTGGTCGACGTCGGTCTTGTCCTCAGGAATGATCGCAGCCTCGGCTCCGGAAGCGATGGCGCTGTTCTGGGCGAGGAAGCCGGCGTCACGGCCCATGACTTCGACGAAGAAGATACGGTCGTGGGAGTTGGCGGTGTCGCGGATCTTGTCGACACAGTCTACGATGGTATTGAGGGCGGTGTCGTAGCCGATTGTATGGTCAGTACCATAAAGGTCGTTGTCGATCGTGCCCGGAAGTCCGATTATCGGGATGTCGTACTCGCGTGCGAAGAGCTGGGCGCCGGTCAGGGAGCCGTTGCCGCCGATTACGATGAGGGCGTCGATGTGGTTGGCGACCATGTTGTCGTAGGCTTTCTTACGGCCTTCAGGGTCCAGGAATTCCTGGCTGCGGGAGGTCTTCAGTATGGTACCTCCGCGCTGGATCGTATTGCTGACGCTGGAAGAAGTGAATTCTTCGAATTCGCCGTTGATAAGGCCTTCGTATCCTCTGTAGACCGCTATCACCTTCATATTATTGAAAATGGCAGCACGGGTGATGGCTCTTATGCAGGCGTTCATTCCCGGGGCATCCCCGCCTGAAGTAAGGACAGCCACAGTCTTGATTTCTTTCATCTTGCTAAAATTTTAACCGACTACCCAGACAAGCACATGCCTGTCGAAAGTCATGTATTCGAGCTCGAAGTCCTCTTCGTATCCATCCTTATGGATAAAGGTAGCTTCGAGTTCGCCTTCGCCGCGAGGGTGGAATCTTTCGAGTTCGATCTGCTCGGCGAAGTTGACGTTATAAGCCGAGACGCGTTTGAAGATTGCTTCTTTAGCACACCAGTAGATGGCGAGCTGCTCGTTTCTGCGCTCGTCGTCAAGGTCTTCGATCTCGTCTTCGGAGAGGGCGCGCTTCTCGACTGCAGAGAAATCCCTGTCGAGGGATTCGATATCAATTCCGACATCTTCTTCATCGTGAAGGATGACGGCAACATACTTTTCAGTATGGGTGATGCTTATGTTCGTCACCATATTTTCGAGATAAGGCTTGCCGTTGTCATGGTGGCTCAGATATACCTTATCATCAAATAGTTCGCACAGAAGGGCGCGGACCGCAAGGCGCTGCTTGCGCTGCGATTCGTTGCTGATAAATGATATCTCCTCCATCTCGTCGGACGGAGTGGCGCTCAAGGCAATAAGCTCCTCTTCGGACTCTGTAATTTGCCAGACGCCAATTGTCGCATCATTTTCAAGTTTCTTCTTTAAATATAGTCCCATATAATAATTTGTGTGACAATCTGTTATGAAAGATACTCCCCAGTGGTGCCGAGATACGACAGACCCGCGCGCGCAGAATATGCGCACACGACATAGCCACCGGAGAGATCTTCATCTTCCGGCCGCGATACTATCAGGTATGAGTCTTCGGTCAATCTGCACGATAACGGGTCGTCCGATAAGGGACCCGCGACTGCATCACGATTTGTATTTATAGAACTGGGAGGTTCCATATATTTTGTAACAATTGTTTTCGCCTGCAAATATAGTGTTTTTTTGAATATCTTGCTATCTTTGCAGCGCGAAATGAAATTATCTAACAATTAAATGGTATATTAAAATGGGATTTTTAACAAATGAGAAACTCCTCATTGTCGGTGCAGCCGGAATGATCGGTTCCAACATGGCCCAGACAGCCATGATGCTCAAGCTTACCCCAAACATCTGCCTCTACGATATCTACGAGCCGGGTCTTAAGGGTGTTGTCGCTGAAATGAATCACTGCGCTTTTGAGGGTGTTAACCTTACTTGGACTTCTGATCCTGCCGTTGCTTTCAAGGACGCCAAATACATCATCTCTTCAGGTGGAGCACCTCGTAAAGCTGGTATGACCCGTGAGGACCTCCTTAAGGGTAACTGCGAAATCGCAGAGGAATTCGGTAAGAATGTAAAGAAATATTGCCCGGACGTCAAGCACGTTGTAGTTATCTTCAACCCTGCTGACCTTACCGGTCTTGTAGTACTCCTCCACTCAGGTCTCAAGCCAGAGCAGGTTACTACTCTCGCAGCTCTTGACTCAACCCGTCTCCAGACTGCCCTTGCAGAGGAATTCGGCGTACAGCAGAGCAAGGTTACCGGTTCTTACACCTATGGTGGCCACGGCGAGGCTATGGCAGTATTCGCTTCAAAGGTAAAGATCGACGGCAAGCCGCTCGCAGAGTGCGGACTTTCTGCCGAGAGATTCGAGCAGATCAAGCATGACACTATCCAGGGTGGCGCAAAGATCATCGAGCTCCGCGGACGTTCTTCATTCCAGAGCCCTGCTTACAACGCTGTCAAGATGATCGAGGCTGCAATGGGCGGTGACAAGTTCACATGGCCTGCAGGTACCTACGTATGCAACGATATGTTCCAGAATGTAATGATGGCCATGCCTACCGTCATCGACGCTGCCGGCGTACATTACACCAACCCTGAGGGCACAGCCGAGGAAATGGCTGCTCTCCAGGCTTCATACAAGCACCTCTGCGAGATGCGTGACGAGATCGTTACCCTCGGCATCATCCCTGCAGTAGCTGACTGGAAGAAATCAAACCCTAACCTCTAATCTTACATAGAGGAATAAACTCAAAGAGGCTGTCTCGAGAATGAGACAGCCTCTTTTTTAGTTATTGACTTGCTACTTCAGCCAGAGCTCAGGGTTCTGAGGCGTGGTCTTGTTCCAAATCTGGAAGTGGAGCTGGGTTTCGCCGGAGATGGTATCGACGGTGCCGATTACCTGGCCTGTCTTCACCTTGTCGCCAGACTTGACATTGACCGAGCTGAGCTTGCAATAGAACGAGAAGTAGTTACCATGCTGCACGAGCACGCACTGGTTGTATCCAGGCATGACGACTATCTGCTTGACAACGCCGTCAAATACGGCCTGCACCTTGGTTCCCGGGGCAAGCGCGATTCCGATACCGTTGTTGAACGGCAGCTTGACATTCTTATATACAGGGTGGTAATGCTGGCCGAACTTGTCCACGACAGGACCGTCTGCCGGCCATGGAAGCTTACCCTTATTCTGGGCGAACTGAGCATTGAGAGCCTCGTCGACAACAGTCTTGGACTTGCCTCCCTTACCGGTCGAAGTTCCCCTCGTCGCCTCACGTATGATCCTTTCGATCTCCCGGTTCAGGGCCTCGACTTGCTTGCGCTTGGCTGCAAGCTCCTTCTGATACTGACTCTTCTGACGCTGCAGATCCCTTACAATCTTGTCGCTCTGGGTCTCTTCTTTCTGGAGAGAATTCATCTCCTCCTGACGCTTGCGCCTCAGCTCCCGCGCCTGGTCCCTCAGTTCCGTAAGCTTGGCTGTCTCCTCTTCAAGCTTGGCCTTGGCCTCGCGGATCTTGCGGGCCTGGACGTCCATCTGCGAAGACATGTTCTTGAGATATCCGATGCGGCGGAAAGCCTGGCTGACGTTGTCGGACGCCAGCACATACATATACCATACGCGCGAGTCGCGGTTCTTGTAAGCGCTGCGGACCAGTCTGGTATAATGGACGCTGAGAGTGTCGAGGCGGCCCTGGATAATGGCGACCTCCTTGTTCTTTTCCGTAATCTGGCGGTTCAGCGAACGGATATCCTTGTCGCTCTCCTGGATAAGAGCCTTTCTGTTGGAAATCTGTTTCCGGAGCAGGGTCAGCTTCGAAGTCGCGCTGGCGCTCCTGGAGCTGACGTCCCGGAGCTGCCGGTCTATGATCCTTATCTCATTTTCGAGTCTGGCCTTCTTGTCCTCCTGGACCTTCGTATCCTGCGCAATGGCCATAAATCCGCCGCCCAGGAGCATAAGCCCGGACAACAGAACCGTTATGACCCTGGCGCCTCTTGTCATTGCTTTTCCGCAGGAAGTTTATCGGCCTGGTCATAATAGACTTTAGCCAGATCAGTCTCTCCAAGTTTCTCGAGGACTGTCCCATAATGTCTGAGAATCGTCGCGCTTTCCTTGCCGCCGTATAGCATGGCATGCTTGAAGAAAGGCTTCGCTTCCAGGTCGCGTCCCATAAGGTGCAGAATCCAGCCGAACGTATCCAGATAAGTAGGATTGTCCGGTTCTTTTTCGACCGTAATCTTGCTCATCCTATAAGCCTTGCCGAGCTTCTTGCCCTCCGTACAGAGATACCATGCATAATTGTTCAGCACGGGAAGATTCTGCGGGTCTTTCTTAAGCACGGCATCATATGTCTTATATGCTTTGGCTACTTCTCCTGTCTGGTACTGCATGTCTCCGATCGTAGACATCGCCCTCAATACAGCCGCATCATCGGCGTATGGAGACTTGACGATCCGCTCGCAGTTCGAGATTACAGCCGCATAATTCTTACGGTTGTATTCGGCGACATTGATCATCTCGACAAAAGCGAGTTCCTTCGGGAAACGGGCGTACATCCTCTCGGACTCCGAGACGACGGCATCCCAGTCCTCCATCGTCGCCAGCACCTGGACATAAGTCGCGGCGGCAGCGACACTCGTAGTATCAAGCTCGGCATTCTTCAGGAACATGGCGGCTGCCTCCGGAAGGCGGTCCGTCTGCACATAGAACACACCGGCGGCCTGGACGAGTCCGGTATCAGCCGGATGGCACTCGATTCCGAGAGCCAGAACCGAATCGATCTCGGAAGTGAAGGTCTGCACGAACCGGCGGTCCGAACGACCCAGGACGGCCTTGATATATTCAGCTTTGGACGCAGCCGGAAGGGCCACGTCGGACATTATCGAATTGAGCGACGAGAAATACTCCGGATAGCGGCGGGTCATCCTATACGCCTCCGCCTTGCCGATTCTTGCCGGAGCGTAATCACGGTCCAGAGAAAGGGCTTCATCATAATAAGCGATTGCCGTTGTATCGTTGTACATGCCCATCTCGTAGTCTCCCAGCATCGTCAGGACATAAGGAGAAGAGTACTCGTTGACATAATCCTTTAGCACCTTGTAGGCATTCTCGTTGTCGTTCTTCTGGCGGAAGATGTTGTATCTGGCCATGACGGTAGCGTCAGACTTGCCGGAAACGGATTCTAGGGATTCGATAGTAGAGACAGCCTTCTCGGAATTCCCTTCCGCAAGATAGAGATTGGCAAGGGAGTAGAGAATATCTGTCTTTTCCGGATATTCTTCCAGGAGCTTTTCATACAGGGCTATCGCGAGGTCGTTTTCCCTGTTGTACATATAGACTCTGGCGATCGTCTCCTTGTACCAGAAATTTCGGGGATCCAGTTCCATCGCCTTGCGGAGGCAATTCTTGGCGCCGGAGATATCGGTAGTGACATTGCTCAGACCGAGATAATACCAGGCCGCGTCGTTGGAAGGATCCTTGTCGACGATAGCCTTGAATATCTTCCCGGAGATCTCATACTGACCGTTCGTATATGCCTGAACGCCATCCAGAAACGTCAGTTTACGGCCATTCTGGGCGGAAACGGCAAGACCGGTCAGCAATATTACTGTTATAGATATTAATATTTTTTTTATCATAAAATCCTTACAAAAAACACAACAATCATTAGAAAAAGTCGTGCCTAAACCATACAAAAATAATACAAAAATCTTATTTTTGAAGATAGAAACAATCTCGATTTGAAAAGAGGATAAAAAAAAGACATCAAATGCAACGTTTCGGCTGGAACTTGCATCTTGTCAATCGGGAAACCCAGACGGATAAATCCGGAAACGACCCCGGACTCGAGCTGGTAAACGCCTGCAGGAACGGCGACAGGAAAGCGCAGAAAAAGCTTTATGACGCCCTGGCTCCAAAGATGTTCGCCGTATGCCTACGATATATGGGCAACAGGAACGCAGCTGAAGATATTCTGCAGGACGGGTTTGTAACCCTGTTTACCAAACTTGACAGTTACTCGGGAGAAGGTTCCTTTGAAGGATGGGCCCGAAAGATCTTTGTCAACACGGCACTCATGGAACTGAGGAAGAACGATGCTCTGAAAATGAGCGACGACCTCGAGAACGCCAGGGATCTCAGCAGCGGCACGACGACGCAGCTTGAGAATCTGGGCTACCGTGAGCTTCTCGGATTGATTTCCGGTCTCCCTGCTGGATTCAGGACAGTCTTCAACATGTATGTGATCGAAGGCTATTCACACAAGGAGATCGCGGAGAATCTGGGAATAACGGAAGGGACCTCGCGCTCGCAGCTGCAGAGAGCCCGGACGCTGTTGCAAGACAAGATTAAAAAAAAGACATGATGCAAGACACGAATAGAGATTTCGACCTTTACATGAGGTCAATCATGGGAAACGCGCAGGAAGAAGTTCCTTCCCGCGTGTGGAATCGCGTGTCTGCCCGTCTTGATGCAAAAGCAGCCCCGGCATTTGCCTGGTGGCAGAAAGCCGCAGTAGCAGTAGCCGCTGCAGCCGCCATCGTCGCCGGAGTTGTCTATCTCGGTACTACACGTGACAATTCTACCCAACCTCATATAAATACGATCGCCGTCGTCGAGACTCCTCGGACTGAGGAGCAGAAGCCAGCAGCGTTGCTGGCAGACATTCCGACGACAAGGCAGGAAAGAGTCACCGTGAAGGATGTGACTCCTTCTACAGTTGCAGTTCCCGCTGCTGAAGCGGAAGAGACAATACCTGCAGCACATAACCCTGAAACAAAAATTGAAGAACCAGTGGCTCCGGTGACAGATCCGTTCGAGAATCTGCCTTCAGAAGAAAAGACCAGGAGCCGCAAATCCGGAATTTCTGTTACTGCCGGTGCAAGTGTCGGCAGTAATGGGAATCCGAAGGAAGGGACCTTCGGAATGAAACGGACCTCAGCCCTTCCGGGAGCTCCGCGCAAGGAGCTCAGGGAAGTTGGCAAGAGTTCGACCTTCGCTCTCCCGGTGACAGCCGGAATAAGCGTAAGGTTCGACCTCGGGTACAACTGGGCCATCGGCACAGGCCTGAACTGGACTATGCTTGAAAGAAACTTCAACGGCACCTATTCAACCTTCAAAGCTGACGGTACCCTTGACAACGAAATCAATGGAGACATAAAGCACACCCTGCACTATATCGGTCTGCCTGTCAATGTCTTCTACAACATCCTCAGCGGCGAAAGCACCCGGTTCTATGCATTCGCCGGAGGAACATTCGAAAAAGCGGTTTCCAACAGATACAGGATCCCTGCCTCCACCGGAAACCTTATCTACAAGGAAAATGTCAATGGAATTCAGTTCTCGGCCGCTGCCGGTTTTGGAGTAGAATTCCTGCTGAAGAAGAACTTCGGACTGTACTTCGACCCTAGCATACGCTATTACTTTGATTGCAAACAGCCGACAAGTATCCGTACCCAGCAGCCTCTGATGCTGAATCTGGAGCTTGGACTGAGGTTCGACTTCTAAATTTGCACTTCTCAGAAAAAATTAAAAATCACGTTTAAGTGGTGAAATACAGCAGGGAGCGGTAAAGTTTTTCCGCTCCCTGTCTTTTTTATATTCCTTTGGGAAAAAAGGCTATGCTGAAGTTTTACCACACATTGATTCCCCTTCTTCTTGTCGCCGGCTGCGAGCTTCTCGACAACGACATCAAGATGGGCCCGGACCGCTATCAGACAGAAAAGTCAGGGATCCGGGGAGGCAGCTCCGGGGATGGTGCCGGAGGAGAGACGGGGACAATCCCGAAAGACACGCTTCTTTATGTCAGCGGAATCGCTTTTCCGCAAGGATACAACTGGCAGAGGGATACCGCCTTCGGGACAAGCGGCGGAAGGCTGCAACTCTTCAGGAACGGGACATTGATTCTGGATGAAGAAGTGAGCTATACCAACTGTGTAAGCGAGGATCCCGACATGCACAGGATAATAGACGGTCATCTGGTCACGGACTACTCTACGGATTCGGAAACTGTAATAAAGATCGACGGGAAAGAAAAACTGCGATATAGGGGCAGGGAGATGATTGCCGGTATCCTGATCAGAGATGACGGGATATGGACCCTCGGAGAGTCCCGCGACGGAAATGGATTGAAGCTGAGAAAGAATGGCGAAGAAATCTATGTCTCAGGCGGTCATGTCATGCCTCAGATCAACGATATTCTTCCTTCTGACAGACGGCTTTATGAAGACGACGGGGCCATATGCTTTGCCGTTGTCGGTGTCAACGGAAGCGGGAAGGAGTTTCATTATATCGTAATCGACGGAGCCCCTCAACTGCTGGAGATTCCTCCGGAATTCCGTGAGGTATTCGACATACGGAGACACAGAGGCAAGACGGTCATTCTCGGAGGAGGGTCGAAACCGATTCTGGGCATGGACATGGACGGAGAGATGATAAGATGTACTTCGGGCTATCAGGCCAGGAATTTCCGTCTTGCGGTCGATTCTTCGGGGGACCTTTATGCCGTCGGAGAAATCCGGAAGAACAGTTCCGCCGAATTCTGTCCGTCGATATGGATACCCGGCTCGAGTCCGCAGTTTCTGAGCATGAAGACGCCGGCTCTGTTCCTGGCCCGGGACGGCGAAGACTTCGCGTACATCGAGGCGAAGGAAGGACGGGAGATAAAATCGGCCATTATGAATCTGTATCAAGTCAATATTCCATTCAGGAGCAGGCTGGTTTCGCCCAGGGCGGCTGAACTGGCGAACGGGAGGCTGACGGCGGCTCTTACTCCGTACGGGCTTACGGAAAGACCGGCAGTCCTGTGCAGGGACAGTCTTATGCAATATGATATCAACGGTTATCTTACAGGGGTTCAGACAATATTGAAGGAGAAATGATAATAAACATATACAGTGCAAAATGCATCGGGATTGACGCTGTCCCGGTAACGATAGAAATCAACATCACGGCCGGAATCGGCATCCATCTCGTAGGCCTGGCGGATATCGCTGTCAAAGAGAGTCTGCTCAGGACCATGACAGCCCTTCAGTCGATGGGATTCAGGATCCCCGGGAAAAAGATAGTGATCAACCTGGCGCCGGCCGACATGCACAAGAGCGGCAGCGGCTACGATCTTCCGATAGCTCTCGGCATAATAGCCGCCTCGGAGCAGGCCTCCATGCCGGCGTTGGACAAGTATCTGGTCATGGGAGAACTGGGACTGGACGCCAGTGTCAGGGACGTTCCGGGAGGACTTCCGATAACCGAGCTGGCGGTCAAGTCGGGCTTCAGAGGCTGCATCCTGCCGGTCGCTTCGGCGCTCGAGGCCGTCGAATACCGGGATACCGAAATCTTCGCCGTAAAGACGCTCGCTGATGTCATCAGGATCATGCGGGACGACGATGACGTCTCGGACCTGCTGGTCTGGAATACCTCCGAATACGGGGCGATGCTGGAGAGGGAGCCCGGCGCTTCCAGGAAGGATTACATGGACTTTTCGGAGATCATCGGGCAGGAGGGGGCGAAGCGCGGTCTGGAGATCGCCGCCGCGGGAGGCCATAATGTCATCATGATCGGAAGTCCGGGCAGCGGGAAGAGTTCGCTGGCGAAGGCTCTGGCCGGAATTCTGCCGCCGATGGAGATCGAGGAGTCGATTGTCACCAGCAAGATCTATTCGGTCGCGGGCCGGGGAGGCTCGAGATATGGGCTTATCCGCGAGCGGCCGTTCCGTTCGCCGCATTACAGCGCATCGATGCCGGCGATAATCGGAGGCGGGAACGGGGATAACATCATGCCGGGAGAGGTCTCACTGGCCCAGTCGGGGATCCTGTTCCTGGACGAGTTTGCCCAGATGCCGAGGTCCATCACGGAAGCGCTCCGAAGCCCGCTGGAGGACAGGAAGGTCGTCATCTCGCGACTGCGCAGCAAAGTGGAGTACCCGGCGTCGTTCATGATGGTCGCTGCGACGAATCCATGTCCCTGCGGCTACTACGGAGAGGGAGAGCGCTGTACATGCTCGGTCCTGCAAAGGCAGAATTATCTGGGGAGGCTGTCCGGACCGATAATGGACCGTATTGACGTCCAGCTCTGGCTGCATCCGGTCGAGGCCGGGGCCCTGGTAAGCAGGAAGCCGGCGGAGAGTTCGGCGGCTGTGGCGAAAAGGGTCATGAGGGCGCGGAAGATCCAGAAGAAGCGTCTTGCGGGCGAAGGGATTTTTACCAATGCCGAGATGAATAACAGGCAGATGGAGCGTTTCTGCCCGCTGGACGATGAATGCAAATCGCTGATGGAGAAGATTATTTCGCGGATGGGACTATCGGCCCGGGCCTATACCAGGGTCATCCGTCTGGCACGGACCATAGCGGATCTCGCGGGCGAAACGCGGATCCTGCCTCCGCACCTTCTGGAAGCGGCCGGCTATCGGTTCCTCGACCGTCGCGACCTTCTGGAAATGTAAAAAAGAGCCCGGCGGAAAGATCCGTCGGGCCCGATCATGAAGTAGAGTTCAGGTATTATTTCTTGAAGTATGGCAGGTCGCCTTTGGCGAAATTGTATTCATCCTCCCAGCCCGGGTTCTGCTCGATAACTCCCTTGGTGAGAACCACCTCGCTTTCAGGAATCTTGAAGAATCCGCCGGTCTGCTCGTATCTGGTCTTGTACGGATATTTCTTTGACCATTCAAAGTTGCCAGGCTTGCCCTGGTTGAGGATAGGATTGCCTTCCTGATTCTTGATAAGTTCGTCTATATCACCCCAGCGGCGTATGTCGTTCCATCTGACAGCCTCGAAGCAGAGCTCGTAGCGGCGCTCCTTCTTGAGGGCATCCAAAGAGTAGCTTATGTCAGGAAGACCAGCTCTCTGGCGTACGGCATTGAGTCCGCTCTTTCCTTTGTAGATGGCCTTGCCGTCCGTAAGTTCGGAATGCATGAGGAGCACGTCGGCAAAACGGAGCCAGATAAGTGCCTGGGTCATACCGGTCTGCTTGTCATCCTCTCCGTGATAGAGGAAGTCAAATGACTCATGGTACTTGTCGCCTTCCTTGGCGCCGATACCGATGTATTTCTTTGAGAGAAGGTCGGTATTCTCGACTTCCTTACCCTTGTCGCCTGCATAAGCAGGGATCTCATCAGCTCTCTTTATGATAGAGCCTTCGCGGCGATAATCTCCGGCATAGTCGGCATCGGCAGCCCAGTCCTCCCAGAGAGCTGTGCATACAGGACCGTTGGAATAACCGGTAGCGCTGAACGGGAACGAGGACACGCCAGCCTTGCGAGGGTTGAAGAATTCGACCACGCGGTTGTGGCGCTGCTTCTCCGTCTCAAAAGAAGCCACATGGGAGAACTTCACCGCAAACATGCTCTCGATGTTCTCGTCGGTTGCCCATTTGACATCGAGGGCGGCAGCATATGGATAATCAGGCTTGGTATATGGATTGGTGTAAGGCCAGAGAGACCTCTGGTCAGGAAGGAGCGCATAACCGCTGTTGGTGATACAATCCTCCAGCCAGCTTACGACTTCAGCCTTGGTCACTGAGCCGCCCTCTGCAAGAGGGAGCTCACTTTTCTTGTAATATCCGGTATAGAACAGCCATATACGGGCCATCATGCCCTCGGCGGCCCACTTGGTGGCGACACCCTCGCCGCATGCCGGATATGGAGTAGAAGGGAAGGTGTTGATAGCCATCTTCATGTCGGAAGCGATCTGGGCATAGATCTCGTCCGCCGAGGATTTCGGAAGCACTCCGTCTTCCGGAGTAAGAGGCATGGAAACCGTTCCGAATACCTGGGCAAGCTGGAAATAATAGAAAGCCCTGAGGAAATAGACCTGGGCAAGAAGTCTGTCATGGGCGTCCTTGCTGCTCCACCCAGTCACGCAGTCAAATGAAGCAATGGCAGAGTTGGCCCTGAGGATTCCGGCGTACTTTGTCTCCCATAACCTTAGGAGGGCATCATTCTCCCAGTTCATCAGCCTGTCAAGGCTCTGGGCTCCGATATTGCTCGCGCTGCCGCCTCCGAGCCTGTCGTCGCCGGCTATCTCGAAGATAAAGAACGGCTCGCTCTCAGGGTCCGTGATATTGTTGTTCATCACGGTATAGATACCGGTCACCATCTGCTGGGCATCAGTTTCAGTCCTAGGGAAGTTTTCGGTATTCTTCATCGTGAGACTCTCCGTATCGAGGAAGTTGTCACATCCCGCGAAAGTGAAAAATGCCAAAGATGCTATTATATAAAATATCTTTTTCATATCTCTTCAGTTTAGAATGTTATACTAAGACCGCCCATCCAGACATTGGCGCTAGGGTAGTTGCCGACATCGATACCGGATGCCCATTTATCCTTGTCACCATAACCGATTTCAGGGTCCATACCTGAGTAATTGGTAAATGTGAACATGTTCTGTGCGGAAACATAGATTCTGAACTTGCTTACAGGAAGGAACTTGGCAACCCTCTTGAGATCGTATCCGAGAGTGATGTTGGAGATCTTGAAGAAGTCGCCATCCTCTATCCAGAGCTGTGAGATCTCTGACATGTTGGTATTCTTTCCGTCGCAGAAACGAGGATACCTGTTGGTAGAGCCCTCGCCTGTCCAGTACTTCGTATAAACGTCTGTTGCGTAGTTCTCGTCAGGCCTGTTGGAGAAATGACGGTAGCTCTTTGCTATCTGCTGGCCGAATGCGCCATGACCGCTGACTGCGAAGTCAAATCCCTTGTAAGCGATGTTGAATGAAAGGCCGACGTTGACATCCGGATGAGGATCTCCGATCATGGTCTTGTCATCCTGGTTCACCACGCCGTCGCCGTTGACGTCCACGAACTTCAGGTCGCCGGCCTGCAGGCCTGCTCCCTGGAGAGAATTTGCGGCGTCACCGTTGCAGTTGGCTGCGATATACTTCTGAAGGTCAGCGTCGTTCTGGATGACTCCGTCAGTCTTGTAGCCGTAGAAGTAGCCGATAGGATAGCCCACCTGGGCGCGGTAAAGCCTGTCGGTATTCTGGGCAAGGATGTTAGGCTCACCCTGGATAAGGCCTTCGGAATTGGCGATACGGGTTACCTTGTTCTTGTTCTTAGAGAACGTGAGGGATGCTCCGTAAGAGAAGTCCTTGTTGATCATGTCATTCCAAGAGAGAAGTATCTCGAAGCCCTTGTTTGTAACTTCGCCACCGTTGATGAACGGAGCCTTTGCACCAAGAACCTTTGGCATAGGAGCATCTACGAGCCAGTCTTTGGTACGCTTGTCGTACCAGTCGAAGCTAAGTCCGAGACGGCTGCGGAGCAACCTTGCATCGAAACCGAGGTCAAGCTGCTGTGAGGTCTCCCAGGTGACGTCAGGATTGGCAATGATGTTCGGATATCCTCCCACTACAGGAGTATCCTTGTCGGCAGGATAATATGGAGCGTCGAAGGCGTCCGTGGTCAGGTACTGGAAAGGCTTGATGTCGCAGTTTCCGTTCTGGCCCCAGCTGCCGCGGATTTTGAGGAAGTCGAGCCAGCCGGCGGTCTTCTTCATGAACTCCTCGTTGGTTATTACCCAGCCGGCGGAGACTGAAGGGAAATAGCCTGTACGATGGCCTTTCGCGAAGTTGGATGATCCATCGACACGCATCACGAGGGACAGCATGTATGTCTCGTTGTAGTTGTAGTTGATACGTCCGAAGAAAGACCTCAGGGCGCCCATGTCGTTAGGGGTTCCGTAGATTTCGGTAGCGGCATCGACGCTGCGGGCATTGTCTATGTATGCATGCTCGAAATCATCGAAGATAGAGTTGGAGTTGATGATCTTGACCTCGTTTCCGAAGCCCCATTTCTCGAGAGCCATTCCGACGAGAGCGTCCACATTGTGGAGGCCGAACGAGCGCACATAGTTGGCAGTATTCTCCCAGCTCCACCTTGTAGCCCAATGCTGAGACTGGGTAACTTTGTTATTAGGTTTGCCATTGTTGGCGCTGAGGTCGTATGCAGGAACATACTTCCTGTAGTCAGAATGCTCATACTGAAGACCAAGGCTTGACTTCAGGGTAAGGCCGGCTATAGGCTGGGCCTCAAGGAAGAAGTTGGAATGTATCCTCCATTTCTGGGTGTCATTGTTGCCGTCATTGAATTTAATGAAAGCTAGGGGATTCTTGAAATCCTGGTTGAAATCCCATCCGTCAGCAACCATGTCCTTGTAGATGTAAAGGTCTCCTTCCTCATTGTAGGCAGGAAGAAGCGGGCAGGCAACGATAAGGTCCCTGATAGAGTTGTTGTAGTTGTTGCCGTTTGCGACTCCTGACTTGTCGGTCTTAGTAAAGGTGACGTTCTCTCCGAAGCGGATGATGTCCTTGTTGTTCTTGCGGAGCAGACTGTAGTCAGAGTTAAACCTTACGGTGTACCTGTCATAATTTGGCTTTGCAGGCAGGCCGATGGTTCCTTCCTGACTGTAATATGTGAAACCAAGGGCGAAACGGGATATCTCGCTACCTCCGGTGATGTTGACAGAGTGGTTCGTCACAGGGGCATTCTTGTTGAGAGATTCTTTGAACCAGTTGGTACCGTTCCATGTGCCGTTCTGGATCATTGCATATTGCTTAGGGATGAGGGAGGCGAAATCATAGTAGTTCTCGCCGTTGCCCGCAATCTCGTAAGACTTGTTGATAATCTCCATGTACTGTTTGGCGTTGAGAGGCGTGAAGCCGTTGGTGTTGGCATTCTGTACGCCATAGTATCCGTCGTATGTGACAGATATCTTTCCGGCCTTTCCCTGTTTCGTGGTAACGAGGATGACGCCGTTGGCCGCACGGGCACCATAGATGGCGCTGGATGCAGCATCCTTGAGCACGTCGATGGATTCGATATCATTTGGAGCAATCGCCGTGATGTCGCCGCCAGGGACGCCGTCGATCACATAGATAGGCTCGCTGGCGCCGAGGGTTCCGAGACCACGTATGAACACTTTGTAGCTTTCTCCCGGCTGTCCGGAATTCTGGGTGATGCTGAGACCTGCAGCCTGGCTCTGGAGGGAACCGAGGGCGTCCACAGGATTGACTGCAGCAATCTTGTCGGAAGTGACATTGACGGTAGAACCTGTGACGAGTTTCTTCTTCTGGGTACCATAACCCATCACTACCACTTCTTCAAGCAGCTCGCTATCATTTTCGAGGATAACGACGATATTGTCCTGCGAGGTGACTACGATCTCTTTTGTAGAATATCCGATGCAGGAAACTTCGAGACGGTCTCCGACCTTGACACTTACGCCGAATTTACCGTCATTGTTGGTGATATCACCAGTTTTAGTGTTAAGGTTGATGACTCCCGCGCCAATCACTGGCACATTCTCCGAGTCAACAACCGTTCCGTGCAGAATCCAGGTAGCATCCTGCTGAACCATAGCGGTTCCAGTACCGGAGCTCCCGTTGGATACCGGAGAAGAAGCCGCATAAGCTGCCACGCCGGCACCGAGAATAGTAATTGAAATGATTGAAATTAGTTTTCTCATAATTATTATTAATTAGAGGATTGTTTGTAAACCAAAAGTAAAGAAAAATCACCCCTAACTTTGTTAGAGATGATTCATAAATTGTCGGAAAATATTTCGTGGATACAATCAGTACCCTAGAAGTCATCATTCTGATACAATCCCCGTCAGTCCTCCCAATATACCGTCCTGGAATTATCCTGATTTACACGGATATACACCTTCAAGGTCTCCTCCGGAAGTATCTCCTCAACGTTCTCAGGCCACTCCATGATACAAAGGCAGCCGCTGTCCACATAGTCATAGAAGCCTATGTCGAGAGCCTCGGATGTCTTCGTAATACGATAGAAATCAAAATGATACATCATTTCTCCGGAGGCCGTGCGATACTCGTTGACAATCGCAAAAGTCGGCGAGCTGACTGCATCCTCCCTGACTCCCAGCCTGCGGCAAATAGCCGAAGTAAAAGTGGTTTTCCCCGCTCCCATCGGAGCGAAGAAAGCAATCAGACGGTTATCCCCGATCTCGCGGAGAAACTCCTCTGCGGCCCTGTCGATATCGGCGAGGTCCTTTATGATAATCTCATGTCTCATACCTTATAAATTGCGAATAAAGCCGAGCCGCTGCCTGACATCGCGGCATATACGGCCCCGGACTCATACAACGAACTCTTGATTGCGGCCAGCTCCGGATGCTTCCCGAAAACCGTCGTCTCGAAATCATTGACCAGCACGTCCTTCCACTCTCCTACTGGTCTGGCGAGAGCCTCCCTCAACGATACAGGGCGCTGTCCGTTCTCCATCGGAACGATTCCCTTATAGGCATCAGCCGTCGAGACGGACACATCCTCCGGAACTATCACCTTAAGCTCATACCCCTGAGGCACGGCCTCCCCCTCGTACGGGGTCAGGATCTCGCCCCTGCCTTCCCCGAACATCGGATCGTCATACATGAAAAACGCACAGTCGCTGCCCAGCCGCGAAGCATAATCAGCCAGCGCCGGCTTGTCCAGTCCGAGCGAAAACATATCATTAAGCATCTTGAGAGCGAAGGCCGCATCAGACGATCCGCCTCCGAGTCCGGCTCCGACAGGAGATGTCTTCTCCAGGAATATCTTGACCGGCGGGAGATCATGGTCCGACGCCAGCAGAAAATACGCCCTCGCCGTCAGGTCCTTCAGCGGATCCCAGTCCACGCCCTCCTTGCGGGCGATGGTAATCATCAGCTTCCCGTCCTCCGAAATTGCCTGCGCGACCGAATCCTCCCCGTAGCGGGCGAACAGCGACGCTGATGTATGGCTGAAATCGTACCCCGAGATTATTTCGAGAGTATCATGGATCTCCCTGTATGGGACAAACAGAGTCTCGAGGTCATGATACCCGTCCGGGCGTTTGCGGAGAACGCTCAGACCGAGATTGACCTTGACATGGGGATAAGTAATCATATTATGCTGCGGATAGCCTCCTCGACTCTGGCGGAAAGCTCCGCCTTCTTCTCCTCGTCCTCTATGTCATCCAGGACAGGAGCTACGAAAGAAATCATCTGGAGCACCTTGGCCTCGGCCTCAGGTATGCCCCTGGATCTCATATAGAACTGCTCGTCCTCGTTAAGACTGCCGACCGTAGCTCCATGGGAGCACTTGACATCATCGGCATATATCTCCAGTTGCGGTTTGGTATCCACCTTCGCAGAAGGAGTAAGGACGACATTATGGTTCGACTGGTATGCCTGGGTTTTCTGGGCCCCATGAGCCACCACTATCTTTCCGTAGAAAGTCACATGCGCATCCCCTGCCGCGATGCCGTTGACAAGCTGGTCGGATACGCAGCCGGGCACGTTATGCCTGACGTCCGTGCGGATATTGACCTTCTCGCCTCCTCCGCAGATATAGATTCCGCGAAGCGAAAGTTCAGCATTCTCTCCGGTAAACTCGACGGACACAGGAATATCCACGCTCACTCCCGGAAAGACCAGGAAAGTAACGGACGCCTTCTCCCCCTCCCCGAGAACAATACTGCTCTCAGGCAGAGACTCCGGCGAGTCCACTACATAGATACGTCTATACTCCTTCATGCCTAAAACTTATCGAAGCCCTGTGACTCTATTACATCTATCAGTTCCCTTCCTCCGGTCTGCACGATACGTCCGTCCTTGAGTATATGCACCACATCCGGCACGACATACTCCAGAAGTTTCTGATAATGGGTGATTATTATCGAGGCCTTCTCCGGACTCTTCAGCGAATTGACTCCGTCTGCCACAATTTTGAGAGCATCCACGTCAAGGCCGCTGTCCGTCTCATCCAGAATCGACAGAGTCGGATCCAGCATGGCCATCTGGAAGATCTCGTTACGCTTCTTCTCTCCACCTGAGAAGCCTACGTTGACCTCTCTCTTGGCAAACTCCGGTTTCATCTTGACGAAGGCCATCTTCTCGCGGAGCAGCTTCAGGAACTCGGCGCCTTTCATCGGCTCCAGCCCCTCTGCCTTGCGACGCGAATTGACGGCTGTCTTCATGAAATTGGTGATCGACACTCCCGGAATCTCGACCGGATACTGGAAGGACATGAAAATGCCCGCCCATGACCGTTCCTCCGGGCTCATGGCAAGCAGGTCCTTGCCGTCGAACTCTATCGACCCGGCTGTAACCTCATACTGGGGCTTTCCCGTAAGGACGGAGCTGAGAGTACTCTTTCCGGCGCCGTTCGGGCCCATGACCGCATGGATCTCGCCCTTCCGGATCTCGAGATCGATACCTTTCAATATTTCTTTGTCTCCGATAGAAGCATGGAGACCGCTTATCTTCAGTAAAACTTCACTCATATCAGCTGTTTTTCTTGTAAAGGTTCATCCAGGTCACAAGCGACCAAAGACCGTTGATAAGATACAGGCCGCAGACAATCGGCATGAAGATATGGCCGACGGACAGGTGCAGGATTATCTGTGCGATATTGACTATCAGCCAGGCGATCCAGCAGTCCCACTTCTTCAAGGCGGAAAGCAGCTGGGCCATCAGTATGAGTACGGTCACACAGGAATCCAGATAAGGATGAGGGTCGGCCGGGAAAAGCGAATCCAGCAGCCATCCCCAAAGGCCGGCGACAATCAGGACAGAGACAATCGTCAACGCCCTTTCCTGCCAGTTGAGCATGGAGACCTTGAGCTTCTTTCCGTCGCTGGCGCTCTTCTCGTCTTCCCGCGGATGAGTCCAGCGGTAATGGCCGGCTATATTTATCGCAAGCGAAACCGGCTGGAGCAGCAGGCTCGCATACAGATTCTTGTTCCAGAACATCACGAACAGGGCCGCGGTATAGAGATATCCGACCCAGAAGTTGTACTTGGAGTTACGGCCGGCGAGAAAGACGCAGGCAAGGCCAAGCACAGAAGTAATTATGTCTATAAGTAAAAATTTATCCATTATCCGACTGAACCTTCAAGCGATACCTGGAGGAGTTTCTGGGCCTCGACCGCGAACTCCATAGGGAGACGGGAAAGGACCTCCTTTGCGTATCCGTTAACAATAAGGCCTACAGCATCCTCAGGGTCAATGCCCCTCTGGTTGCAATAAAAGAGCTGATCCTCGCTGATCTTGGAAGTAGTTGCCTCATGCTCCACGACAGCGTCCGGATTGGCGCTCTGGATGTCCGGGAAAGTATGGGCCCCGCAATTGGAGCCGATAAGCAGGCTGTCGCACTGCGAGAAATTCCTGGCCCCGGTTGCTCCCGGAAGCATCTTGACCAGGCCACGGTAGCTGTTCTGGCTGTGCCCGGCGGAGATACCCTTGCTGACGATGCGGCTGCGCGTGCCGCGGCCGATATGGATCATCTTGGTACCTGTATCCGCCTGCTGGTAATTGTTTGTCACAGCGACAGAATAGAACTCCGAAGAAGAATAATCCCCCTTCAGTATTGTGGAAGGATATTTCCATGTAATCGCAGAACCGGTCTCGACCTGAGTCCAGCTGAGATGCGCGCCTTCGCCCTTGCAGATACCTCTCTTCGTCACGAGATTGAGGATACCGCCACGTCCCATGGCATCTCCCGGATACCAGTTCTGGACAGTGCTGTAACGCACATCGGCATCTTTCTCTACGACAATCTCTACAACGGCAGCATGGAGCTGGTTCTCATCCCTCATAGGAGCGGTGCAGCCTTCCATGTAGCTTAGGGACGAGCCCTCTTCGGCAACGATAAGGGTCCTTTCGAACTGGCCCGTGCCCGAAGCGTTTATCCTGAAGTAGCTGGAAAGGTCCATCGGACATTTCACGCCCTTAGGTATATAGCAGAACGAACCGTCGCTGAATACTGCGGAATTGAGAGCCGCATAGAAATTGTCCCCGACAGGAACGACGGAAGCGAGGTACTTGCGCACCAGATCCCCGTGTTCACGTACCGCCTCTGAGAACGGGCAGAATATTATGCCTTTCTCGGCGAGAGTCTTGCGGAAAGTGGTGGCGACGGAAACAGAGTCGAAGACTGCATCGACGGCAACCACGCCTGCAAGAGCTTCCCTTTCCCGGATAGGAATACCAAGCTTCTCGAAGGTCTTTTCGAGTTCCGGATCTATCTCCTTCGGGCGTTCTTTATTCTTCTTGGGAGCGGCATAGTAGATTATATCCTGAAAGTCAATTTCAGGCAGATCAAGATGCCCCCAGGTCGGCATCGGCATCTTCTGCCAGCGCCTGAACGCGTCCAGCCTGAAGTCCAGCAGCCACTGGGGCTCCTCTTTCAGCCTGGAGATAGTGCGGATTATGTCCTCGTTAAGACCCTTGGGCACGAAGTCCTGCTCCACATCGGTAACAAAGCCTTCCTTGTACTCCTGCGAGGTAAAATCCTTTATTATTTTGTTTTCTTCCTGTATATCCATAAAAAATCAACTTACACCAGACGCGTCAGGTCGGCGAGCACTATTGCCGTCATGGCCTCGACGATTACCGGTGTCCTTAGTGCGAAGCAGACGTCGTGTCTGCCCGGTATTTGCAAGGTATCAACCTCGCCCTTCGCGAAATTGAAGGTCTGCTGCCCCTTTCCTATGCTCGAGGTCGGCTTGAAAGCCACCCTGAAGACAATAGGGTTTCCGTTGGAGATACCGCCGTTGACTCCGCCGGCGCCGTTCTTCGACGGGCGGACATTGATGTGCAGACGGAGATTCCCCTCTGAAGGAGCGTCATACGGGTCATTATGTTCCGAACCCCTCATTCTGGCAGACGCGAAGCCGTCGCCGAACTCGATGCCCCTAACCCCGGGGATCGAGAATATCGCATGGGAGATAAGAGCCTCAACCGAATCGAAGAACGGTTCTCCGAGTCCGGCAGGCAGACCTGAAGCGCGGCATTCCACGATTCCGCCGACCGAATCCAGATCGGCCATCGCAGCCTCGAGGACGTCCTTCCAGATTTCCGATGCCGTAAGTTCATCTTTCTCTTCGATACCGCCGTCAGGCAACGCTTCCTCGGCACGGGAGGCAAGAGCGTCGGCACGAGATACTCCACCGACTTCGATCAGCTCTGCGCTGACATTGGCAGCGATCATCTTCTTTGCGACAACGCCGGCCGCAACTATCGGAAGGGTGATCCTGCCGGAGAAATGGCCGCCTCCGCGCGGGTCGTTGAAGTCAAGCCACTTGATACTGGCGGTATAGTCGGCATGGCCCGGCCGCGGCATGTCATTGAAAAGTTTGTAATCCGTCGAACGGGTATTCCTGTTATGGAAGATTACCGTAAGCGGAGCTCCGGTAGTAAAGCCGTTATAGACTCCGCTGAGAATCTTCGGCTCATCGGTCTCGATACGCGGAGTGGTCCCTTTAGGGCCGCTCTTGCGTCGGAGTATGTCGGCACGGAAATCTTCCTCCGAGAGAGGAATTCCCGGCTGTACGCCATCGATGACGATGCCTATCGCCTCGCCATGGGATTCTCCGAAGATGGAGACTCTGAATTTACGTCCGAATGAGTTCATAACTTTTCAAATATTTCAAAGAATGTCGGGAATGATTTGCTGACGCAGGAGGTATCATCGATGGTGAACGGACCGTCCATTCCGAGAGAGGCGGTCTTTATCGCCATGACCATGCGATGGTCCTTCGACGATGTATAGTCGCCGCCGCGGAGCATCCGTCCGGAGAGACGGCGCTGCGCGAGCGAATGACCCTCGATGCAAAGTCTGTCACCTTTTATCCAGGCCTTGACGCCCATTGCCGTAAGCATGTCCACGATAGCCTTGCCCCTGTCGCTCTCCTTGTTGGCGAGACGTCCGACTCCGGAGATCTTGCTGGTCCCCTGGCAGAAGGCGGCGAGGACCGAGATTACCGGGAAGAGGTCCGGACAGTTGCTGGCGTCCACTTCGAAGGCCTTCAGAGGGGCTTTCTGGACATGGATTATGCCGGTCTCTTCCTCAACCGAGAGGCTGGCTCCAGCTTCTACGAGAATGTCGATTATGCTCAGGTCGGCCTGCAGGGAGTGCGTATCGAGACCGGACAGGGAGACTTTTCCGAAGACGGCGCCGGCCACCATGAATGCGGCGGCGGAGCTCCAGTCTCCTTCGATGTCTATATCGGCGGCCTTATATCTCTGGCCGCCGCGGATGCGGAAGGTCATGCCTTCGCAGAGGGACCAGTCCTGAGTGTCGATGAACTCCTGGCCGCCCTCCATCTCATTCTCGATGCGAATTCCGAAACGCTTGAGGACGTCGAGGGTTATGAAGATATAAGGGATGCTCTTAGGTTCGGTAAGATGGATCTCCGTGTCTCCGTCGGCAAGAGGCAGGGCGGAAAGCAGTCCGGAAATGAGCTGGGATCCGTTCTTGCCTGATATCTCGACTTCGCCAGGAGTGAGACGGCCGCGGACTGTAAGAGGAACCATAGCCTCCGGACTGCCTCCTTCGAGGGCGACTCCGAATGCGTTCATCATAGCTCTGGCGCCTGTCAGAGGGCGCTTGAGAAGGGTCTTCTCGCCGGTCACGCTTACCGGGCCGGAGGATATGAGAGAGAGGATCGGGATCATCATCCTTGTCAGGAATCCCGATTCTCCGGTATGGAGTTCATTCTTGGTATAGGCTGCCGCGCCGGTACCGGTAATTGTCAGCACATCGCCCTTCTTGGAGACTTTTGCCCCGAGGGCCTTGGCGACAGCGACTGCGGATTCATTGTCCCCGCATGGAGAGTATCCCGTAAGTTTCGATGTACCCTCAGCCAGGGCGGCGGCGATGATGGCCCTCTGTGCGAAACTCTTCGAAGCCGGCATCGGGAGCACTTCTCCGGACATCTCCGGCATGTCTCCATATACGGCGTCGAGCATTACGCTGGCCGGCCACTGTCCCGGGGCGGTAGCTTCTTTATGGTTGACGGCGGCATAGGTGTATGGAGCGCCTCTGCGCAGGCATTCCAGCCTCGACTGTTTTCCGGCTTCGCCCATGCAGAAGGCGATCAGACCTGCCGGATCGAAACTGTCGTACAGGGCCATGACTCTTTCGACATCGGCCTCGGACGCAGCTGTCGTAACGACTTTGACGACTTCGGCGCCGAGATGCTGGCATTTCTCCACCAGCGCCTGAAGGGCAGGCAGGGAGTCCGTGCCTTCGAAATCATGGTACGAACGGATAAGGACGGTGCCGTATTCGCGGGCTTCGCGGCGAATTCTCTTGGACATCATGGCAGGGGCCTCGATCTCGAGATCGACGTAGTTGGCTCCGGCGCGGATGGCCCGGATCAGCCTTGCTTCGGCTTCTGTTGCCGGCATCTTGTCAGAGATGCGGCAGGTGGCGACGAGAGGAACGTCAGTCGAGGAGAACAGTTCGTCTATGTCCTCGTGGCTGAGGTCGCACAGGTCCATCCTGATTTCGGCCATCTCCGTTCCGGGAGTCTCCAATATCTCGAAGATTCCGTCGATATCTTTATTCTGTATAGAAACGCAGATCATTTTACATCTTTTAACAGTTCTTTCACTTCCTCTACCGAGAGGTCCTTAATGATGACTTCTCCGACCTTGACCGGAAGGATGAAATGGATCTTGTCCCCTTCGGCTTTCTTGTCTTTGCCCATGGCCTCGGCGAGGTCCTCGATTGAGAACGGCGCCCCGGTCGGGAGTCCGCAGGCGATGAATTCTTCGGTCATGCGCTCGGAGATGCTGTCAGCAATGCCGAGTTTCTCGGAGAGCTGCGCTGCCATGATCATTCCCATGGCGACTGCTTCGCCGTGGGTTATGTCCATTTCCCTTCTGAGGGCTTCGGCTTCGATCGCGTGAGCGAAAGTATGGCCGAGATTGAGCTTGCGGCGCTCGCCTGACTCGAACTGGTCTCTCGAGACTACTCCGGCCTTGACGGCGGCGGCAGCTTCGATGAGTTCCTGGAGCTCTTCTTTGAGGGAGGTCAGGAGTTCGACCCTGCGGCTTGCTTTATTGAGGGAGGAGAGCAGAGTCACAGCCTTGTCGTAATTGCCGTTGTCTTCGATTATGAATGTCTTCAGCATCTCTGCGACTCCGGAATTGAAGTCACGCTTAGGAAGGCTGGCCAGGACTTCCTGACATTCGTACGTGAAGTCCGGCTGTCGGATTACTCCGAGCATGTTCTTGTAGTCCTCGAAGTTGACTCCGGTCTTTCCGCCTATCGCGGCGTCTACCTGAGAGAGGAGGGTCGTAGGGACATAGGCAAAGTGGATGCCCCGCTTGAAGATGCTGGCGGCAAAGCCTCCCATGTCCGTCGTTATACCGCCTCCTACAGACAGGAGCATGTCGTTGCGGTCGGCGTTATGGTCCATGAGCCAGTTGCAGATGCTCAGGACGGTGTAGATGCTCTTGTCGCTCTCGGTTGCGATTACTGTCTGGAGATCAACGATATTCACACCGGCTTTAACGGCTTCCTTTTCTATTATCCGGCCATAGTGTTCTACTGCCATGTCACAGAAAATGAAGACCTTTCTGTAGGGAGTAAGGTACTGTACGAGACTGGCCAGTCCGGTGCCAGAATAGACCCTGCTGAGGACTTTGCCCTCCGATATGATTCTGATTTCTTCCATCTATTCTAAATTCGTGATACCAAACATAAAGCATCAACTTGCAAAGATAACATTTTCGTATTATCTTTGCAATCCTATTACGCTGCCCGAGTGGCGGAATTGGTAGACGCGCTGGACTCAAAATCCAGTGTCCTTTAAAGACGTACCGGTTCGATCCCGGTCCCGGGCACGAGAACAACAAGAGAACGTCAGCACTTCGTAGCAATGTCTGCAAGTTGCTGGCGTTTTCCCGTTGATTGACGGCTACCGCATGGTTTGTAATTATTGAAGGGAATTGTTAGCTTTGTCGGACAAAGGGAATTAATTATGAAACATCTATTCTATTTATTGATCATCATCGCAGTTATCGTACCGTCTTCCTGCAAAAAGGAGCATGTCGAACCGAACGGCATGTGGGAGATGGTCAAAACCGACAAGAAGGAGCTTGACTTCGAGAAAACAGGCGGCACCCAGACCATAAAGACCACGAACTATAAAATCTGGTGGATAAACTTTACCTTCGACAATATCCTTGAAGGTCAGGGAAAATGGGAATACGTAAACCTTCAGTATCCCGAAGAAGGAGTATACGACTATATCGACTGCGGATGGTACACGGCAAAAGTAGATCCGGAAAAGAAATATACGCTTACCGTCACGGTAACTCCGAACACGACCGCCGAACATCGCGTATCGTTCATCAACATGAACGTAGGCGATGTCAGCATTTCAATTCCTATTGTCCAGAAATAACCTCCGGAGTTTCAGCTGAAAGTCCTAGTAGCAGAAAGACAGGCCGAAGCTTATGGCATTGTAACGTGGACTGGAGCCAAGAAGATAGCTCCAGGATCTGTCTCCTAACCTGTAAGACGCGTAAATTCCGAAATATTTATAATAGAAATAAATGGAATTAGACCATTCAAAGCCGGAATAAAAATCGTCGCTATATTTGCGGTGATGTTCTTTACCGGTTCCCTCAAAATCTTTCAGATCATAAGAAACTGAAGCCGTCGTGGTACTGAATCCCGGAGCAGTCCGGAGCACAACCTTGAAATCTCCTAATTCACGGGCATAGCTAAAAGGCAGATATACGGAAATCCTCCCATAATCAGAGCTGGTACGACTCCATTCTTCCGGAATACGGATGACATTAAAGTCCGGATCGAAAGTGCGAGAGCCAGAAAGACTGAATATTGAAAAGTTCATCGACAGCCCCGCTGACAATACATTATCTGAAAGATTCGGCCTATATCGCACTTCCATGGCGTCAAAGCCGATATCACCGCCCCATTTACGCAACGGCTCCGGATTATCATTAAGTATTATACCTCCCATATCCACTCTGGACAGCGCGGAGAGAGTCCACACATTGTATTTATAATACCCGGGAGTCGGAAAAGGATCCTGAGCCTTGACCGCTATCGCGGACACAGCTACTGCAATAAGAGCTAAAATTATTCGTTTCATATTTCAAAATTATACAGAAGTTTCGACATTATTGTTGATATTACGAGTTACGTACATGACAGCGGCGAGCATCACGAAGAGGAGAAGGGTACCTGTAAGGAATGCGAAATTCTCCATCTGGAGCAGCACGAAACATACCATATAAGCGACAGCCACGAACAAGCCCAGCAGATAAGCCGACTTGTCCTTGAGGATCGCCCGGAAGTAACATGTCAACGCGACTGCAGTCATCAGCGTAGCCAGTCCGTAGGCCATCCAGAAGGCCATCACCTCCGAGAACGAAAGCACCAGCGCATAGAAAAGCACCAGCGAAAGACCGATTACGAGATACTGAATGATATGGATTCCCTTACGAGTGATCAGTTCCACCGCAAGACCGGCGATAAAGACAAGCAGGACAATAAGAATACCATATTTGGCCGTTCTCATGCTCATCTGATACTGCGAGACTCCGCCAAGCATCTTAGTCCCCAGAAATACTTCATCCGGATCGCCACGATTGATTTCTGAAACTGACCATGTAGCCGTAAACCCATCAGGACGGACGTCCCTCTCAGTCGGGAGGAAATCCCCGATGAACGAAGGATCAGGACAATCGCCAGTCATCGTCACCTCAGTCTTGGAACCATAAGGCCGCACTTTGATCGACTCCATGCCCCTCAGCTTGAAGTCCATGACCATCGGAACGGCCGAAGTCCCTGCATCCGCAGGCAGGACGATATCTTTGACCATGGCCCCGGAGACAGATTCATTGAAGGACATTTTTTCGCCGTTCCACATGAAATCGGCATCGCCGTCGATTCCTCTCAGATCCGACAGGCCGACATAAAGCCTGGCATCCTTGAGCTGGGCGTCCTGCCGTTGCGGAATAACGAATCCGCTTTCTATATGGACATTGGCCTTATAGACCATCACGTCATAGATAGATCTGTGGAGTTCCTCTGAATCAGTATCGATAACATACTTCAGAGTTTCCGGGTAGATTTTCTCTTCTACCACAACAATCTCTTCCTTGCCATACGCATCCCTCTTTGTTTCATTGTACCGGAGTCCTATATAGACTCCTTTGAGTGTCTGTTCAAGGCCCCAGCTCTTGGCTACTTCCTCCTTGCAAGAATCGGCAGCATACTGACGGTCTCTGATCTGCCCACGGATCATCGCTAAAGGAATCAGCATCATAATCGACAGAAAGCCGATGAGGGCAATCTTAAAAATCAGTTTCATGACTAAAAGTGTAAAAAATTCATCGGGATGCTTACAAATAAAATGCCGCACCGGCAGGGAGAGCTACCGGTGCGGCGGGGCATTATGAGAAAACTATCAGTTGCCCGGATAAAGATTATACCAGAGCATTCTGCTGCTGCCGAAATACGGCCAGCTAGCCTGATCTACCCAAGCATTATCATCTCCGTCCCAACCCCAGTTCATATAGATTGTGTCCTGATAGACATAGTAGTAGCTTGTACGTCCATAACGGGTTCTCTTGGCTCTCCATATCTGCTCCCAGTAACCGTCGCCGATCCAGATATGTCCGCCGGCATAATAGTCGAAGCCTCCGAGAAGTACAGGACGGCCGGCAGCGATATCATTGTAAGCGCGGGAGAAATTATAGTTCACGAGCTTTGCGTTTTTGTATCCGAGACGCTTCAGACCAGTAACGATATCCTCGGCAACTGCACCGCTTCCGTCGGCGCTCCACTCATAGTTAGGAATGTTGTTGCCGATAGTTCTGAACATACGGGAAACAGCATTTGAAGAAGAAGTGTTAACGACCTGAGGCATATTGTTGTAGTCGAACTGTGAAGGATAGCGATGATGCAAGCAAAGGAGGCCGATGGCGACTGAAGGGCAGCCGGCATAGTCTACTCCAGGATGAGGTGCATCGGCGTTGTAGCCTCTTCCCTGACCCCAAAGGTAGTTATATACTACATTGCTGACATCTACATCCTCAAGGCCTGAAGAAGTAGAGTTATAACCCTTGGTACCTGGCACGGCAGAAGCATTGACGAGCTCGAGACTTACGGTATAGCCGGAATCTTTGCCGAGAGCGTCCCAGATCTGGTATTTTTCATTATCCTTATGGATTCCGGACTCGATATCAGCAGAGATACTGGTCTTGTGCTGGTCGATCATCATTCCGAAAGGAGACTTTGGATCTACCTTGGCAGGATCCAGACGACCCTTGTCATTATATGCATAAAGGAATGTAGAAGATTCCTTATCTGCGGAAATAAGCATAAATCCACCATTATTCTTATAGTTGATGGCATACATTACAGCAACTCCGTCTTCGTTATAGACAGGAATCACATCCTCGACCTCACGGCGGGATACAGCTTTAGTCACAGCGATGTCACTCTGGTCTTCGATAGCACCGATTGCGATTGCGCCGAATTCTGCAGCTTGATCAAGGCTGACGATACGGGAACTAGGGGTTATCCCTATCTCAGGGAGTTCCTCTGACATAGCTTTGTCAGATAATTCTTTCTGACATCCAGTGGCGACTAAGAGAATTGCCACGATTGAATAAGTGAATTTTTTTAACATAATTGTAAGAGTTAAAGGTTAATATTTCATTGCAAATTTACCGTAAATGATTGTCAGTTAGGCGATGAAAAGCTTTGAAAAGGCTAACGGAAATCAAAATTGAAAGATGCCACACAGGCCCCTGAGAGGACGTTTTTATTTCTTCCGTTAGAATCAGAATCTAACGGAGGTTACAAATTGTAACTTAACACACTGATTATCAATGGTTTACAAAACAAGCCTCCGACAACGGCCGTTACGGCAAGGCTAACGATTTGATTTACAATGTTTTAAGCGATAGAGCGAAAGACAGACAGGCATAAAAAAGAGGATGATCCGAGGCCCGCTAATTCCTGGATCATCCAAACAATGGTCGTATCAGTTGTAAAACTACTCTAATATATAATTGAACAGTGTCTTTTTTCTTTTGCAAAATTACCTAATAGAAATGAGAAACCGACAATTTCGGGGTCTGAAAAGTCTAACGAGAGTATACACGAAAAACGCCCTTCAGATAGCCAGAAAGGCCGTTTTTCTGAAAGGCGAAAGAAATGAATCTAACGCGAAATTTTAGTTTTTGTTTAACTTATTGATTTCCAATAAGTTATATAAGGGCTTTCAAGCATGCTATGTTAAATAAATTTTATAGTACTGATAATTAACCTTTTACACACAAAAACAGCCTCCCGAAAATCGGGAGGCTGTCGTCCGGAAAAAGACTCCGGAATCTAACGGTTAAGTCCGATATATTATGAACTATAACTGCGAATCGGTAAGAGCGAAGGTGTTTCCCTGGGAAATATCTCCGGTCTGGATTCCGAGTGATAGCCATTTGACTCTCTGACGGGCGGTGCCATGAGTAAAGCTCTCCTCTACCGCATAGCCCTGCGCCTTCTTCTGGAGATAATCGTCGCCGATCACTGAAGCGCACCTGACAGCCTCTTCGATGTCGCCCTTCTCGAGCGAACCGAACTGTTCGTTGTCATGATGAGCCCAAACTCCGGCGTAGAAGTCGGCCTGGAGTTCGATCCTGACGCTGACTCTGTTGGCATCGGCGGCATTCATCTTGGCCATCTGCTGATGCGCTTTCCCGAGAGTTCCGAGGAGATTCTGCACATGGTGGCCGACCTCATGGGCAATCACATAGGCATAAGCGAAATCTCCGTCTGCTCCCAGCTGGCGCTTCATGGACGTGAAGAATGAAAGGTCGATATACAGGCATTGGTCTGCAGAACAGTAGAACGGGCCCATGGATGACTGGCCGGTGCCGCAGCCTGACTGCGTCGAGCCAGTGTACAGCACCATGGTCGGGCTTACGTAATTGCCGAGACCATATTGCGAGAAATAAGCAGTCCAGATATCCTCAGTCCCCGCAAGAATCTTTTTGGCGAATGACGCGAGTTCCTGTTCTTCCTGAGTGAATTCAGTTCTAGCTTGGCCCGAATCCATCGGTCCGGTCAGCTGACTTGGATCTACGGCCTGCCCGGTAAGCAGGTAAATCAGTCCGGCGATAAGAAGGCCTCCGATTCCTCCGAGACCTACCTTTGCTCCGCCGCCCATACCTCTGCGGTCATCCACATTGGTACTTTCGCGTCTTCCGTCGAGTTTCATTACTATTTAAGTTTATCGGTTGATCCTCCAAGCTTGATTGCAGGCTTGAGGACTATCTTTTCTGCAGGCTTTCCGCCTATCATATTGACAAGTACTTCTACGGACTTCTCACCCAGCTCCTTGAGAGGCTGGACAATATGAGTTACAGTCGTAGCGTAGAGACTGTAGATATCGCTCTCATCGAAGCCGACGAGAGCAAGGTCGCCCGGAGTCTTGAGCCCGAGCTTCTTCATTTCAGACAGCGCAAGCGCCGAAAGCGAATAGGTAGGGGTGAAGATGGCATCCACACCTCTGTTGACCGCGTCCTTAATGATTCTCTCCATATCGTTCTCCGCGTCGCCGTAAGTAGTATAGTGGATCTTTGCGTTGTCGTAAAGATCATTGTCCATCATAGCTTTGCGATAACCGGACTCTCTGAGGGAAAGGCTGGAAATGCCGAGAGTATAAGATATCATCTCGATCTTCTTGTAACCTTTCTTCACGAGCTCTTCGGTAGCCATCTTGCCTGCCTCGATATCGTCAAGAAGGACCTTGCCGACATTGTCGAGACGCTCGATGTCCCTGTCCAGAAGGACGACCGGAACCTTGGCGTTGATCGCTTTTTCGATAGCTTCTTCGCCACCGGTGCACGGAGCTACGATTATTCCGTCTATATTATGGGCCATGAACGAGTCAATGACCTCGGACAGTTTCTGCGGCTGCTCGTCGGAGCTGGCAAAGAATACCGTGTACCCGAATGACTGGGCGCGGTCCTCGATGCATCTGGATATTCCCGCAAAGAACTTGTTGGAGATATCATTCGGAATCACGGCAATAGTATTGGAACGGCCGCTCCTGAGTGACGCTGCTGCAAAATTCCTCTGGTAGCCAAGTCGCTGGGCTACCTCGAGAACTCTCTTGGCCGTCTCGGGATTGACAGGGCAGTCAAGATTACCATCTTTGTCGCGTTTTGCGTTCATTACAAACGATACGAGAGTAACGGAAACATTGGCCTCTCTTGCGACATCTCTGATTGTGATTCTCTTCATCTTTTTAAAACGTTTATTACGCGATACTAGTACCGCATTTTACAACCTGCAATTTATAAATTCTTTTTGATTTAGTCAAAAAAAGATGAATATTCCCGAAAAAATCCGGTAACAAAACCGCCCTGTAGAGCAGTTTCTGCAGGGCGGCTGACTTACGCTATAGTAAAAAGATTAAAGTGACTGGTTATGGACGCCTTTGTAGAGGGCCTTGAGAAGAGTCTGGTTGGAGTCATCACCCCTGTACTCCCAGAACATCGCGCCGAGATATCCCTGCTCATAGACGAAACGTCCCTTGTAATAGACAGACTTGGCATTCTCGAAGTTGAGGACCATATTGCCATTCCTGTCAACCAGATATGGAGACTTGGCACCGTCATCCCACTTCTCGATATTGTAACCGCTGACGCTCTTTTTTCCTCTTTCATACCAACCATCCTCAAGGATTGACTTCATCTCATTGAAGTTGACAGTGTAGCTATCAGAGCCATTATAGACGCTGCTACCCTTCTTTGCCTTGCCGTAGAAAGGAACTCCCACGTTGAGACGCTTCTTGGAGATGCCCACTTCATCGACATATTTCTTCATGGCCTTCTCCACGCTGGTCTGGTCGAAAAGGTAAGGAGTGTGAAGCGGAGAATTGAATCCGTCCGGAGCACGTCCCATGTCGTATGTCATGACATTGAGATAGTCAACGTATTGCATGATAGATTTGAAATCGTAGTACTTAGGGCTTGAGTTGGCAGCGACAGAAATGATCTTGCTGGTGCCAAGCTTCTCACGAAGCTTTTTGACGAGCTTATTGAAGTTACCAGTGTCTTCGCTCGAATAATCAAGACCGTTATCCTTAGTCGGGAACTCCCAGTCGAGGTCGATGCCGTCGAGATTGTAATCCTGGATGTGCTTATACGCCGAATTTACAAATTGATCCATCTTATCTTTGTCTCGGGCCATCAGGGAGAAGCCGCCGGCTCCGTCGCCGCCGACTGCGAGAAGCACCTTGAGGGAGCTGTTCTTCGACTTCAGGGCTACGACTTTCTTAAGTCTGTCGGTATCCTTGATCGTAATTCCGCCTGACCCCGTCTTAGGATCGGCAATCTTTCCGAAAGAGTAGTTGATATGGGTCAGCCTGCTCACTTCCGGAAGCTCTTCGGTATAATAAGTATAGTATGCCATTACCATCGGAGTAGTACCGATGTTGGTGCAGAGGTTGCCATCCTGTGCAGGAGGGTCATCGTGGCCGCCCTGTCCGCCATTAAGTTCAGCGGTAAGGTCGCCGATATGCCTGATTTTGCCGCGAGTGATAGAGATCGGAGAAGTCCTCTTATATGTTGCAACTACGCTTCCGTTCTTGTAGAAGTCGATGGTGATACCCTTGTTGAAGTCAATTGTATTAGGAATATGGACATAATTCTGGGTAGTGCCGTCGCAGGTCAGGTAGTCATTGTAGATCTTCTTGATGCCCTCTCCGGTACCGCCGAGGTCATCGCCAGTGTAAGGGAACTCGGTCACATAGCCGTTGTTGGTCTTGACATATCTGGCCATGTAGTGCTTGTACCCGATGGTTTCGCTGTCATTTCCGTAGAATGCGTATTCGTCATAATCTCCGCTGACCTTGAATGCAACCGTCGCGCTGACGTCATAGAAAGTGAATTTCTTGTTGCCGTCGTCGCAACCGGCACGCATGATCTTGTTGGTGCTGTTGAAGACGGAGAAATAATAGAGCTTGCCATCCGGAGCTGCGTCTGCAGGATACTGAGCGTAGTATTTGCTGACATAACCCTTGTCGGAACGGTCATAAGCCTTGAGTCCTGACGGAACTTTCACGGTAGCCGTAAGGCCGTCTGAGGAGATGTTGGATGAAGAAAGAGTGACTACCTGCCTGTAGTTTGAGCCTGAACCCTCTCCGTGGACGAGAATCTTGTCGCCGCTTTTCCAGACAAGTCTATCATTAGAGTCATAGCCGGCTTTCGTGTCTTCGTCCTGAGCGATAGTGAAAGTGAAGGTCTGTTCCCGGTTGTCGGAACTTTCATTGTCCAGACAGGCTTTTTCCTGCTGGCACGACAATGTCATCGCTGCGCAGATGGACATTGCGAATAAAGTAAGTTTGTACATTTTAAAAAGTTGTTAGTTAAGTTATTGGGCATAAAACCCGATGCCAACTTAGCTTATTTTCACACACGTTGACTTGCATTTTGCGTGTAATTCATATTCATTTTGCGAAAGCCCCCTCCTCCTCCGAGCAAAAAAATTCATCCAAACGACAATGAAAAACGACCTGGAGCTATATCTATGCTTGTTTCGGAGCTTCTTGTACTCTCACAAATAATTTATAACTTAGCACGGTCAAAAAATATAAAAAATGATAACTAGAACAATTGAAATCCTTATGGTGTCGACCGCCCTCGCATTTGCCACCATATCTTGCGACAAGGAAAAAGAGAATCCAATCACGGAAGAAATAACTGTTCCTGATGACGATGAAGACCAGGATATTCCGGACGCGGAGGAAATCCAGGATACATCTTCAGTTGAACCGGAGAAGCCAATAATTTATGTCCTTAGAGAAAGGGACTCAAAGTATGAGTTTACTAATTACGGCCGCGCATGGCTTTCAAGAACCAAGGCCGGCACTATAATTACTTCTCCGTTGGGATGCTCATATTGCATGAAAGAATACCCCTATGACAGTCCCGTCAATATCGGTTTTCCCGTAATGGACATCGACAAGTTTATCGAGAACCATCCTGAAAGAGTTACGGAGAAATATCTTCGCAAAGAAGTATCGGACATTCTAGCTTTCGCCAATTTTGAGAGCTATGGGAAAAAGATCCATTCGGCGAAAATAACAAACGGAGATGACGCCATATTCATCAATCAGATAAAAAAGGAAGCGGAGGAAGATTTCGTGTCCAGATTCCATATTTATGATGACGTCCGGGACCATGTATTTGGAGAAGTGATTGACAGGTGTTTACTAAAAACCGTCGAAATGAAGGATCCGTATAAAGGTCAAGAAGACATATATCTTGATTATGCCACAGATTTATTCTTGAGTCAGTTGTATTACTGCTCACCCGCTATTATGGTTGAAGAATGCGGAAGCTATATCATAACAAAATACACGATAGGTTCAAGAGCTGTCATACAGTTTATGGGCAATCCTGCCGGTTCCAAGAGATCAGCCGCAAAGAACGAACAGAACATGGAGACCTCTATCAGATCCGCGATAAAGTATGGTCCGGTAGGATTCACCTTGGGAAATGGAAAAGATGACTTCTGCTTTGAGAAGTTTACAAGCATCCAGGCTACATCCATGATATATAGCTTCTGCTATTCATTCAATAATGTCTTCCTTCCTTATGATCTTTATGATCTGAATCAGCATTATTCCGCGGACATGAGCCGCTTTTCGGATAAGGATGACGAACCGGTCATAGCTTTTCCTGAAAGGTCATTGCTGCCTCTGACATATTTGATAGAAGAATCAAACCTCAAAGAGATTTATAAAGAATACTACAGGACCGGCAAGACTGGCGTAAAATCCCTAAAGGAGCCTTGCGTAACCGTCGAAGTAAGAGACAATCAAGTACGCAGTATTCTGGAGTCCCGTTATGGAGATTGCCTGTTTACCTTCAGGACGGCTACCGTTCCTTCTGAATACATAAACGACTATGTTCAGGAAGAGGGCAAGAGACTGGCAGCCATGGTCCCGTATCTGAAAATCATATGCAGACAGTATGGCCAGAAATCGGATGACAAGTTCGGATGTACATTTGAAGAAATCCCGGGGATGGTCATCAGTTCTGACAAAGACTTCACCCTGTTGGACAACGTTAGCAAATATGTTGACGCCAAGACTGGTAAAACTTACATCTTGACTGAAAGTTCAGAAGGCAAAGTCGCCTATACGCTCTTTAAAGATTATATCATAGAAGATTATTGCCTGACGGACTTCATCGAGCAGATCCCGACCTCCGATGCCATTACTCTTGAATCTATAAGAAAAGATTACACGCTGATCGCACTTTAATCAGCACGCACGTAAAATATCGCCCCGGCAGTCAGATGGCTGTCGGGGCGTGCTGTTCAATATAGAAAGAATATTACTTTAAAGCTGGCATTTAACGTTACTACGGGTGCAGGAAAACGGTCAGGCCGGCCATCACGATAGATACCATGCTCATCAGCTTGATAAGTATGTTGAGCGACGGTCCGGAAGTATCCTTGAACGGGTCACCGACGGTATCGCCCACTATCGTAGCCTTGTGGGAAGCGGAGTTCTTGCCTCCGAAATTACCCTCCTCCACGAACTTCTTGGCATTGTCCCATGCGCCTCCCGAATTGGCCAGGAAGATGGCCAGCACGAATCCGGCGCCGAGACCTCCGCCGAGAAGGCCGAGGACTCCGGCAGGCCCGAGGATCATGCCCACGAGCACAGGGACGATTATGGCCAGCAGCGACGGGAACACCATCTCATGCTGCGCGGCCTTCGTGGAGATGCGCACGCAGCTGGTATAGTCCGGACGCTGCTTTCCTTCGAGGATTCCGGCGATTTCCCGGAACTGGCGGCGTACTTCGACGACCATCTTCTGGGCGGCACGGCCCACTGCATTCATCGTCAGTCCGCAGAACAGGAAGGCCATCATCGAGCCGATGAATATGCCGGCGAGGACTATCGGATTCATGATCGTGATATTATAGTGCGCCACGATCTCCGGTATGGTCGCATGCAACTGGCCGAGACCGATCTTGATTTCCTCGATATATGAAGCCAGCAGAGCGAGGGCGGTAAGGGCCGCGGAACCGATTGCGAAACCCTTTCCGGTAGCGGCGGTAGTGTTTCCGAGCGCATCGAGGATGTCGGTCTTTTCACGCACCGACGGGTCGAGTTCGGACATCTGGGCATTGCCTCCCGCATTGTCGGCAATAGGGCCGTAAGCATCGGTAGCGAGGGTGATTCCCAGGGTCGAGAGCATCCCGACGGCGGCGATACTGATACCATAGAGTCCCTTGCCGAGGACGGCAGGATCGAATGAGAAACCGGCCGCGAAGCAGTAGGAGAGCAGTATGGCGATTCCTATGGTAACCACAGGAATGGCCGTCGATATCATCCCAAGTCCGACTCCGCTGATGATTACTGTAGCGGAGCCGGTCTTGGCGCTTTCGGCGAGTTTACGAGTAGGTTTATATGAATGAGAGGTATAGTATTCTGTAGCTTTGCCGATTATGACTCCCGCGAGAAGGCCGACTACCACCGAAAGTGACAGCTGCCACCAGTTTTCGAACTTCAGGATGCGGAAGATGCCGAACGTACATGCTGCGATCAGCACTGCGCTCAGGTTGGTTCCGCGGCTGAGCGAGCCCAGCAGCTGCTGCAGGCCGGCCCCTTCCTTAGTACGGACAGCGTAGATGCCCAGAATCGAGAGCACGACTCCGATTGCGGCGATAGTCATCGGAGCCATGATTGCGCGAGTCTGCATCTCGAGATCGCCGAAGAAAGCCGACGCACCGAGGGCCATGGTGGCGAGAATCGAGCCGCAGTAGGACTCATAGAGGTCTGCGCCCATACCGGCGACATCTCCGACGTTATCGCCCACGTTGTCGGCAATTGTCGCAGGATTGCGAGGGTCGTCCTCCGGGATGTCCTGCTCGACCTTTCCGACTATGTCGGCTCCTACGTCAGCGGCTTTGGTATAGATACCTCCGCCGACGCGGGCGAACAGGGCCTGGGTCGAAGCTCCCATGCCGAAAGTAAGCATCGTCGTAGTTATGACGACAAGCTTCTGGCTGGAATCCGGCTCCGAGACGAAAACGTTGAGGACCAGCCACCAGATCGAGATATCGAGGAGGCCGAGGCCCACGACGGTCAGGCCCATCACAGCGCCGCTGCGGAAGGCTAGTTTAAGTCCTTTGTCCAGGGAGTGGCTTACTGCGTTGGCAGTACGCGCCGAAGCGTAAGTAGCGGTCTTCATTCCGACGAAGCCTGCCAGTCCGGAGAAGAAACCTCCGGTAAGGAAGGCGAACGGCACCCAAGGGTTCTGGATTCCGAAGCCATAGGCCAGGACGGCGAAGATTACGGCAAGTATTATAAAGACTATTGTGACGACCTTATATTGCTGTCTGAGGTATGCCATCGCCCCTTCGCGCACATATTGCGCGATTTCTTTCATAGTTACGGTGCCTTCGCTTTCTTTCATCATCTGACGGAAGAAATAGTAGGCAAAAAACAGCGCCACAATCGATGCGGCGGGAACCAAATAGAAAAGGTACTCCATAGTTTACTGGTTATTGAGTGTTAAAAATATTGGCTATATAAAACGTTTCAATATGCGAATATAGCGATTTTTTCTACACTTTTTAAATAAACATGGATTTTTTCTAAGAAAGTGTTTCCTTTATCCGGCGGGCCAGTTCGGCATTCCCGAGGAATTTTTCAATATCTTCAAGAGGAGCGGCTGCAATACGGGCGACGCTGCCGTAATGCATGATAAGACGCTGCTCCGTCTTCTCGCCGACACCCTTGATCTCCCGCAGGGCGGAGTCGATCTGGGCCTTGCTGCGGAGGTTGCGGTGGAAGGTTATGCCGAAACGGTGCGCCTCGTCGCGAATTTGCTGCAACAACTTGAGAGCCTGCGAATTACGGTCTATGAAAAGAGGATAAGGGTCTCCTACCCTGATTACTTCTTCGAGACGTTTTGCCAGACCTATCACTGTGAGTTTTTCGGTCAGTCCAAGTTCGGCGAGGGCCTGATAGGCAAAGTCCAGCTGACCCTTTCCGCCATCGATCACTATCAGCTGCGGCAGGTCGTCCGGAGCCTCGGCAAGCATTCTGGAATAGCGCCGGTTGACGACTTCCTTCATCGATGCGTAGTCGTTGGCTCCGATCACTGTCTTTATCTTGAACCGGCGGTAATCCTTCTTGGATGGGACTCCGTCGCGGAATACGACGCATGATGCTACAGGGTTGGTGCCCTGGATGTTGGAGTTATCGAAGCATTCCATATGGACAGGCAGGACAGGCATTCCGATGGCTTTCTGGAGCTCTTCGAGCACCTTGCGGTGGAAGTTGTCCGGGTCTGTATGTTCCCTCTGCTTAAGGGCGTTGAAACGCATTTCCTTGGCGTTACGGGAGCTGAGTTCGAGCAGGGCGAGCTTGTCCCCCTTGACAGGGATCCGGAACTCCACGCCGTCGATTTCGACGTCCGGAAGGAACGGGACGACGACCTCCCGGGAAAGCTCTCCGAACTTGGATTCGATCTCGGCGATGAATGTACTGAGGACCGATGCCGGCTCTTCTTCTATGTTCATCTTGAAACCGAGATTCAGGGACTGGACAATCGCTCCTCCCCTGATCCTCAGGAAGTTGCCGAATGCTTCAGCCTCGTCGCATACGAGAGAGAAGACATCGAGGTTGCTGTCGGCCGCGCTTGTGATTATGGACTTGGAATAATGCTTCTCGAGCGACTGCATCTTGTATTTGTATGTCTCCGCCCTTTCGAATTCGAGAGCTTCGGCGGCTTCTTCCATAAGAGTCCTGTAATGCTGGATGGCTTCCCGGCCGCCTCCCTTCAGCATGGAGACTATTTCTTCGATGTAGTCGTTGTATTCCTTCTTGGAGATTGCTCCTATGCAACAGCCCTTGCACCGGCCGATATGGTACTCCAGACACGGACGGAATTTGCGGTGCAGAATTGCGGAAGAGTCTATCTTGAGATTGCAGGTCCGCAACGGATAGATATCCCGGAACATCTCCAGAAGGTTGCGCGCATGGATGACGGAACTGTAAGGGCCGAAATATCGGGAACCATTCTTGACCACGCGTCTGGTAAGGAAGACCTTAGGGAACTCGTCACTGGTGACACATATCCAAGGATAGGTCTTCGAATCCTTCAGAAGGATATTGTATTTAGGCTTGTACTGCTTGATCAGGTTGTTCTCAAGCAGCAAGGCGTCGGCTTCGGTATCCACTACCGAGTACTGGGCATCGGCTATCTTCGAGACAAGAATCCTTGTCTTTCTGTTGAGCCTGGCGGGGTCCACAAAGTACTGGGCGACTCTTTTATGCAGGTCTTTCGCCTTGCCGACATAAATCACATTTCCCTCGGAGTCATAATAACGATAGACTCCGGGGGAATGCGGAAATAATGATATTTTATCTTTTACGTCCAATTACTTGACATATTTGGCGACTTCCTCGCCGATAGCCGGGCCTCGGAGACCGCGCTTGAGGATAGTTCCGTCAGGTCCGAAGAGGATGATATGAGGAATACCCTCGATGCCGTAGATATCCGTAGGGATCTTCTGGGCATTGATAATCTGGTTCCATTCGATACCGAGTTCCTTGGCAGCCTCGATCGTATCGTCCACCTCGTCCCATACAGCTACGCTGAGGACATCGAAGTTCTCACCATGGAACTTGGCATATACGTCCTTGATATTAGGAATCTCGGCACGGCATGGACCGCACCATGAAGCCCAGAAGTCAACGAGGACATATTTGCCCTTGCCGATATAGTCGGAGAACTTGACGAACTTGGCAGGAGTCTCTTCAACCTCGAAGTCGGTGAACATCATGCCTTCGGCTGTCTTGCTGCGGCTTTCGACACCGGCCTTGAGAGTCTTGACGAAGCGGAGTTCCTGAAGACCAGGGGCGAGCTTATCGAGGACCTCGGAGAGCTCGTTGCCTTCATAGTCTGAATATACATTCTGAAGGGCCACGAGACCGAGGATATTGTCCAGGTTCTCGTCAACGGCCTTCATGTTGTAGGCATTATATTCATCGTGGGCCTTCTCGGTAAGCTCTTCGGATTTACTGTCTTTCTCCTCATCAGAGAGAGTCTCGTCGTTGGCGATTTCTGCGAGGTTCGAACGATATTCAGAAATGAAGTCCTGGTTCCACTTGTTGAAGGCTTCGAATCTGGTGGTGATCGAGTTCTTGCTGTCTGAAGTAATAACAGGCTCCTCGCTGCTGAAATCGAAATTGAGTTTAGTTCCGTCTGAGATAAACTGGGCGGAGCCGTCACCTGCCTCTATGATGGCAAGGGAGGTAAGACACTTAGGAATCTCCACAGAGAATTTGCCTTCATTGACGGCAACGGTTGTATCCAGCTGGATATCTTTTACAAGGACGTGGACCTCGGACGCATCCGGAGCGGTACCGGAAATAACGGTCACATCGGACTGCTTCGGTCCGCAGGCTACGACAGCCAAGGCGGCTGCAGCAACGAAAAGGTTGTGTGTCAGTTTCATACAGTGTACTCTAAAAAAACAACCTGTTCCGAAAAGAGGAACAGGTTGTAAAAGTAGTAAAAATATTACTTATTGCAAAGTCTTACTCTGATTTGTTCTCAGCGCCCCTGCGTCCGCCACGTCCGCCGCGACGACCTCCACGGTCTCCGCCACGTCCGCCACGAGCCTGTGCCTGAGGCTGAGCTGCAGATGCAGATACACCTGCGTTAGGAGAAAGATCCTTCTTGCCGTAAACCTCACCGTTGCAGATCCAAACCTTGATACCAAGGCAACCTACTTTGGTGTTGGCTACTGCGAGTGCATAGTCGATATCAGCACGGAATGTGTGGAGAGGTGTACGACCTTCCTTGAACATCTCGCTACGTGCCATCTCGGCGCCGCCTACACGGCCGCTGATAAGCACCTTGATACCCTCCGCACCAACTCTCATAGCAGAAGCAACAGCCATCTTGATGGCTCTTCTGTATGATACACGGCCCTCGATCTGGCGGGCGATGGAATCAGCCACGATACGGGCGTCAACCTCAGGTCTGCGAACCTCGAAGATGTTGATCTGAACCTCTTTCTTGGTTACTTTCTTGAGCTCTTCTTTGAGCTTGTCGACCTCCTGTCCACCTTTTCCGATGATCACGCCCGGGCGAGCTGCCTGGATGGTCACGGTGATGAGCTTAAGGGTTCTCTCGATTACAATCTTGGAGATGCTAGCCTTTGCAAGACGGTTCTCGAGATATTTACGGATCTTGTAGTCCTCGGCTATCTTCTCTGCATAGTTACCACCACACCAGTTAGAGTCCCAACCACGGGTGATACCGATTCTGTTGCTGATAGGATTTGTTTTCTGTCCCATATTCTTATGCCTCCACTGTTGATGGTTTCTTTACATCGAGGATAATGGTAACATGGTTGCTTCTCTTGCGGATCCTACCGGCACGACCCTGAGGGCATGGGCGGATTCTCTTGAGGGTGCGACCTTCGTCAACCATGATGGTCTTGATATATACGTTACCGTTATCGAGTTCTTTTGCATTGTCCTGGTTCTTAGCCTCCCAGTTAGCAATAGCGCTACGGAGAAGCTTCTCAAGACGGATTGAAGGCGCTTTCTTTGAATATTTCAAAAGATCGAGCGCACGGTTTACTTCCACACCTCTTACTGTGTCTACTACGAGACGCATCTTGCGAGGAGATGTAGGTACATCATTGAGCTTAGCTACTGCTGTCTGCTTCTTGAGTTCTTTCAGCCTATCGGCCATTAACTTTTTACGTTTTCCCATAATTCAATCCGTTTAATGAATTACTTCTTGTTATTGCCAGAGTGGCCTCTGAAAGTTCTTGTAGGAGCAAACTCACCGAGCTTGTGGCCGACCATGTTCTCTGTTACATAAACCGGAATAAACTTGTTTCCGTTATGGACAGCGATGGTGTGGCCGACGAAGTCAGGAGATATCATGCTTGCGCGTGACCAGGTCTTGACAACTTCTTTCTTCTTGCTACCATCATTCATAGCAAGAATTCTTTTCTCCAGGGCTTCCTGGATATATGGACCTTTTCTTAATGAACGACTCATAATTCCTAAAGTTTAATTCCGATTATTTCTTTCTTCTTTCAATGATGAACTTATTTGAAGTAGCCTTAGGATTACGTGTCTTGTATCCCTTTGCAGGAAGACCCTTACGTGACCTTGGGTGACCTCCGGATGCACGGCCTTCACCACCACCCATAGGGTGATCATGTGGGTTCATAACAACACCACGGTTGTGAGGGCGGCGTCCGAGCCATCTGCTGCGGCCAGCCTTTCCATAGGACTCCAGATTGTGTTCAGGGTTGGAAACTGTTCCAACGGTTGCGCGGCAGGTAACGAGGACCATTCTTGTCTCGCCTGAAGGCAGACGGAGAACGGCGTGGTTACCTTCACGTGCTGCGAGCTGTGCGAAAGCGCCGGCTGAGCGGGCCATTGCACCACCCTGACCAGGGCGAAGCTCGATGTTGTGAACAAGTGTACCTACCGGAATTTCAGCTAAAGGAAGAGTGTTGCCGACCTCAGGAGCAACTCCTGAACCGGAAGCGATCACCTGACCGACCTTAAGGCCGTTCGGAGCTATGATATATCTCTTCTCGCCATCTTCATACTGTACAAGTGCGATACGGGCGCTACGGTTCGGATCGTACTCGATTGTGAGAACGGTTGCAGTGCAAGCGTCTTTGTCGCGGAGGAAGTCGATGATACGGTACATTCTCTTGTGACCGCCGCCGATGTAACGCATGGTCATCTGACCGGTGTTGTTACGTCCGCCTGACTTCTTGATAGGCTCAAGCAAGCCCTTGTAAGGCTTCTTGCAGGTAATGTCGTCAAATGCGCTGATTACCTTGTTTCTCTGACCGGGAGTAACCGGTTTGTATTTTTTCATTGCCATAACCTATCCCTCCTTAAATATTTGCGTAAAAATCGATCTTGTCTTCGCCCGCGAGAGTCACATAAGCTTTCTTATAGTGATTTGCGCGACCTCTGAGAAGACCGGCTTTTGTGAAACGTGCTTTCTTCTTGCCGTGGTAGTTGCAGGTGTTGACGTCAGCGACGACAACATTGTACATCTGCTCCACAGCAGACTTGATCTGAAGTTTGTTTGCAGAACGGTCTACGATGAAACCGTAACGGTTCAACTTTTCGCCCTGAGCCGTCAACTTCTCTGTTACTATTGGCTTAATGATAATTCCCATCTCTAACGTCTTTTAGCTGTTAACTCTTGAGGCGAGAATATCCTGTACACCATCAACGAATACTACTGAATTTGCATTCATTACTGCGTATGTGTTGATTTCGTCTACAGTGATGACCTTTACCTCAGGGAGGTTACGTGATGAAAGGTAGATGTTTGCAGAGTTCTCAGGAAGAACGAAGAGGACCTTTCTTGATCCAGCCTTGATAGCTGAAAGGATTGAGAGGAAGTCCTTTGTCTTAGGAGCCTCCAGTGCGAACGGCTCTACGATCTTGATCTGGTTCTCCTGTGCCTTGTAAGAAAGCGCAGATACTCTTGCAAGCTGTTTGAGCTTCTTGTTGAGTTTGAAGCGATAGTCACGAGGCTTAGGACCGAATACACGACCACCACCTACGAAGATGTTAGCCTTCAAGCTACCGTGACGTGCGCCACCGCCGCCTTTCTGGCGACCAAGCTTCTTGGTGCTGTAATCGATTTCGCTTCTGTCCTTGGTCTTAGCGGTACCCTGACGCTGATTTGCGAGGTACTGGACTACATCGAGATAGATTGCGTGGTCATTCGGAGTTGCGCCGAATACCTTCTCGTCGAGAACTACAGTCTTCCCAGACTCTGTTCCGTCAATTTTCAATACTTTCAATTCCATAGTCTTATGCCTCCAAAATCAGATAAGAACCTTTAGCTCCTGGAACGGAACCTTTAACTACGATAAGATTATTCTCAGGGATAAGTTTGATGACCGGAAGGTTCATGACCTTGACACGCTCATTGCCCATATGACCAGCCATGCGCATTCCAGGGAATACACGTGAAGGCCATGATGATGCACCCATTGAACCAGGGTGACGAAGACGGTTGTGCTGACCATGAGTGGTGCCGCCGACTCCTGCGAAACCATGACGTTTTACAACGCCCTGGAATCCTTTACCCTTAGAAGTACCGACAACATCGATGAACTGCATCTCTTCGAATACATCGCCGAGTGCTACGGTGTCGCCGAGTTTGAGCTCTCCCTTGAAGTCTGCCGGGAATTCGACAAGCTTACGCTTAGGGGTGGTTCCTGCCTTTTCAAAATGCCCTTTGAGCGGGGCGCTGGCATGCTTTTCAGTCGTTTCGTCATAGGCAAGCTGTACAGCGGCATAACCATCTTTCTCTACTGTACGAACCTGCGTAACAACACATGGACCAGCCTCAATAACGGTGCATGGAATATTTTTTCCATCAGCACCGAAAACGGAAGTCATTCCGATTTTCTTTCCAATTAATCCAGGCATTGGTTTGTTAATTAATTGTTTAATAATAATTTACGCTTTCCGCATACTTTTTGCGGACTGCAAAGGTACGATTATTTATTTAATTTTCAATCACTTTTCCATATTTTTTTGACATATATAAATAGGTATTTCTTTTATAGATTATTTTGACTACATTTGTATAGGATATGATTCTGGGCGTATTCGACATACTGAACGTGTCTCCGATGGACCTGTTGGACATCCTTCTGGTTGCCCTGATTATTTTCATTGCATTCCGCTGGATCCGCAATTCTTCGGCGCTGAATATCTTCCTGGCAGTCATCGTGATCTACGTGCTGATGGTCATCGTCGATGCCCTCAACATGAAACTCATGAGCTCGCTGCTGGGGACGTTCATCGATGTCGGCGTCCTGGCCCTCATCGTGATCTTCCAGCCGGAGATCCGGCATTTCCTCTACAGGATAGGCTCGGAGACCAAGCTCGGCACGAGATCGAGGGTCATCATCGAGAAACTCTTCGGCCAGAAAGGGCAGAACCTCGAGACCGCGGACCTCAACGAAGTCGCGGAAGCCTGCCGTACGATGTCCGACACGAAAACCGGGGCGCTTATCGTCTTCCCGCACATTGACAGTCTCCAGTACATAATAGAGACCGGGGACCGGATCGACGCGACGATCAACCGCCGACTGATACTGAACCTGTTCTTCAAGAACTCTCCGCTCCACGACGGAGCGATGATAATAAACGGCAGCCGCATTGTAGCTGCGCGCTGTACCCTGCCTATTACCGACAGACAGGACATTCCGGCTAGATTCGGAATGAGGCACAAGGCCGCGATCGGTATCTCCGAGGTTTCGGACGCAGACGTGATCGTCGTCTCCGAGGAGACGGGCGACGTCTCCTTCATCCACCGCGGAGAAGTAACCCATATTGAAAACATGAATGAGCTGAAGCTGCTTCTGGGAAGGGCTTTCTCGGGGCAGAGCAGCAATCCAGATAATAAGAATTGATATTGGAAAAAGGAATTGACATAGACAGCCGGCTTGAGGCGAAATTGGGGTTTGACAGGATACGGAAAGCTATTTCCGACCGGTGCAGTACTGACTATGCCGTCCAGAGAGTCGCCTCCGAAGAGTTCTCTTCAGACCCGGAGGAAATCCGCAAAAGACTGCTTCTCACAGACGAGATGAGACTTATAGTGATGTTCGAGGATAGTTTTCCTTCGAGCGGGTACGTCGACTGTACCGGATTCCTGACAATACTCCAGGGGGAAGGCGCCAACATAGACCTTCTTTCCCTCGGCAAGCTCCGGACCATGATGGAGACTCTCCGCAAAGTCACCGGCTTCTTCGCCAATATCAAAGACGGCGTCTATCCGAATCTCTCGCGCATGGTATCGGGCATCATCAGTTTCCCGGAGGTCCAGCGCCGCATCGACATAATTCTCGACAAATACGGCAACGTCAAGGATACGGCATCCGACGGCCTCTACGAAATCCGCCGCAGTCTCAAGGACAAGGAAGGCGCGATATCCAAGAGGATCGGGGCCATACTTAAGAAAGCCCAGCAGGAGGGCATCGTCGACGAGGACGCCGGAGTGGCTGTCCGCGACGGAAAGATGCTTATCCCGGTCAACTCCGCCAACAAGCGCAAGATACAGGGCTTCGTCTATGACGAATCCTCTTCAGGAAAGACAACGTTCATCCAGCCGGCCGAGATAATCGAGCTTGAAAACGAAATCAGCGAGCTGCATTTCGCCGAGAGCCGGGAGATCGCCCGGATTCTCTATGAATTCAGCGACTTCCTGCGGCCATATGTCCCAGAACTGCTGGACGGCGCGAAGTGCATCTGCGAGCTCGATTTCATAATCGCGAAGGCCCAGACCGCCCTCGAGTACATCGCCGGAATGCCGATAGTCTCCGAGGAGGGCGAGATGCAGCTGCGCAGGGCCCGTCACCCGATACTCGAGAAGACCCTCAGGCGCGAAGGCAAAGAAATAGTCCCGTTGACATGTACATTGACCCCGGCGAAGCATATCCTGCTGATCTCGGGGCCGAACGCCGGAGGAAAGTCGGTCTGCCTGAAGACAGTCGGGCTGCTCCAGTACATGTTCCAGTGGGGAATGCTGATTCCGACGTCCGAGACTTCGGAGATGACGGTCTTCGACCGGATCATGGTCGATATCGGCGATGGTCAGTCGATCGACAATGACCTGAGTACATACAGCTCGTTCCTCGACACCATGAAACAGATGCTCGCCGTTGCAGACAACCGGACGCTGGTGCTGATCGACGAGTTCGGGTCCGGAACCGAACCTGCCGCCGGCGGCGCGATCGCAGAGTCGATCCTCAGCGAGCTGGACCGTCGCGGAGTCTATGGGGTCATAACGACGCACTATACCAACCTGAAGCTATATGCGTCAGGGGCGGAGACAGGAGTCATCAATGGCGCGATGCAGTTCGACGCCAAGAATATCGCTCCGCTGTTCAAACTGGAGATGGGTCTGCCGGGCAACTCGTTCGCATTCGAGCTGGCGAGGAAGATGGGACTCCCGGAGGAAATCGTAAAGGACGCGGAAAGCAGAGCCGGAGAGGAGTATGTCGGGATCGAGAGGAATCTGCGCAAGATCGCGAGGAACCGCAGGGCTCTCGACGAGAAGCTGGAGAAGATCCGCCATACCGACAAAACTCTTGAGAACATTACAGGAAAGTACCAGAAGGAACTGGAAGATATAAAGAAGCTCCGCAAGGAGATTATAGAGGAGGCCCGCGAAGAGGCCGAGGACATGATCCGTCAGGCCAACAAGAGGATAGAGAAGACGATCCGCGACATCAAGGAATCGCAGGCGGAGAAGGAGAGGACGCGCGAGGCAAGAGTCGAGCTTCAGGGATTCCTGGGGGCCCTCAGCAGAAAGAAGGAGCAGGAGAAGGAGAACAGGGAGCAGTACCTCGAGGAGAAGCTGAAGAAACTGAACGAGCGGCAGGAGAGGGAGAGGGCCAGGAAGGCACGCCGTGCCGGGAAAGACGGAGAGGCTCCGGCAGTCGAGGAGAGACAGGAGGCGTTCCGCAGCGGTCCGCTGAAGGTCGGAGAGAAAGTCCGTCTCATAGATAACGGGATGGTCGGGGAGATCGCAAAGGTTTCCAACAAGGCCGTGACCGTGATAATAGGGAACATCAGCAGCAAACTGCCTCTTGACAAAGTGGAGAGGATCAGTTCCAATGAATACCGCGACGCCGTAAAGAAGTCGGCGCCGGCTTCGAGACCGATGCAGGTGCAGGATTCGGCGATTTCAGAGCGCAAGCTCAATTTCAAGCCGGAGCTGGACGTCCGCGGCGAGAGGCTATCGGATGCCCTGGAGAAGGTCATGAGATACGCAGACGACGCTATAATGCTCGGCATGGGAAGCGTAAGGATTGTGCATGGGAAGGGGACAGGAGTGCTGCATGAGGAGATACAGAAGATGCTACGGGCGATGCCGGGGGTCAAGTCCGTCAAGGACGAGCATGTCCAGTTCGGCGGCTCGGGCGTAACGATAGTGGAGTTCGAGTGATGGAAGAGCGAGGGCGAAAGGTAGCGGGGAACTTTGGAGAGGATGCCGCCTGCCGGTATCTGGAGGAGCTGGGACATACTATACTGGAAAGGAATTGGAGGGGAGGCCATCTGGAGCTGGATATTATTTCTCTGGCGTCCGATGGAATACATTTTGTTGAGGTAAAGACGAGGGTTGCGCCGGTTTCGGCAAGCCCCGAGGAGAATGTCGGAAGGACCAAGCAGCAGCGCATGGTTGCAGCTGCAAACAAGTATCTGAATTCGGCAAAAGGTGGTTCCGGATTCCGAGAAGTCTTTTTCGATGTTGTGGCAGTGACACTTGACGGAGGGAAAACGGATATAGAGTATTTTCCGTCGGCCTTCGTACCGTTATATTATTAAAAACACATACTACACTATATGACCTATAACCAGTACTGCGTAATAATGGCCGGAGGATACGGAAACCATTTCTGGCCAATGAGTCGCGACGACAGACCCAAGCAGTTTATCGACATATCCGGTGACGGCAAGTCCCTTGTTAGGAAAGCCTATGACCGGTGCAAATCGCTTGTGCCTGTCGAGAACATCCTTATAGTCACACTTGAAAGGTTCAGTCCTTTCGTGCAGGAACAGATTCCCGAACTCAGCCCGGAGAACCTGCTTCTGGAGCCTCACGGCCGGAAGACAGCTCCGTGCGTAGTCTATTCCACTTATTCTATCATCAAGCGCAATCCGGATGCAGTAATCGCTATGATTCCTGCCGACCAGATCATCTATGATGAAGAAAAATACCGCAAGACGCTCGCCAGCGCCCTGGATTATGCCGAAAAGAACAAGGTCCTGATGACCATCGGCGTCGTCCCGAGCAGGCCGGACCCGAACTATGGTTATATCCAGGCTTCGGGCGGCAGGATTCCGATGAATTCAGACGGTCCTGTCAAGGTGAAGACGTTTACCGAGAAGCCGGACCCGGCCCTCGCTGAGGTATTCTGGAAAAGCGGTGAGTTCTTCTGGAACTCGGGTATTTTCGTTTGGCAGGCGTCGGTGATAAAGGAGGAGTGCGAGCGTTTCATTCCGCAGATAACCGGACTATTCCAGGGCTGGGAAGGAGCGATCGGCACAAACGCCGAAAAGGTCTTCATCGACAAGGCCTACACCGACTGCAACAAACTGTCGATCGACTATGGTGTCATGGAGAAGACCGGCATCGCCTGGCTTTATCCGGCGGATTTCGGCTGGTGCGATATCGACAGCTGGGATGCGATGTATTCGACATTCCCGTCTAAAGACAGCTCCGGAAATGCGTCCAACTGCGGACCGGAGTATATCGAGAACGTCAGGAATACGATCATCATGGCGACGGACAAGAAAAAGATGATCGCCATTAAGGGGCTGGAGAACTACATCGTGGTCGACACCCCGGACGTGCTGATGATCTGTCCGAAGGACGACAAGACTTACCACGAGTTTCTGACGGGTACAGCCCTGCAGGGATTCAATGATTATAAATAGGACCTTTAAATTTTTAAGCGTATGAATACTGAACTCTTTATCAAAGAGGTTAAAGCTAACCTTGAAGACAATATCCTCCGTTTCTGGAGCGACAAGATGAAAAACCCTTACGGGGGATTCCACGGAAGAATCGCCGGCGACGGCACCGTCGATGCGGAAGCCCCGAAAGGTGTAATCCTTAATGCACGTATAATGTGGGCGTATTCGGCTGCTTTCAAGGCAACCGGAAAGAAAGAGTATCTGCTTGCCGCCGCCCGCGCAAAGGAGTATTTTACAGAGCATTTTCTCGACCATAGATTTGGAGGAGTCTACTGGTCCCTCACTTCGGAAGGCGTAAGGCTCGAGACCAAGAAGCAGCTTTATTCCCAGGCATTCGCTATCTATGGCCTCAGCGAATACTATTCTGTCTCCGGAGACGATGAAGCATTCAAGGCAGCAAAGAATATATATACACTTATCGAAAAAGAATACGCAGACAAGCAGAACGGCGGATACATCGAGGCTCTCGCCCGCGATTTCAGCCCGCTCGACGACATGACTCTTAGCGACCACGACATCAACGCCGCCAAGACGATGAACTCGCATCTGCATCTGCTCGAAGCATACGCCAACTTATATAGGATATGGCCGGACAAGACCCTCAAGGCAAAGACAACGGCCCTGCTGAACCTTGTCATCGACAAGATCATGGACGCCAAGACCGGCCACCTCAACCTTTATTTCAACGCAGACTGGTCAGTCATCCCTGGAACGTGGTCTTATGGTCATGACATCGAGACCTCTTGGCTCGCCCTCGAGGCTGCGTTCGACCTGCATGATGTCGACCTCGTTGCGAAGGTGCGTCCTGCAGCCCTGAAGATGGCGAAGGCCGCTCTCGAAGGACTCAACAAGGACGGCTCCCTCAAGTATGAGAAGGACGACGACAGCCGCCAGTGGTGGGTCGAGGCTGAGAATGTAGTCGGCAACCTGTGGCTCTGGAGATATCATAATGATCCGGCCGCAGCAGAGCGCGCTCTCGCCTGCTGGAACTACATCAAGGAGAATCTTGTGGACACCAAGAACGGCGAATGGTACTGGGCCTGCGACGCTTCCGGTAAACCTGATACCGCCAAGGACAAGGCAGGATTCTGGAAATGCCCTTACCACAACACCAGGATGTGCCTCCAGGTACTGGAACTTCTTTAATATTTTATACGCAAATTGACTGGACGTCAAAGGCTGAATTATTCGCCTTTGACGTCTGTCTTTATCTGAAGCTCGTCGAGCTGGATCTGGTCGATCTCTGAAGGGGAATCGATCATGACATCGCGTCCCTGGTTGTTCTTAGGGAAGGCGATGTAGTCGCGGATCGAATCACTGCCGCCGAAGAGGGCGCATACGCGGTCGAAACCGAATGCAAGGCCACCGTGAGGCGGAGCGCCGAACTTGAAGGCGTTGATGATGAAGCCGAACTTATACTCTGCCTCCTCGGCTCCGATTCCGAGCACCTCGAACATTCTCTTCTGTACGTCGGCATTGTGGATACGGATAGAACCGCCACCGAGCTCGGTACCGTTGAGCACGAAGTCATAAGCATTGGCGCATACCTTTTCGAGATCCTCTTTCTTGTTGCTGTAGAAGAGAGCCTCATGCTCCGGCTTAGGAGCGGTGAAAGGATGGTGCATTGCATAGAAGCGCTGGGTCTCGTCGTCCCACTCGAGAAGCGGGAAGTCCACGATCCAGAGCGGAGCGAATACTTTCGGATCCCTGTAGCCGAGACGGTTGCCCATCTCGATACGGAGCACGCCGAGCATGGTCTGTACCTTGCGCTTGTTGTCGCCGCTCATCACGAGGATGAGGTCGCCGGCCTTGGATTCTGCTGCCTCTGCGATCTTTGCGAGATCTTCTGGGGCGTAGAATTTATCGATAGACGACTTGAACGAGCCGTCGGCATTTACCCTTATATAGATAAGACCCTTGGCACCGACCTGAGGACGCTTTACCCATTCGGTAAGCTCGTCGATCTGCTTGCGGGTATATTCGGCAGCTCCCGGAACGGAGATGGCTCCGATGTAGGATGCTCCGTCGAGGACGCTGAAGCCCTTGCCCTTGGCGGCATCGGTGATCTCATGGATGGTCATGCCGAAACGGACGTCCGGCTTGTCGGAACCGTAATTGTCCATCGCGTCGTACCAGCTCATGCGAGGAAGCGGATTAGGGATCTCGACGTCGAGCACATTCTTGAACAGGGTTCTCATCATGCCCTCGAAGGTGTTGAGGACGTCCTCCTGCTCTACGAAAGACATCTCGCAGTCGATCTGGGTGAACTCAGGCTGACGGTCGGCACGGAGGTCCTCGTCACGGAAGCAGCGGACGATCTGGAAGTAACGGTCGTAGCCGGCTACCATGAGGAGCTGCTTGAAGGTCTGAGGAGACTGCGGAAGCGCGTAGAACTGGCCCGGATTCATTCTTGAAGGAACGACGAAGTCGCGGGCTCCCTCAGGGGTCGATTTGATGAGATATGGGGTCTCGATCTCCATGAAATTCTGGGCATCGAGATAGTTTCTTACTTCGTGGGCGATTCTGTGACGGAGAGTCAGGGCCTTCTTGAGCGGATTCCTGCGCAGGTCAAGATAACGGTACTTCGCGCGTATATCTTCACCGCCGTCGCTCTCGTCCTCGATTGTGAACGGAGGGGTTACCGATTTGTTGAGTATCTCGATTGACGATACTTTAATCTCGATGTCTCCGGTCTCCATCTTGGAGTTCTTGCTCTGGCGCTCGAGGACTTCACCTTTTGCCTGGATCACATACTCGCGACCGAGTGAGGTGGCGGTCTCTACGAGTTCTGCCGGGGCATCTGCCTCGATTACAAGCTGAGTGATTCCATAGCGGTCACGGAGGTCAATGAAGGTCATTCCTCCGAGTTTTCTGGACTTTTGCACCCATCCGGCGAGTGTAACGTTCTGTCCGACGTTCTCAATGCGGAGTTCTCCGCAAGTGTGCGATCTATACATATATTTATATCCTATTTTATTCTGAAACTGCAAAATTAACAATTTTCGTGTAATTTTTTTAAATATCGCTTGCGATATAAAATATTATTTATACCTTTGTGTCGTAAACGATACAATCCTGTTTTCTGGTTTATGAAAAAAAATTAAAGAAATGGAAAGAATATATGATTTCAAAGCGCTGGACAACAAGGGCAAGGAGGTTGATTTCGCCGCATTCGAGGGGAAAGTCCTTCTGATTGTCAACACGGCCAGCAAGTGCGGGTTTACTCCGCAGTACAAAGGGCTTGAGGCTCTTTACAAGAAATATAAGGACGACGGTCTTGTCGTCATAGGCTTCCCCTGCGACCAGTTCGCCCACCAGGAGCCCGGAGACGATGCGGAGATCGCCCAGTTCTGCGAAATTAATTTCGGGGTGACATTTCCTTTGATGAAGAAAATCAATGTCAACGGAAAAGAAACCCATCCGATCTTCAGGTATCTCAAGTCGAAGACCCGCGGTCTTCTCGGAGGTACGATCAAGTGGAACTTCACAAAATTCCTGATTTCGCGCGACGGTACGAAAATTGAGCGTTTTGCTCCGACGACCGAACCGGAATCTTTCGAGAACAGAATAAGAGATTTTTTAGGTAAAGATGTATAATCAGTTAAGGCTAGACAAACAACTGTGCTTCCGTTTCTACACGGTATCGAGGCTGATGACGCAGACTTATCATCCGATGCTCGAAGAGCTGGGGATAACCTATCCCCAGTATCTTGTGCTCATGGTCCTGTGGGAGAAGGATGCCCAACCGGTCAACGATATCGCTAAACGGCTATTCCTGAATACAAATACGGTCACTCCCCTTCTCAAGAGGATGGAGGAGGAAGGTATCATCTCCCGCAGGAAGGACAAGACCGACGAGCGCAAGGTTATCGTAAGCCTTACGGCCAAGGGAAGAGAGATGGAGGAGACGGCCAAGGGGATTCCGGCAAGGATGCAGAAAGCCTGCATCGACGGGACAGTCAGCGAAGAGGAAATGGAACAGCTATATCCAATACTTGACACATTAATCAATAAACTGAAATAATAATGAAAAAATTGTCACTCGCATTTGCAGTATGCCTTGCTCTCATTGCCGGAGCATCATCCTGCAAGAACGGATCCGAAAAATCCGCTGTAACTAATGAAGGAGGTTATATGATCGAACAGACAAAACCGGATGCTGACAATGCCGCAAGAGCACAGCAGTTCCTGAAGAAATGCGGCACATATTATCTTGCTACCGAAGAGAACGGCCAGCCAAGGGTTCGTCCTTTCGGAACAGCCGAGATCTTCGAAGGGAAGCTCTACATCCAGACAGGAAAGGTAAAGAACGTCTATAAGCAGCTGGTTGCGAACCCACGCGCCGAGATCTGCGGATTTACAGGCGGCGAGTGGATCCGTATCCAGTGCGAGCTTATCCCGGACGAGAGGATCGAGGCCAAGAGGGACATGCTTGACAAGAATCCTTCGCTGAGGGGTATGTACAAAGAAGACGATGATAATACCATCGTCCTCTATATGCGTAACGCTACGGCTACTATAAGTTCATTTACTTCAGAACCGAAGGTTTTCCAGTTCTAGAAGAAGAGATTACCAGATGTTGAAGCTTCCGGCATGGCCCATGTTTGCATAGCCTGTCGGAACTTCTCCGTCTGCACTATAGAACACTTCGTAGCGGCCCTGTGTTCCTGTAATATCTATATCTATTGCGGTATCGCCTGCTTCTGCGATATCGTAGAATTCCTCCATTGTATCAAGATTGATAATTAATACCAGCACGCTCGAAGAAGACGGTACTACATCGACATAAACTACAGGAGTAACGCCGTCATTGTAGAAATCAATCAAAGACTGGGAGCCTGGAGCCATCGAGGTGCGTGGCACATGAGTTAAATATTCATTAGGTGTCCCATGAGGAGAGATGTCAAAATTAGAGAAGGCCGGAAGAACTAGGCATAAAAAAAATAAAGATAATAATACCCTTTTCATAACCATTGTTTATAAGTTGAAAATATACCTATAACAAATATATTACTTTACAAAAAAGAAACAAACAGTTCGTTAGGAGAGTGCGTAAAGCCAATCCGATAAAAGCAACAAAAATTATTGATATCCAACAAGTTATATTCCCAGAAGAAAAGCAGAGACCGTTAGGATTTTTATAACTTGTTGAATATCAATAAATAAAGCCAGTGTCAAAGTTGTTAATGTTTAAGAAACGATAGGTAGTAACGGGTCGCCGAGTTCCAAAACTTATTCTTTTTTATTGCGAAGACACTGGAAAGTTCTTCATAACAGATCAAAACATAACTAAATACCTTTCTATATATTCCCAATGGCGTCCGTTAATCTGATATGTCAATTATCTATTTCTTGGTGCAAAGTTACAGATATCCTGACCTAAAACTGTAATTTTCCCCATCCGAAAGGCTAACGATAAAACAGAAAGGAAAACGCAATAGAAAGCGCCCGGAGGCGCTTTTTTAATTTCCCGTTAGAACAAGAATCTAACGGGAGAGTTTTGTTGGTAATATAAAGGCTTGAATATCAAAAACTTACGCACAGCGTCTTTCTCGCTGCGCGTTAGTTGATTTATATCTTATTGATTATTAAAATCTTACAGCTTATGAGAGCATTCTCAAATAGAAATCCTTGTACTGTGAAGAAGACTTAAGGATATTATTCTTGATCCTGTTCTTTTTCATATAGACTGCCGACTGGGACGGCATACCGAATATCACCAGAAGCGTAGTAGAGTCGAATCCCACGAACATATAACTGATGAAACGGTAGTCCTCCTCGCTATAGTGAGGGAAATCCTCCCTGAAATGCTTCATTATGTTGTCTAGATTCTTGTCTATCATCCTCTCGAACCTCTGCTGTCCGACCTGGTCTCCACTGATATCCTTTATAAGACGCTGTACCTTCTCATAGACGTGCTGCTGAGGCTCCTTGAACTCCGAAGCGCGGAAATATGTCTCGCTAAGTTCTCCGAGATAGCGGAACTTCTCCTTGTACATATGGGAATACTCCATTCTCAGGTCAGAAAGAGACTTCTCCCTGTCGCTTACTATACTCTCGAGAGAAGAAACTGTCTTCTCTGTTCCAGATAGCTTATCCCTCAGACGCGCAGTCTCTTCCAACAGTTCGTCGAAATGCTTCTTCTCTATAAGCCTGGCCTCCTCGGACTCCTGAAGCTTGGACCTGGAAATCTCGGCGACTTCGGCATAATCATTCTTCTCTTTCTGCAGTTTTTTTCTCTGTATTCTGAAGAACAGTAAGAACACCCATAACAGTAGAAGACTTACCAGCGCCATATACATCATTCTGACACGCTGCTTAATTATCACGTTCTCGGCCAGAGTCTTCTGTGTAACAAAGAAGTCACGCTGCGCCTTTACAGCCGAATTCTGTAGTCGTTTATCAATGTCTTCATTCTGATAAGTAAGAGATTCTTTCAGATAATGTAAAGATTCTTTGTAATTTCCTCTAGTCTCTTCTATATTAGAACGCACATTATTGTAACGCCCCTTATAGGATTGATTTTCATTAATACTATTCGCCGCTTGAAGTAGAATAGCATCAGACTCTTTATGGCGTCCGCATTTTTCCAACGAATAAGCATATGAGCACAAACTATTGAACTGGATATCGGCTCCTAAAGAAATCAACTCTGAATAAAACTCATTTGCAAGAGCATAATCATGGTCGGGAGCATAAGTGTAATACCATGCACGTGACTCATAAATTCCCTCACGTATTGACGTTGGAAGGTTTTCTCCCTCAACAGAACAGAATACTGAATCAGCTTTGGACCATTCCTTCTGATTCATATAAATGGTCACTAAAGGAATTGCCGCATTAAAATTATATACTGAAAGATTGCCTTTCTCGTAGTATTCCTTAGCTTTCTTTAAATATACTAGAGCCTCATCCTGATTGTACGTATTAATGAAGCATCTTGAAATATCATCGCACAAGAAACCGCAGTACTTATTATCCTTGCACTTATCAATATACCGATAACCTTCCATATAGGAAAGTATTGCTTCATCGTAATGGCCATTATAAAGGGAGATCCTTCCTTTATAGAAAAAGGCCTTCAGCCTGATATCCGGATCCCCATGCTTGCTATAGTACTTGACAGCAGGCTCTATCAGGGATTTATCCATAGGATCCTTGTAATTCTTATCCAAAGCCATTGTGTGGAGAAGAGAATAGAACGCGGTCTCTTTCTTTCCCGTAAGCTTCTCCGGATCTATTTTCTCAAGGACAGCAAGAGCACTGTCAGGATGCTCCTGGATATAAGAATCTACATCTTCCAACAATGGCAGCATCCTGTTAAAAACACAGGATGTAACCAAAGAAAAACCTAAAAGGATAGTTATAAAACAGACAGCGGGCCTCATTCCGGTTCAATTATATTCACAAATATAAAAAATATCTTCGAATAATCCTCAAACCTATTTAAACATTGACAGATAGGATTCTTTATGCAGAGAGGAAGACTGGATTATCATTTTCTTCAGCCGGTTCTTTCTGACATACACGGCAGCTGTCGAGACCATCTTCAATATGATCATCAATGTCGTCGCATCAAACCCCACGAAAAGATAGCATGCAAAACGGTAGTCACCTTCGTCCAGCCCCGGGAAGTCCTGACGGAACTTGGACATAATGCCACCAAGGCCGCGATCGACCATCCTCTCGAACCGGGCATAGCCGACACGGTCGCCGAAAAGATCGTCAATAAGATTACGAACTTCAGCATATACAAAGGAATGAGGTTCCTTGGAATCGACGGCCCTGAAATAAGATTCGCACAGCTTACCAAGGTATACGTACTGCTCCTTATATATCTTTCCGTACTCGGAGCGAAGCCTGGAAAGAGTGCTTTCCCTATCGGCTAAGATACTCTCCAGCGAAGCTTTTGCACCCTCGGTATCCTGCAGCCTTTCCCTGAGGGACTCCGCCTCCCCGGCAAGCGCCGATTCTGCCGCCACATCTGTAATCATGGATTTCTCTATCTCGGCAAGCCTCTTCTCGGCCACTGAAGCCATCTCCGCATAGCGGTTCTTCTCGGCCTCGGCCTTTGCCTTCATTCTCCTATATACGATGATTCCGGCAATCAAAACTATGACAAATCCAAGCAGGATCGCGGCCATATAGTAGCGCTGCCTCGCCGCCTCTTTTTCCTTCAAAGCCCTCTCAGCCGAGAAAAATTCCCGCTGTGCCTTTAGGGCAGAAGTCCGCAGCCGTCCCTCGACGTCTTCTTCCTGAGAATCAAGACAATACCTGAACGAGGATAGTGCTTCTTTATAGCGTCCGCGCTTTTCTTCTATCTTGGATTCAACCGCATAAAAATGACTTTCCTTGGCTTTATCATTTATAAATGCAGAAATCGAATCCATAATATGATCGGCATCCTCTCGACGGCCTGTGGCATTTAGGGAATAAGCATACGAACATAAACTACTGAACTGAAGATTGGCACCTAATGAAATCGATTCCGAATAGAATTCATTAGCCAAAGCATAATCATGATCCGGAGCGTAAGTATAATATCTGGCACGTAACTCGTATGCACCGCGTCGTACCGTTGTGGGAAGATTGTCTCCTTTGAAGGAACGAAAGACTGAATCGGCCAACGCCCACTCTTTTTTGTTAAGATAAATTGTAACAAGAGGTAACGAAGCAATATAATTGTTTACAGTCAGATTCCCTTTCGTATAGTATTCTTGAGCCTTTTTTATATATGTCAAGCCATCATCCTGATTGTACGTGTTGATAAAGCATTTGGAAATATCCTCGCACAGGAAACCACAATACTTATAATCCTTACACTTATCAATATACCGATAACCTTCCATATAGGAAAGTATTGCTTCATCGTAACGGCCATTATAAAAGAAAATCCTTCCTTTATAGAAAAAAGCCTTTAGCCTGATATCCGGATCCCCATGCTTACTGTAGTACCTGACAGCGGGCTCTATCAGGGAATCCTCCTTTGGATCTATGTAATTCTTATCCAGCGCCATCGTATTCAACAGCGAAAACAGAGCCTTCTCCTTCCTCCCGGAGAGTTTCGTCCTGTCTATACCGTCAAGGACAGCAAGAGCACTGTCAGGCCGCTCCTGGATATAAGACTCTATATCCTCAAGGTGCGCAAGCATCCTGCTTCTTCCACATGAAAAAAGCACAAACGGGATTACAATAGATAACAGAAACAGGTGGACCTTCATCAGCAACCGCAGATATCTGTCGCAAATTTATAAAAAATCCGCAATACACAATCCGCCCTAGAAACTGAGTTTCCACCGTATAGACGGAAGAATCGGAAGAATACTTATCTGCTTCCAGGTTCCATCCTCATTGAAGTACATATATGGGTTATGCCGATTAAGCACATTATACACCGAGAGAGAAATATCATGGGAAACCTTCCGACCCTTGATACAGAATGCATAACCGGCATCCAGACGGAAATAAGCCGGAGTCCGGAAACCGTTCAACGTCGTCATCTGAGTTCTGTTGAATATATTATTGAACAGCATTCTGGCATGCTCCATCTTATCATATTCATATCCAAAACTGATTTTCTCGCCTCCATACTGGCCGAAGGCGACAGTCATAAGATTACCAGAATAATAGCTCAGGTCGGCGATTACATGTTGGGTAACCTTGCGGCCACTTCTCGTAGTCCTGCCAAGCAAAGTATAATCAGCCTGTATATTCAGGATATGAGGTCTGTCAAACTTGAACGGAAAAGTCTTCCCGTCATTGATATGGGTGAAAGTCCTGTCGGTATGGGACCATGTATAAGCGAGGTTTGCAGTAAGCCTGTCGGCATTAAGAAGCACGGAAGTCTCGAGACCATAAGAACACCCCCGCCCCAGATCCGTATCCTGCTCCCAGGTCTTCGCGGAATTGCGCAACAGATTGACAGAGGAAACATAGCTGACCAGATTACTCATCTGCTTGAAATATGCTCCCACATTGAAATTGACCTCCATCGTGCCCAGATACTTCAACGCTGGAACATCGAAACGGGAAAAGGCTCCGGCATACAACTGATTGGAAGTTTCCTCAGGGAACCGGCTGTTGATCGGGACTGAAAGATTCAGGGCCCATCCGGTCGGAAGGCCTTCCAGCATATGGAAATACTGATTCATTCTGTCAAACGAGAACTCCAAGCCGACCCGGTCAGTGAGATTGACGTCAGCCAGGACATGGGCGTCGGTATTGCTTCTGGAATCGTCGCCGCTACGGATGGCGGTCTGACGCAAGCCTAGGTTCAGATCCACCGCTTTCCCGAAGGAAGCGTGGGCATCGACGAAAGCAGATACCGAGTAGCTGTCGAGTATACGCTTGAACTCAGCCCCGCCACTGAGATCGACCTTGTCCCTGACTTTTCCGGAGAAAAGAAGTTTGCCGCAGACTTCGTACATATGGCCATCGACGAAGATAGAGGATTTTTCGCCATCTTTATTTACGCTGAATTCGCCCTCGCGGCTGTCAGAGCCTGTCGCATAGACAGACGTCTCCATCTTAGTGGCCTCACCAATCATAGTCTCGAACTCAAGTTTGCCCATCCATGTTTCCCAGCCGTTCTCGGCTCCGAACTGCGGGCCGTTAGTTATAAGCTTGTCCTTCGCATAGAAGAACGAGGCCTTGAGACAGCTTCTGTCGCTGAACCGGTAGGAAGCATGGCCATTGTAATCATATACAATGCCGCCCACTTCGATTCCGTCGAGATCCAGTTTGCTGCCATATTTGTCTATTGCCAGGCCTGCGAAGGTCGGCATGAATGAGTAACGGCCGCCGAGCCGTAGGGAGAAACGGCCCGGGATCTCCACATAGACGCCCTCGATATAAGGAGAAACAGTCATAGCCGCACGGAAACGGTCGACAGGGGCTGCATGGCCGGTGGCACGGATAAGGCCGGAAGTAAAGTTGCCGGACGATGCCTTGAAACCGCCGGTGTAGATCTGCGATGAGCCGACCATCTCGGCCTGGAGCGAAGACATGATCCCGAAGGCGTGGGTCGCATTGTATAGCGGGACGCCGTCGAGCTCGAGCCGACAGGTGCTGCTGTTGCCGCCGCGGACGTAAAGCCCAAGGGAGCCTTCCATTCCGGCGGAGACCCCGGGGAGGGTCGCCATCTGTCGGAGTATGTCAGGCTCGCCGGTCACAGAGATGACACTGGCAGCCTTTTCGACGTTGAAGGAGTATATGTTTCCACGGCTTACCATCTTGGCAGTCTTTGCCGTAACGACGGAGCTGTCGATCTGCTGCGTGGCGGCAGTCGTATCGGCCGACTGGCCGGAAGCCAGAGTTGGAGTCAGCACCAGGAACAGGCTCATGAAGCCTTTAAATTGTAATCTTTCGCGTAACATAGGCTCCAAATATTCCTGTTCCATTTTTGATATTGCTGTAGACCACGTTTTCTTCGAGGAAGTCAGTGAAGTCTTCTCCCGCGTAGGCTTTGATCTTCTGGTAGGCACTTTTCCGGTAGAGGTCATAATCGTCCGACATCGTAATGAAGACGATTTCAGCACCTCGGTATATTGAAGATCCTTCCAGCAGGAATGTCAGGTTCTTCTCGAGGGTGACAGGACTTATGCGTACATAATCGTCGCATACAGTAAACCTGGATTTGTAGCCTTCCGGATAGAGAGAGCCGTGGATTTTCTCCAGTTTATTGAATTCGTCCCTATACGGGTGGTCCGAACCTATTAAACGCGATTTATCGATTGATATCCAGCAGGCGGACGAGGTGCCGGCTTCATGTATAAAAGTCTGCAGGTACTTATCGATATCCTCCGGATTGCTTGCCATCCTGATAGGGGCCGGCTCCGGAACAGTAGTTTCTGCGGTTATCTTCTTTTCCCCCGGGACCTGGATTTCGAGCCGGTAGGTTACTCCCGGTTCCGGCTTGAGGTCAATTACCCATCGGGAAAAGGCGATTTTCTTCAGATGCCCCAGTTCTTTTCCATCGGCGAACATTACGACGTCAGCATCGGGGACTCTTTCGAAGAGGATTTCTCCGAAGTCTCCGTTGTATTTTATGTCGACCGACTGGGTCTCGGCGTCTGCATTGAGAATGCAGTTGACGGTAACTGTCTTTTCGAAGGCCTTGTCGAGATTGACTTCCTCAACACATGCGGACACCACCAGTGCCGATATGATTATAAGCAGTTTTCTTTTCATTCCGTAAGTTTAACATGGACAGTGTCGGAGAGGGTCTTGCCATTGCCGAGGGTCATTTCAACCATGAGGTCCGTCTCCACCGGCAGCTCCGGCGGAAGTTCGGAAAATGATAGATCGAATAAAGGCAGTATCATCGGTTTATAGGCAAGGTAGTCCGTAAGCGGCATTCCTTTCTCTATCTGCCCGATGAGCTCTTTATCATATGTAAATATGAAATGGTTGTTCCTTAGAGGTAATTCGCAGAAAACAAGTTTGTCTGATATATCGGAATTATTCCCGCGGCCGAACAGAGGAGCAGAAGATCTGAGAGTCATTTTCTCGATATAGTCGCTGCGATACTCATATAAATCATTGATATCCTGAGGGTCAGATTCTTCAAAACTAGCAATATATAATCTTTTAGCCTTATCCCGCTGCATTTCAAACCAGTGGACAATCTGTTCTTCGATTATTTTGTCCCCTTGTTTATTGAACTCTTTTTTGCACGCATTCTCCATCATGTAGTCAGGCTGTAAAAACCGTTCATCGCATAACGTGAACACCTCAAACCTGACTTCTTCAGCCTTTACAGGTGTTCCGGTGACAACAGAGTAAGTGTCTGTATGATCTATTACCGCGCCAATCCCAACATAATTACATTCCCTGTTACAGAAAGCCAGTGGTGATACTAATGGCTTGAGTTCGATCTCAGGATTGTCTTTGTGTGATCCACAGGAAATAATTACCGACATTGATAAGCAGACAAAGATTGCTTTAAAAATTCTATTTGAAATCATAGTATATTCTCCTTTTATATGTTTCATTATCATCATATCCTGCATATATGTAAGTCGATTTATAACTCCAATCATCATAAACCCCATAATACACGTCGTCTCCGCTTCCATTTTCACCCCAGTTCATAAGGAAAGACAAAACCTCGACATCATCTGTGCCGACAAACGTTTGTATATCGTACTCACCGGTAAAATCATACTTTGCTTTTGCCGACGCAAAGGAATCATATGTTTCATCAAAGGATGTCCAATTATCTGTATACTCACAATAACGCATCATAGTATAACGAGCCCTTTGGACAAACAAACCATCAATCAGCCAAGCATGTGCAGACATCCCTTCATGTTTAGAATCATAAAAGCATCCGCTTATCAATACTGGCTTCCCATTATACAATTGCTGTTGAATTATACTTACATTATAATTGGCTTTTTTACAACTGATGTCATATATCTCTGACAGTATCTGTGCTGTTGGAGACATTGAGCATCCGCTACCTCCCGCGTTACTCGTCTCTGCGCTGTATTTCATACCATATCTATTTCCCACGTCCATCATGAAATCCGTTACATATTGCATAGCTTCTCTATTATCTATATAAGGATCTTTCAGCATATCATCCCAGCGATTCGAATCAGTCACCAGATCAGACCTAAAGAATCCGATATCCGATGTCCGTGAGACGATACTATCAGCCCAACTAACATCATGATATAAGGCGTTAGGTTTTCCGATATAATAATGAAGATAATACAATAGTTGTGAGACGGCGACTGCGACACACCCTATGGTACATCTATCAACCGTTTCAGGCATTAGCGGTAATTTTTTTAACGTTGTCATATCTTTAGGTGCTGTCATATTCCACGGTTCTTTTTGTCCCCACTTTGTCTGAATTAGATGAGGAACTTCTGTTTCCCATGTAGTTTTCTGATTGATCGGGAACTCCCTGATTACCCATTTCTTATAGGCAGCCTTTGTCTGTGGGACCTTATTCATTGATACCGGGGCTATCATGTCCCACATCCGGACGCTTTTATTGTCAATCTCTGGACCATCTTCCTTGAGAGCAAGAATATTTTCCGCATTGGAACGGATCCAGGATACGTATCCCTGTTCATCGTTCATATCAAGTCTTCCCGTAGGGCTTTCGGCGATTACCGGGCCGACTCGCCTGTCTCCCGATAGGACTACCCATCCATCTGAAAAATTGTAAACATACAAAAGAGTATCAGCACCCTCAACATAAGAGGTCATCTCATACGTCTTATCAGGATTATGTAGTTTCACATAACGCTCGGCATCATGCATTGTTACGTCGTAACGGCTCCATTCCCTAACCGAAGCGGCTGAATCATCATGCAGGAAAATGACATTGCCTATCGGATCCTTCTCACATGATGAAACCGAGAAGCAAATTAGTGCTACAAATAAATATACGCTGTTTTGTTTCATTAGTATGTGGTATTAATACGCAACCGTTATTCTGTAAGTTTAACATGGACAGTGTCGGAGAGGGTCTTGCCGTTACTGAGGGTCATTTCAACCGTGAGGTCAGTCTCCACCGGCAGCTCCGGCGGAAGTTCGGAAAACTTTAGTAGAGAATATGGGAGAACCATAGGCTCATACGAAAGATATTCCGAAATAGTCATACCTTCTAAAACAGGTCCAATTAATTCTTTATCCCAAGTGAAGATGAACACTTCATTCCCGGGATCTTCAATAGAATCAAAAACCAGTTTATCCGTAATATCACAGTTATTACCACGATTAAATAATGAAAAAGAAGATGTAATTCTTAGGGATTGGCACTTATCTGTCCTGTATTCAATTACATTTGCCAGATGCCCCATTCCAGAATCCGCACTATCATTCCAGGTCCCCCAAATTATGATCTGATCTTTGCCATTAAATCTCATTTCCATCCATCTTTTTATCTGCTCTTCCATGATAGGATCTCCAGGAATACGATATTTTTTCTTATAAAGGTCTTCACGTCGCCTCCGGTCCACTTGTTCTATATCGCACCCGACGCCGATATAAAGAATAAAAGAGCCCGTATTTACCTCTGAACCATCGGTTGGAGAATACCTGCCATATTCATCTTTTGAGTAGGAGAATAAATCAATGACAGAACTTGTCCTATTGCAAAGAAGAGTTCGTCCCAAAGTACTATCCATACTATTTGTTTCCTCTTTATTATTCCCACAAGACACAACAAAGACAAGAGACAAAAAGACCAAGATATATTTATTCCTGATTCTCATCATTTTCTCAATCAGTCGGTTAGTTTAACATGGACAGTGTCGGAGAGGGTCTTACCGTTACTGAGGGTCATTTCAACCGTGAGGTCCGTCTCCACCGGCAGCTCCGGCGGGAGTTCGGAAAAAGCAAGTCGTATAATAGGAAGAACTATCGGTTCATACGTAAGATAATCGGTAAATGGCATGCCATCTTCAATTATGCCTTTAAGTTCTTTGTCTGAAGTAAAAATGAATCGATTAAAATCTTTAGTTACATCATCATAAAAAATAAATGAAAACATATCTACAAGATTACTTCCCGCATCCCTTCCGAACAACAATGAATTAGCGGAAATCGTCATGTCTTTCAGACAATCACTTCTATACTCATAATTGAGATATAAAAAAGCGACGTCGACTCTCTCAATGTGGCCCCACCGAATCTGCCCCTCAGGATAAGACATCTCATACCACCTGCGGATTTGCTCCTCTATAATAGAGTCACCTTTCTTTATCAATGCTTCATCCATCCAACTTTTTTCCATAAATATCGGATCGCATAAACGCTCATCACTTGTTGTTTGGATCTCCAGGAATGAAACATCATCATATTCACGTAATGATGTTTTCATATAATTGCACTCCCTGTTACACAGCACCATCATAGGATTATCCACTTCAGGACAAACCACCTCACCTTTCTTGGAAGAACAGGAAAGCGCCAGCCCGGAAGAGACTAGCAGGGGCAAAAGATATTTGAAACGTTTTAACAGCAGTTTCATACAAGGGCTAATTATTTAGTTGATAGTGGCAAAGGTATCCATTATAGATTGGACACCCTTTAACTATTGTTTCTATTTCTTTTAATTTTTTGTCAGGAAAAGAGTTATGACTGGAAACGGAGGGTGAGGGCGATGAAGTCCTCGACGGAAAGGCGCTCCGGACGGAGGTCGAAGACCGGGTCGGAGAGAAAAGCAGCGAGAGCCTGGTCGTCAAGACCGCGACGCGCAGCCATGTCCCTTGCAATCTGTTTAATAGAATTACGCAGAGTCTTGCGCCGCTGGCCGAAGGAGGCCTTCACAATCGACTTGAAGAGAGCCTCGTCGCAACCAAGATCGGTACGCGAATTCCTGCGGAGGCGTATGACCGCAGACTGCACCTTAGGCGGCGGAGCAAATGCTCCGGAACCGACAGAGAAAAGATATTCGATATCGTACCACGCCTGTAGCATTACCGAGAGAATACCGTAAGTCTTCGTACCGGGCTTCTCGGCAATACGCTCCGCAACCTCCTTCTGAATCATGCAGACAACCTCAGGGACAGCCTCCCTGTTGTCCAGGATCTTGAAGAAAATCTGCGAAGAGATATTGTACGGAAAATTGCCGATCACCCTGAATTCCCCCTTGAATATCTTCGAGAGATTCATCTTCAGGAAATCGTCCTGGACAAGGCGTCCTTGCATCCCCGGGAAATGAGCCATCAGATACTCCACGGACTCTCCGTCGATCTCCACAAGACGGAGATCCAGATCCTCGCGGGCAAGCAGATACTGAGTCAGCACTCCCATTCCGGGACCGATTTCGAGGACATCCCGGACCCCGCCGGCGCCAAGAGCGTCGACGATAGCTTTCGCTATGTTCTGATCAGTCAGAAAATGCTGACCTAAAGCCTTTTTTGCGCGTACTTCCATACTGCAAATATCGGAATAATTTTTAACTTTGCGGTCGTGAAAATGGAAAACAACGGCAAAGGCATCCTCGAAGGCAATCTGGCCTGCCTGACTGCCTATCTGATCTTCGGATTCAACATAATCTGTTGCAAGAACATAGCAAACAACGGACTGATCTCGCCGATGGCCCTGTATCTTCTTAGAGCCCTCGGAGCCCTCACCCTCTTCGTCCTTTCCGGACTGGTCTTCCGCAAGAGCTTCCGCGTCGAGACCTCCGATATCTGGAAAATAGCCGTAGCCTCCTTCCTGGGCATGTTCCTGACCCAGTTTTCCTTCCTTAAGGCAATAACCATGACCACGGCAATCGACGCCTCCATCATGAGCGTCCTCAGCCCGGTCATGACAATGGTCATAGCGGCAATCGCCATCAAAGACAGGATTTCAGCCCATGGAGTCGCCGGCCTGGCCCTCAGCATAGCCGGAGTGCTCATGCTGATTCTCAACACCCGCACCGTCGGAGGCGGCGCCGACCACACCACAATCGGCGGCATAGCCCTTATGCTGGTCAACACCCTCAGTTTCGCCCTCTACGTCGGCATCTTCAAACCCCTGATCCAGAAATACAGCGTCATCACTTTCATGACCTGGATGTTCATGTTCTCGAGCGCCTACGCCCTCCCCTTCGGATTCAAAGAACTGATTTCGGTCCCATATTCCGCCATCCCGTCAGGCATCATCCTGCAGACCGCCTACGTCATCATCGGGGCGACCTTTGTCTCCTACTTCCTGATTCCGTTCGGACAGAAGAAGCTCCGGCCCTACATCGTATGCATGTACAGCTACGTCCAGCCTGTAGTCGCAATGGTCATAAGCCTGGCGATCGGACTCGATACGATGAACTGGCAGAAAGGTCTGGCTACAGTTCTGGTCTTCCTCGGAGTCACAATAGTGAATTTTTCGCCGAGACAGTTCATACCTAAGACAAAGAAGGCGGTATCTTAGTGATTTTTATTATATTTGCTAGTCAGTAACATCCGTAGCAATATGAAATATGCCATCATAGGAGCCGGCGCAATGGGTGGTGCCATCGCCGAAGGGCTCCTGAAAAGCGGAGCATGCGCTCCAGGGGAAATGACCGTATCCAACCCGTCAGCCGGCAAACTCGAGAAGTTCGCCGCGATGGGCGCCAACGTGACTTCAGACAACGTCAAGGCAGCCTCCGGCGCCGCCTCCGTCGTCGTCGCCGTGAAACCCTGGCTGGTAGAACAGGTCCTCGGAGAGATAGCCCCGGCGCTGGACGCCTCCTGCGAGAGCGTCCTCGTATGTGCCGCAGGCGTAAGCGGAGCCTCGATCCGGGCAGCCCTCGGAGATAAGAAATCCCTCAGAATTTTCATAATAATGCCGAACACCGCGATCTCGATCGGAGCCTCGATGACCTTTATCGTGCCGGTCGTCTCCGACGCGAAGTCGGCGGAGCAGGTACGGACAGTCTTCGCTGCCATGGGCGATGCCATGGTCATAACTGAAAAACAGCTCCCTGCCGCGACGGCGCTCGCATCCTGCGGGATAGCCTACGCGATGAGATATGTGCGCGCAGCCTCCGAAGGCGGAGTCGAGCTCGGATTCAAGGCTGACCTTGCCGAGAAGATCGTGCTCCAGACTATGCGCGGCGCAGTCGATCTGCTGAAGGCTTCGGGCAACCATCCGGAGGCCGAGATTGACAAGGTGACGACCCCTGGAGGACTGACTATAAAGGGCCTCAACGCCATGGAGGAGGCCGGATTTACCAATTCAGTGATCCGCGGACTTAAAGCATCGGTCAAATGAGCAGAATCGTAATTAAAGTAGGAAGTAACGTGCTGACGCGCAGCGACGGCCGTCTCGACTCCACCAGGATGTCGGCGATCGTCGACCAGATTGCCGCCCTCCGCGAGAAAGGCTATCAGGTCATCCTGGTTTCCAGCGGCGCGGTTGCCAGCGGAAAAGACGAACTCAAGACGGAAAAGGCCCTCGACAGCGTAGCCCGCCGCCAGCTTTTCTCCTCCGTCGGCCAGGTCCGCCTGATGAACCGCTACTACAACCTCTTCCGCGAGTACGGCATACATATCGGCCAGGTACTGACCATGAAGGAGAACTTCTCGTCCCGCACCCAATACCTCAACCAGCGCGGCTGCATGGAGGTCATGCTCGACAACGGAGTCCTTCCGATAGTCAACGAAAACGACACCGCCAGCCTGACGGAGCTTATGTTTACCGACAACGACGAGCTCTCCGGGCTCATAGCATCGATGATGGACGCGACGACGCTGATCATCCTCAGCAACATCGACGGCATCTACAACGGCTCTCCGAAAGACCCGGCTTCAACCGTCATCCCGGAGATAGGCGAGAACGACGATCTGGGTTCATTCATCACCGCAGAGAAGAGCGGCTTCGGGCGCGGGGGCATGATCACGAAATGCCGGATTGCCCGCAAGGTCGCCTCTGAGGGCATCAGGGTCATCATCGCCAATGGCCGGAAGGACAACATACTGCTCGACCTGCTGCTGCATCCGGACTCGACTGTCCATACCGAATTCACTCCTTCCGAAGAGAAGGTCTCGACCATAAAGAAATGGATCGCCCACAGCGACAGCTTCTCCAAGGGCGTCATCACCCTCAACGACAAGGCAGTCCGCGCAGTCCGCGGCGAGAAGGCCGTCAGCATCCTCCCGGTCGGGGTCACCGCCGTCGAGGGCGACTTCGAGGAGGGGGACATAGTTACGATTGCAGACGCTGCCGGGAAGGCCATCGGAGTCGGCAGAGTCGCCTACGGCAGCGATGAGGCCAGGGCCGGGATCGGGGTCCATGACATGAAACCAATAGTCCATTACGATTACTTATATCTCGAATAATGCTTACAGAAACATTCGCCAAGGTAAAGGCGGCATCCAGAGAGCTTCAGACAGTTCCGGACGAAAAGAGAAGCGAGATACTGAAGGCTGTAGCCGACAGGCTCGTCAAAGAACAGGAAACCATACTCAGGGCAAATGCGGAGGACCTCTCCCGCATGGACCCGGCAAACCCTCTTTACGACCGCCTGAAACTCACCCCCGTCAGGATCGAAGGCATCGCGTCTGACATGAGACATGTGGCCGACCTGCCGTCACCTCTGGGAATGATCCTGGAAGACCGGACTCTGGAAAACGGGCTGAGACTTCGCAAGATCAGCGTTCCGTTCGGAGTCATCGGAGTGGTTTTCGAGGCAAGGCCTAACGTCACTGCGGATGTATTCTCGCTCTGCTTCAAGAGCGGCAACGCCTGCGTGCTCAAGGGCGGAAGGGACGCCGAGGATTCCAACAAGGCTATACTGAAGGTCATCAGCGGAGTCCTCTCCGAGTTCAATATCGATCCGGCAGTAGCTGAACTGCTGCCTTCCACCCATGAGGCTACCGGAGAGATGCTGGAGGCTGTGGGCTATATCGACGTCTGCATCCCGCGTGGAGGGCGCAGGCTCATCGACTTCGTAAGGAATACCGCGAAGATTCCGGTGATCGAGACCGGAGCCGGAGTGGTAAACACATATTTCGACGCTGACGGAGACCTAGCCATGGGGACCGCCATCGTCTGCAACGCCAAGACCCGCAGGGTCAGCGTCTGCAACGCGCTCGACTGTCTTATCGTGCATTCGTCAAGGCTTTCCGACCTCGGGAAGCTCTGCGCTCCGCTTGCGGAGAAGAATGTGCTGATCTATGCCGACGACAGGGCCTACAAGGCTCTGGAAGGCAGCTACCCTAAGCTGGAGCATGCCATCGAAGAGAGCTTCGGTACCGAATTCATGGATTATAAGATGGCCCTGAAGACGGTCGATTCCCTCGACGGAGCTCTGGAGCATATACGTCTCCATGGTTCAGGCCACAGCGAGTGCATCATTACAGAGAACACAACTAACGCACAAAGATTTCAGGCGGAGGTTGACGCCGCCTGTGTATATGTAAATGCCCCGACAAGTTTTACGGACGGAGCGCAGTTCGGGCTTGGTGCCGAGATCGGCATCAGCACGCAGAAACTCGGGCCGAGAGGTCCGATGGCTTTGCGGGAAATGACTACGTACAAGTGGCTTATCGACGGGCGAGGTCAGACGAGACCTTAATTGTAAAACACATATTTCAATGAAAAAGATTCTGATCTTTGTGCTGGCGCTTGCCGGCGCCGTCTCTGCCTATGGGCAGGACATCAAATCGCTAGCCTTCGAGAACGGAGGCACGGGAGAATACAAGGCCGTAATGGTTACTGACGGTTCTCTTACGACCCACACAATCTTCAAACCGCAAGATCTCTCCGTATTCGACAGCAGCAACCCGCTGCCTGTACTGGTATGGGGCAACGGGGCCTGCACCGATTCCCCATGGGAGCATGTCCGCTTTCTCAACGAGATCGCATCCCACGGATTCATAGTAATCGCAATCGGCACCATGCCGGACGAGGCCGGCGCCAGGGTCAGGGCCGGAATGTCTGCTTCTTCGAAGCTCACTGACGGCATCAACTGGATCATCGCCCAGAACTCCGATCCGGAGAGCCAGTACTTCGGCAAAATCGATGTCTGGAACATTGCTGTCGCCGGTATGTCATGCGGCGGACTCCAGACTCTCGACGTCGCAAAGGACCCGAGGATCAAGACCATAATGATCTGCAACAGCGGCCTCTTCAACCAGACCAATGCAGCTACCGCAGTGCCCGGGATGCCGATGCCTGCAAAAGAGCGTCTCGCAGAGATCCATACTCCGGTTATCTATATCCTCGGAGGCAAGACCGATATCGCTTATGAGAACGGAATGGACGACTTCAAGAGAATCAACCATGTCCCTGTCTTCGCAGCCAACTATCCTGTTGGCCACGGCGGCACTTACGGCCAGCCATACGGCGGCGAATTCTCCGTAGTTGCTACGGCATGGCTGCAGTGGCAACTCAAGAGCGATGCCGAAGCCGGAAAGCTTTTCAAGGGCGAGCCATGCGGCCTCAGCTCCCGCGAAGGCTGGACTGCCGAGAAGAAAAATATCCCGTAAATTTCAGGCGGAGGTCTGCAAGGTTTTGGCATTTCTGTATTCTGGTATATAGAAAAAACAGAATTAGTCATGAAGAAAATTACCATCTTGTTGATCTCCGCACTCTTTGCTTTAATTTCAATAGACGCTTCAGCCCAGTTCAACTGGAAAAACATAAAACCTGCTGCTGAAGCAGACGCTGCCGTTACTTTGCCGATGGGATATGTATTTTCAGGATCCGCAGGTGTAAAAATATCTGACAGACTGGTGTTCGGAGCCGGCGGAGCATATTTTGAGGAATACTTTGATTCCGTTCCTTCCGACGTGCACCTTGCCAGCGCCTATTTCTGGAACCGCTATTATTTCCTCCGGTCCAACGGCAAGCGCAGCGCCTTCTATACCGACTTTAGAATTGGAGCGTCAATCGTGACAAACAATCCGGATCAAGTTCCTGACGATCCGTCGCGCATAGATGACAAAGGTGACCTACGTCCCTACCTTAGGCTGGCTCTCGGCTACCGCATAGCCATACACAAAGACTTCGGCCTCAACATCGGACCTAACATCGGCACCGACGGCTTCGGTATCCACCTCGGCTTCTCGCTATAAACGCGCAAGGCACGATTTATTTTCATAATAAAAGTAACCCGGGCAGTACCCGGGTTACTCTGTTTTCAGATGATCTTACTGTATCAGTACTTGGTCGGATATGGGAGTCGGCCGTTGCTGAAGAACCAGCTGTCCTGACTGCCATTCTCCCAGCCAGGAGTCTGGGTGAGCACGTCCTTTGACAGAGTGATCTGCGTAGGAGGAATCATCCAGAAACCTCTTGTCTTCTCGTAACGGGAAGCCATGTCATTGCCCGGGATCTGGGTATATCCGCCAGGAACGTTGTTTCCGCGGTACTCCACGTATGCCCCCTGCTGGTTCTCCTGCACGATCCTCGCAGCATCCTTAGGATACCACCTGCGGAGGTCGTCCCAGCGGAGTCCCTCGAATACGAACTCGTAGCGGCGCTCCTTCTGGAGGCGTTCGAGAGTGTATTCGCCGTATGGAGCAAGGCCTGCTCTCTGACGGAGCTGGTTCATTCCGGTCACAGTCTGCTCAAGCTCGTCGAGCATGAGGAGGACGTCAGCATAACGGATGTATATCGCATCAGCCCTCTGGCCATACTGGTTGGAGTTGTCCACACCAGGGAAATGGTAGAAGAAGTTGTTGTAAAGAGATGACTTGGTATTGTCCGAATAAGCGGTGACGACGGTGTACTTCTTGTTGTGGAAGAGAGTTTTCTCAACCTCCTTGGAGTCGTTTCCGTCGTGGTTAGGAAGCTCGGTCTCGTAGCCTGCAGGCCACCATGAGCCGCCTGTTCCGTTGCTGTAGACCTCCGAAGCGTTGTCTACTGAAAGGATGGAACCGAAGAGACGCTTGTCAGCTACGCCGTAGTCCGGATCGGATACCCATTCCTCTACCATCTTAGGATTGACCGTACCGTTGGTATAGCCAATGCCGTAAGGGTAGCATTTCTCATTGGCAGCAGAGCCAGGGTTTCTGAGGGCGAAGTACTCGCCCACGCGGAACCAGCATACATCATCTCTATTCACCATTGAGAAATGGGATGCCCAGACAGTCTCCTTTGAGTGGTTGCCCACCCAGTGGAGTCCTTCCTTGTTGGCGTATGTGCCGAAGTCGGTATTAAAGGCCACTCCGCTTGAGAAATCGTTGGCATATGGCCAGATGTTTCTCGGGTCAGCCTCGAGGCCGAAACCGGAGTTGTCGCGGCAATCCTTGAGCCATGCGATAATCTGGCTCTTGCTGATACCGTTGAGATCGCTCTTGCCATAGAATCCGGTGTAGAACATCCAGATGCGGGCAAGAAGAGCCTCGGCTGCATATCTGGTAGCCCTTCCGGCACGTCCGGGACTGTTGTCGAATTTGTGTTTGTCCGACATGAGGTCGATAGCCTGCACCAGGTCGTCAGCAATGGTATTGAATACGGTTTCGGAATCGGTACGAGGGTTGTTGACCGGCGCGGTCGCGGTCAGCAGAGGGAACGTCTCAAACAGGTCGGCAAGCTCCCAGTTGTACCAGGCACGGAGGAAATAGGCCTGGCCGAGGAGGTAGTTCTTGGTATCGACATTGTCGAAAAGATTGTCGTCCATGCCGGGGATTTCTTCAATTGCGTAGTTGGCCCTGAAGACTCCCTGGTAGAGATACTTCCAAGCATTGGCGAAGCCTTCGCCTTCGTCCCACATGAGACGGTCGAGGCCCTGGGCTCCGGTGTTGGAAGTAGAGCCGCCGCCGAACATGTCATCGGAAACGAGGTCATTCACGAAAAGCGGAGACTCTTCCGGCTCCCTGTAGATCCAGTTGAGCCTGTTGTAAATACCGGTAACCATTCGCTCCGCATCTGTCTGAGAAGTCGGGAACGAAGAAGTGTCATATTTATCGTAATTGGTGGTGTCCAGCAGACTGTCACAACCCTGGAGGGCCAGGATTGCGGTCAAAAAAATTATTGATATCTTTTTCATTTCTGTATCTCCTCTGTTTTAGAATTTAATGCTGACACCGGCCATGTAAACCTTAGGGCTTGGGTAGTAGCCGATATCGATACCTGACGTCCATGCATCACCGTGGCCATAGCCGATTTCAGGATCCATGCCGTCGTATCCCGTGAAGGTGATCAGATTCTGTCCGGTGAAGTAAAGTCTGAGAGAAGAGAAAGGAATGGCCTTGAAGAGCTTCTTGAAATCATATCCGAAAGTGATGTTGCGGATCTTGAAATAGTCGCCGTTCTGGACCCAGATGTCACCTACGTATGCGTTGATGTAGAAGTTGTTGTTCTTGCCGTAGCTGAAACGAGGGAAGGAGTTGGTGCTGCCCTCTCCGGTCCAGAGCTTGTTGACGAATACGTTGGTATAGTTCTCGAGGTCGGAGCCCGCGAAGTTGCGGTAGCTCTGCAGTATCTGTTGGCCGAATGCGCCGGATCCAGAGACTGAGAGGTCGAAGCCCTTCCACTCGAAGTTGAGGTTGAGGCCTACGTTCCAGTCCGGATGAGGGTCGCCGATCTTGACTACGTCGTGGACATCGTACACGCCGTCGCCGTTCTGGTCGATCCAGATCACGTCTCCCGGCTGGGCTACGTCATAACCGTCCACGAATGCATATCCTGCATCCCTGTACTTGTCGATCTGGGCCTGGTTCTGGAAGATACCTTCGCTGGCGATACCGCAGAAGTATCCGATAGGCATTCCCGGCTTGGCCTCATAGGTGTTGTATGCGCTGATGTTCTGGGCAATTACGTTGACGTCGCCATGGAGGATGCCGTCCTCATTGTTGATGTAGAGCACCTTGTTCTTGTTGTACGAAGCGTTCAGGCCTATGCTGTAGTTGAAATCGCCTTTGCGGTCGTTCCAGGTAAATCCGATCTCGATACCTTCGTTGCGCACTGAGCCGCCGTTGATATCGGAAGATCCTGTACCATATGAGTCAAGCTGAGGCGGCAACACAAGCCAGTCTTTGGTATCCTTGCGATAAAGGTCGAGGATGACTCCGAGGCGGTCGCCGAACATCCTTGCATCAACACCGAGATCTGTCTGTTCAGAGGTCTCCCATGTGAGTAACGCATTCGGGATTCTGTCAGGATATGCTCCAGTGCTGATCGAAGATCCGTCAGCGGTAAAGTCATAAGGAGCATTGAGGGACACGGTGGCAAGATACTGGAAGTTGTCGATGTCGCAGTTACCGTTCTGGCCCCAGCTGGCTCTGACCTTTAGCATGTCGAGCCAGTTCCTGGCAGGAGCCATCCAAGGTTCATTGGTCATTATCCAGCCTGCTGATAATGAAGGGAATATACCCTGACGATGGCCTGTTTTAAAGTTCTTTGAGCCATCTCGTCTTACAATGGCGGTAAGCAAGTAGGTCTCCTTATAGTTGTAGTTTGCCCTGGCAAACAAAGATGCAATGTCGTTGCAAGGGACAGTGTTCCCGCCCCAGAGATCCACCATCTCAGGATTGATGTCGCTTTCGGTGTTGGAAATATTCGCGCCTTCCCATATGCCTCGCTTGGTCTTTTTCTTCCACGCTCCGACATCCATTCCCCATCTGGTCGATTCGATGGAACCTCCGAAAAGGGCGTCTATATGGTGGTCGCCGTAGGTATGTCCCCATGAAACCGTAGCGTCAAGAGACTGGGCGTTGCTGACTCCCATTTCCTGCTCTACCTTGTCGAACTCGTTGATTTCGGTTCCGGCAAGCTGGTATGCAGGGGTGTATTTACGGGTAGCGCTGTTGTAATAGCGGTAGCCATAGACTGCTCGGACCTTCCAGTCCTGATGAGGGATATACTCAAGGTATAAGTTTGACTGGAGGCGATACCTGCGGCCTTCCCTTTTTCCGTAGGAGGCCTGCTCGATAAGGTTGTACGCTCCGTCGCTGGCGTTCCATCCGTCTCTCAGCTGGTCCTGGTAAGTATAGTATGATCCGTCATCGTCATATGCAGGAAGGAACGGAGTATAGACCAACGCCTTGTGGATGGTGTTGTCGTAGATGTTTCCTGTGCTGACTCCCCTGGAATCATAGATGGAGAAGGTTGCATTCTCTCCGAACTTGAGGATATCCTTTCCCAGCCTGTCGCGGAGAAGGGAGATTTCCGAGTTCATGCGGACGGTCGTTCTCTTGTAATATGTAGGCTGAGGATGGCCGAGAGTTCCTTCGGTCCCGGAATTGGAGAATCCGAACGAGAATCTGGCGATGTCACTTCCTCCATTTATGGAAATAGCCTGGTTGTAGGTAGGCGCATTCTTGTTGACCATCTCCTTGAGCCAGTTGGTACCGTCCCATGTACCGGCCTTCATCTTGGCATACTGGACCGGCATGAGGGTCTCGAGGTCATAGTAATGCGCGCCCTCGGCGAGAGCTCCGTTAGAACGGAAGGCTGCATCTACGAGTTCCATGTACTCGGACGCGCCCACTGCGGAGACTCCGTTGAAATGAGGCTTCTGTATGCCATAATAGGCATCATAGTTTATGCTCACGCGACCGGCCTTACCCTGGCGGGTAGTGACCAGAACGACGCCTGCAGCCGCGCGGGCTCCGTAGATCGCTGCTGAAGCCGCATCCTTCAGTATGTCGATGGACTCGATGTCAGCAGGGTTGAGGCTGCTGAGGGATCCTCCGACTATTCCGTCTATGACATAGAGAGGCGACGAACTTCCGACGGTATTCAGACCGCGGATGACGACACTGTAATCAGACCATGGCTGGCCGTTCTCCTGAATGATCGAGACTCCGGGGACTGAGCTATAGAGGGATCCCATGGCGTTGGTAGTGTTCTGTTTCTTGATCAGGTCTCCGTCGATGTTTATAGTCGAACCCGTCACAAGTTTCTTTTTCTGGACTCCGTAGCCGACAACTACGACTTCGTCGAGGAATTCGGTATCTTCGACGAGGACGATGTTCATGAAGGCCGGACTAGCGGATACGGTCTGTGTTACGAAGCCGATGAACTCGACTTGGAGAGATGCGCCGGCAAGAGCTTCAATTTCGAAAGTTCCGTCTGCCGAAGTGATGACGCCTTTTGACGTTCCTACGATCATTACGCTGGCACCTGGCATTGGTTCGCCTTTTGAGTCCACGACCTTACCTCTCACGGTAATGGCGTTGCTCTGCTCTGCGGGGGTAGAGATTCTCCCTGACGAGGGAGCACCGATTGCAGTTCCGGATAGCGTCAACGCCATCAGAGCTGACAGAGCGGTGATTTTACAGATAGTTTTTCCCATTTTGCTTAATAAATTGGTTATAAATACAAGATGTTCTATGTTCTTGCGAGTTTTAAGTGCGCTGCAAATATATGTGGGAATTAAAACGTTTCTAACGCATTTCGCGAATTATTTTATTGCATTTTGCGAAAATCGGGACAGCCGGTTTTTCTTGCAGGAACCAAGCAAGATAATGAGGTCTGGAGGATTATGAATATAGACTATTTTTTCCATCGAACTATGTTACGACATCTGCCAATTCTATTTACTGCCCTTTTCCTCATGGCTTGCATGCCCAGGGTTTCAGTCAATCTGACGGACTCGCGTCCGCAGGATCTGAGCAGAGAACAGGTTGCAATCGTTGAGGTAGGGGATCCCGTCCCGGAAAACGCTGAAAAATTAGGAGAACTGTCAGTGGACGACAAGCGGCTGTTTGCCTATGGCGACTATCCGATAGTTATCGGGGCTGCAGCTGAAAAGGTCTGGGAATCAGGAGGAAATGTACTGCAACTGACTGAAAAACACAAGTCTCCGTTAATCACCTGGAATGACAGGAGCAGGGTGGCCGGGAATATCTTGTTTGTCCCGGATCTGGATTCGGTCAAGACCAGTCGCATGATCTCGACGTACCAAACGAATATTCCTCTGGAGAAACGTACTTTTGAATTGAGCCTTGGATTCAGCGGCCCTCCTATGTTTACTTTCGAGAATATTGCACCAGCCACGGAGCAAGACTTGTATATAATCTCTGCCAGGACAGCCGGCGTGATTGCATTACAGGGCGCTTGGCAGTTCCATAAGCGTTGGGCGGTAATCGCCAGCCTTGGCTATAGCCACATGGACATAAAATATGAGGACCTCTACACGGAAATCACCAGACGGCAGGATAATTCGGAAGTATTTACCTCTTTTGCAGGCATGCGCTACTATTATATATCCCGTAGTGCCTTCAAAATGTACGCCTCCGCACAGTGTGGTCTACTGCTTCACTCCGGTGGAAAAGACTATTGGAATGGGCTCTATTACCCCAATAGGGTTGGATTGCAGCTTACTTTTATCGGAATACAGTTTGGCAAGAAATGGTTCGGAGAAATAGAGTTTTATGGATTGGGAGATTATTATGCGACAATTTTCCCGGGTTGTGGCGGAAGAGTCGGTTTCGGTTATAGATTCTAATTGAAGCGCTCGCTACTGCAAGGATATACAAAATCGGCTTCCCGTACATGCGAGAAGCCGATTGTTCATAATAAATTTAGGTCAAGCAGCTTAAATCTTAGAAGCGATATACTGCTCCGATGGTGATGTCTCCAACTTTGAGGATACCTTCTCCGCCAGCAAAAAGACGAAAAGTCGTAATCCCCCTGTCAAAGTTGCGCGCAAGAGAGAGTCCGGCGAAGTTCAATCCTGTCCTTAGGATGAAGTGTTCTCCCAATTCATAGGAAAGTACAGGAGCTATAGAAATACCTATGACTCCATCAGTATACTTCTGCGAAGGGACAATGCGAAGCGATCCTTCAGTCCATACGGAAAAATTTCCGAATGTCAGAGCCTTGTATGCGGCATAAGGGACAAGAGAAAATGCAGATGTTTTCTCTGAAGATTCCACAGAATAACCTGAATAATTATCTTCAGTGGCATACGCAATAGAGAAACGGCCACCAAATGCCCAGTTATCCTTGTACAAATAACCCACTTCAGGAGCAAAGGAAAGCAACTTACTGCAAGTTGTTTTCTCGTTTTCCACTTTGTCCTGTCTGTAGCTGGCCATCGAAAGGGAACCTCCAATATAAACCTGGGCGGAAGCTGTCTGCGAGAGCGCGAACGCTGATACGGCAAGAACTAATACTTTGTAAAATAGTTTCATATAGATCTAAAATAAAAAAAATACTTAGTGATTTGCTGCTTGATCCGCATCATCAGCCGCAAAGACAATGCCAAGGGAGCTGTCGCAACCGCGATTACAGCTGCAAAGTCACATTCTGGCGGATGTCCCTGGAGCTGGCGGCGGCTGATATGACGTATTCACCCTCATCGAGTTTCCACGTCCTCTCATAGCCGTCGAACCAGCGCAGATCCGCAAGCTTCACTTTCATCACGAGCACTTCGCGTCCGCTGCATTTGCCGGTATTCGTCACTGTCTTTCCAGATCTGAGATTTGAACATCATCATATCTGTGCCTCGGGCGGGAGCTAAAGTATTGGTGGCTATCGTGTATTCTTGGCGGCTATCGAACAATTTGTCTATCAAGTGGTTGAATTATACCGACGGTGTATTCAAATAATGGACGGAAAATGCGACCAAATGCGACCGAGTCATTCTATCAATAAATGATGGTCAGATGATGCGCCATATAAGAATATTTCTTATATTTGTTGCAAATAATGTTTGAAATGAAAACGACAACTGTTGCATTAGGAGCTCATTTTGACGCCTTTATCCAAACTAGCATTCATGGCGGTCGCTACACGAACGCCAGCGAGGTAATTCGTGCCGGGCTCAGGAGGCTGGAAGAAGATGAGCAGAAGATAGCAGCTCTCCGTGCTGCCATTGAGGAAGGTGAAGCAAGCGGGTATGTCGAAGACTTTGGCTTCGAATCCCACTTGGAGGAGTTGAAGGCAAAACGGAAGAACAATGGCTAAGATCAGATTATCCAGAAAGGCCATTGCCGATTTGGACGGCATATGGGACTATACCGTTGAAACTTGGTCAGAAGATCAGGCGATTGTCTATTATCGTCAAATATATACCGCAATCTTAGGTTTGAATCAATTGCCTGTCTTTCTTGAAAGGTCATATGACGTCGTAAAGCCAGGGCTATTGGGCTATAAGATAGGACATCACATTATCTTCTACAAAAAGGGCAAAAAGGGTTCCATTAGCGTAGATCGTATTCTTCACGAGAAAATGGACTATCAACGACATCTATAACAAATGGCAAGAATCCTCGAATTGCTATTCTAGAAAAATGGTGACCAAATTTGGGGGATACAAAAAACAAGACTTTGTAAAGTGTTTGAAAATCAGCAATTTACAAAGTCTTGTTGTGAATTAGCCATAATAATCAGCGCAAGAATAATCAGGGAGAGTTTTTTCATTCTTTTTCGTTTAATACAGCAACATCGGGAAAAAACATGGCTTTACAAAATAATCAGGTGCGGAATTATGGATTTTTCAGCGGACAAAATGCAACCAATTATTCTGTAACCGGACGGATAGAATGTCCATAGCAGCGAGATTCTTCTCCCGTATCTATATAACCGGGGACATTCACATGCCAGCCAAGTGCACCCCCGGGGAAGAATGAAAATTCCATTGCGTAAATCGGGTTGTCCGTGTCGAGGGAAGAAGTCCAGTAAAACCCCACCACAGATCCCTCTCCGGACAGAAAATCTCCCATCCACATACCGGCGGCCGGAAGGAATATGGAGTTTCCATTCTTATTGCTGGTAACCACGAAGCCCCCTCTTCCGGATGAGATCTCTGTCCAAGTCCAAGTACAATTCTCCTTGAGCTCGTACCATTCTTCGGCGGTGGGAATCCGCCATTTCTTACCCCATTTTTGACGAGCCACATCGTCAGAATAGTCAAGGCGCGTCTTCCCGTCCGAACCGTTATACTCAGTGAGGTCGGCAGGATCTACACGGCCGTAGATCGCGTCACTATCAGAAACATTGGGTGTATTACTCTTGCTATAGTTCCTCCACGAATAAGACTCCTTCACCTGAACCTCGCCCCAGGCATAATAGTCGCCATAATCGGAGGGAGACGACGCCCCGACGTTGCAGGAAGCCCATTTGACACTCAGGCCTAAATCAACGGCTTCCTGTGCCTGTCCCGTCCATGAGGTCAGCCCCAAGGCAAAAAGAAGAATCAAATAAGACAATTTTTTCATGGAAGTAATTTCCGTGTCAATCAGATAACAAAAATAGTCAATTCCTCCCGAAGTTCAAAGCCGGGCCGCCCTTTTTATGCTCCAAAAACACCAAAGACAAAGCAGAAACTGTGGCATAGACCAATTGAAAAATGTGGCCGAAAGTGACCGAATCTTATAACTGTCAGATCACATTAAACTTAGATGATAGAACAGCGTTTGTGAATCTTTGTCGTAGATTAGAAAGGTGTGTTCTAATGGAGCTTGGCTCCCTTCGGGTTTGAAATAGTAGACACCGTTGGTTGCTCCTTTAATCCCGGACAGACGCTCAAGATAATCAACGAGGTTTGGCTCTTCTGTAATTGGAAGAGGCTGGGCGCCTTGGTTGACAAGTTGTTCAAGATCTTTGTCAGAAAGCACAATATGCATCTTCACTTCACATTCCCCATCGCCATTAGGGGACCACTGGTCTTTGAATGAATCGACACGATGTTCAATCTTGTTAACATTAATGCCCCATTTTCTTGATATTACCTGTTCGGGGGTCCTGCTACAAGAAGAAAATATGAATAGCAGCAAAGAAAGAAATATGTAATAGCGAGTATTCATACCATATCGTGTTTTGGGGTGTTCCTGCAACTCTACAGACTTGCCAACAAAGAATCCAACTCCTCCTTACTTGATACCGAAGTACCTTTACCTTCTGCAATGCTCTTTCGCGCCTCATCAACGCGGGCAAGGAACTCCTTCTTGCTAACAAGGCTATCGTCCTCTGTTACGGGTACAATCTTGAAACTACCCGCGCGGGACGTAAGGATAACGCTCTCCCCACCGGCAGCCAAACCAAGATACTTGCTCTGGTTTGCCCTGAAATCTCGTATGCTAACAACAGTCATAATTAATTACTTTTTGCAAATATAATGGATACCATTTTGGTATCCAAATTTTATGCTATAAAAAAAGGGATAATAGGATTACTCTGTCAAGTGTACCTGATAATCCCCCAGTATATCGAAGATATTAGGCGCAAAAAAAGCGGCGCATCGCGTCGCTCTTTTTGTGCCTCGGACGGGACTCGAACCCGTACAGGCATTACTGCCCAAGGGATTTTCTTGCCACTATGGCTTTCGCCACAGCCAGTGCAACAATCGCACTGCTTTTTGTGGTCTGGACTATTCCTTCTCCATAGGAATTGTCTCCTTTAGGAGTGCCGTGTCTAGTCTCTGCACCTTCCTCTTTTTCAGAGGCTTGGCTCAAGATTGCCATCAGCTCTACCTGTTATGGTTTCCTTGAATTTACGGCATTCTACATCTCTCTTTTCAGAGAGTGCACTCAAATATTTAAGTCCCTCGTGTCTACCATTCCACCACCAAGGCTTTAGGAAGTGCAAAGATAATAAATAATTCCTGAAATAATCAAGGACGGCCGACGTAGGCAAGCGTGGCGACACTTACGCGGCACTCCGACGGAGAAATTCCCGCCGAAGCAAGGGCCACACGGACCGCGGCATGACAGGCGTTCAGAGTCGCGCCTGTAGTATAGACATCATCCACCAGCAGCACATGGCGCACCCCGCCGAAAGGACGGCACCGGAAGGCATGGGCCACATTCCGCCCCTTCGCCTCGACCGACATCCTCGTCTGAGTCCTGGTACGTCCCGGCCTGGACAGCAGGTCAGTCCTCACAGGGCACCCGAGGGCGGCCGCAATCTCACGGGCAATCACCTCCGCCTGATTGTATCCGCGCCGCCACCGGCGAGACCAGTGCAGAGGAACGGGAATGACCATGTCCACGTCAGAAAACAACGACGACCCGGCCAGTCTCTCCCCCAGACGACGCGAATAGCGCCTCCCGGCCGGGAAGTCGGCATGGTATTTAAGCGCCTGCGGAATCTTCCGGTAGCCCGCATCCGAGCTGTAGAAAAACAAGGCGGCAGCATACTCATACGGCCATCTTTCCCCTTCATGACCCTCAGCCTCGAACCGGCGCTGGACCATGGCATTCAGCTTGTCCGCCATCTGGTTGCGTCCCAGCATCCAGAAATATGTATAAGGGATATCAGACTCGCAGGCGGCGCAGAGATGCCTCTCCGAAACCGCAAGCCTGCGCCCGCAGACCAGACACCTGCGGGGCATAAAAAAATCGGCCACCGCGATTGCGATGGCCTTGATTTCATTTATGATGTCTCTGAATAACATTACATATTCATACCGCCATCTACCTGGATAACCTGGCCGCTCACATAAGAAGACAGGTCGCAGGCGAGGAAGGTTGCGACATTTGCGATATCCTCGACGGTACCGCCGCGACGGAGAGGAATCTTCTCGATCCACTCCTTGCGGATCTCCTCAGGAAGAGCCTGGGTCATAGGGGTGTCGATGAAGCCCGGAGCGATCGCATTGGCACGGATGCCCCTGCGGCCCATCTCCTGGCTGATGCTCTTAGCAAGAGCGATCAGGCCGGCCTTGGAAGCTGCATAGTTGCACTGTGAAGCGTTTCCATGTACACCGACAACTGAAGACATATTGATAATGCTTCCGCCTTTCTGGCGCATCATGACAGGAGTAAGAGCATGGATGAAGTTGAAAGCAGACTTGAGGTTGACTGCGATCACGGCATCCCACTGGCCCTCTGTCATCTTAAGCATAAGACCATCCTTGGTTATACCTGCGTTGTTTACGAGGATGTCAACCTTGCCGAAATCAGCAACGATCTGATCCACAACAGCGTGAGTCTCTTCGAAATTGGCTGCGTTTGAAGCGTAAGCCTTGACCTTGTGACCGAAAGCCTCGATCTCGGCAACAGTCTTCTGAGCATCTTCGTTGATCACGAGGTCGGTGATAGCTACGTCAGCGCCCTCGGCTGCGAATTTCAAGGCGATTGCCTTGCCAATTCCTCTGGCGGCGCCCGTAATCAGGGCGACCTTTCCTTCTAAAAGTCCCATAATATTCAAATTTTTAATGGTTTCTGTTTTAATACTACCGTCTGTTTTGTAGTATCAAGCGTGCAAAAATAATAATAATCGTCAGAAAATGAAACAATAATTGACTACCTTTGTGAACACATAAGAAATACCATGGCTTCAGAAATCAGAAATACCGCTCTCTGGGAGTCCGGGGAGCTGAAAATCGAATGGGTCCGCAGGCACATGCCCCTTCTCGACGGACTCCAGAAAGAATTCACCCTCAACAAACCATTCAAAGGTCTCAAAATAGCGCTCTCGGTACACCTTGAGGCCAAGACCGCACATCTCTGCGAAGTCCTTGCCAGCGGCGGGGCCGAGATGTACATAACCGGCAGCAATCCCCTCAGCACGCAGGACGACATCGCCGCCGCCCTCGTCCATGAAGGCCTCAACGTCTTCGCCGTCCACGGCGCTACCCCGGAAGAGTACGAAAGCGGCATCCGCAGGGTCATCGAAATCGGACCTGACATCATAATCGACGACGGAGGTGATCTTGTCAACATGATCCACAGCGAGTTCCCGCAGCTCATCCCTAACGTCATCGGAGGCTGCGAAGAGACCACCACCGGCATCCTCCGCCTGCAGAACCTCAACCGCGAGAAAGCCCTGAAGTTCCCGATGATGCTGGTCAATGACGCCGCCTGCAAGCACTTCTTCGACAACCGCTACGGCACAGGCCAGTCCGTCTGGGACGGAATCAACCGCACGACCAACCTGATCGTCGCCGGCAAGACCGTCGTAGTCGCAGGCTACGGCTGGTGCGGCAAAGGCGTCGCCATGAGGGCCAAAGGACTCGGCGCCAAAGTCATAATCACCGAAGTCGACCCAATCAAGGCCATGGAGGCCGTAATGGACGGTTTCAATGTCATGACCATGAAACAGGCAGCGGCTGAAGGCGACATCTTCGTCACCGTAACAGGCTGCGACGACGTCATAACGACAGAGCACTTCCCGCTCATGAAAGACGGCGCCATCCTCTGCAATGCAGGCCACTTCGACTGCGAAGTAGCTGTCGCAAAACTGAGAGAATATGCCGTCAGCGAAGCCCCTGCCCGCAACAACATAATGGGCTATAAACTCCCGGACGGCCGCACGGTATATGTGATCGCGGAAGGCCGCCTCGTCAACCTCGCCGCCGGCGACGGACACCCGGCCGAGATCATGGACATGTCCTTCGCGATCCAGGCCCTCAGCGCCAAGTATCTGGCCGACCACCGCGACACCATCTGCCGCGAGCCCGGCAAGATGCTGAACAACGTCCCTGCCGAGATCGACCGCGAAGTAGCTGACAGAAAACTCAAGGACTGGGGCATCGAAATCGATGTCCTCACTCCGGAACAGCATAAGTACCTATACGGAGAATAGAAAACAGCAGACAAAGACATGAGACTAATCCCTATCTACGCCTGGAACAAAAGCATTTACAACTTCAACCAGCGGAACCGCAGATTCGTAAAGCAGCCGTGGGCCCAGGGCGTGATTCTTCTCGCCTGTGTAGTGATAGCCATGCTCCTTGCCAATCTGCCTGCCACAAAACACATCTACCACAGCATTCTCGAGACCAGTCTGTCCATCAACGTCGCGCCACCTGAGGGAGGCGGCTTCGTCTTCCCGACCGGAATGACCGTGGAGAAATTCATCAACGACATACTGATGGTGATATTCTTCTTCACCGTCGGTCTCGAAATCAAGCGCGAAGTAGCCTACGGCGAACTCAGCACCCCGAAGAAAGCGATAATGCCGATCATCGCCGCCTTTGGCGGAGTCGTCATGCCGGCCGTAATCTACACCCTCGTCAACAACGGCACGGCTGCTTCCAGCGGCTGGGGCATACCTACCGCGACCGATATCGCCTTCGCCGTCGGAATACTCTCGATACTGGGAGACAAAGTCCCTGTATCGCTGAAGGTCTTCCTGACAGCCCTGGCCATCGCCGACGACCTTATTGCCATACTCGTCGTCGCCATCTTCTACGGCGGCAGCATCAACCTCGAGCTTCTCGGAATCGCCCTGCTTCTGATCGTTCTGATTCTGATCATGAACAAGCTGGGAGAAAAACGCGCCTGGTACTACTTCATCCCGGCGATCGCGGTCTGGGTCCTCTTCTACTACTCCGGCATACATGCTACCATGTCGGGCGTAGTCATGGCCTTCCTGATACCTTCCAAGCCGAGATACACCAAAGAATACTATTTCAACAAGCGCGACTACTACCGTCATAAACTCGTCGAGCTGGACGTCATCCATGACGAAAGCGGCTGGCCGAACGGGCCGCAGAGACATGTGCTCCGCACCCTCAGCCGCACCTCGAAGAACTGCATCGGCCTCAGCGACCGCCTGGAGCATAATCTCGGCAAATGGGTCAACTTCCTGATCATGCCGATCTTCGCCCTTGCCAACGCCGGTGTGGAGATTCCGGATGTCTCCTACTTCAACGTATTCCAGTTCTCTCCAGAGCTCGGAGGCGTCAGCATGGGTATATTCCTCGGCCTCCTTATCGGAAAACCTCTCGGAATCACCCTGGCCAGCTGGATCGCAGTCAAGACAAAAGTCGGAGCCATGCCGGAGAAGGGCACATGGAAGATGCTCTTCGCAGTGGCCTGCCTCGGCGGTATAGGCTTCACCATGTCCATATTCGTGGACACCCTGTCCTTCGGAGAACAGACCCCTGAAATCACCGCCCAGCTGCGCGATATGGGCAAAGTTGCCGTATTGATGGGCTCGTTATTTGCAGGATTGCTCGGCAGCACGCTTATAAACATCGTGCATGGAATAGAGAAAAAATAAACCTTAAACCACATTGAAATGTTTGCAAAAGAAGTATATGTAAGAAGGCGCAAGACCCTTCTCGACAAGCTTGTCGCAGAGGGCTGCAAAGGAATAGTTCTCTTCATCGGAAACGTAGAGGCCCCGGCCCAGTACAAGGACAACTGCTACAAATGGAGGCAGGACAGCTCCTGGCTGTACTACTTCGGTCTTGACGATCCGCGCTTCGCTGCAACCATCGATATAGAGTCCGGAAAGGAGACGATCTACGCCGACGACGTGGAGATTGGGGACATCATCTGGATGGGACCCCAGCCTACCGTAAAATCCAAGGCCGAGAGCGTCGGAGTCGCCGCCTCCGCTCCTTACATGGACGTATGCAAAGCCGTAGAGAAGGCTGTCTCCGCAGGACGCAAGGTGCATTTCCTTCCTCCATCAAGATACTACAACACAATGATGCTCAAGAGTCTCGTCGGAGAAACCGGAGCCTCTGAACAGCTGATAAAGGCCGTAATCTCCATGCGTCTTATCAAAGAGCCATGCGAAATAGAGCAGCTCGACGACGCCGGAGCCCTCGGGCAGGAAATGCATACGATTGCCAGGGACGGCATAGTGCCGGGAATAATCGAGCAGGAAATAGTCGGCAAGATGGAAGGCGTGACCCTCTCCAAAGGTTGGGGCGTTTCCTTCCCGACGATTCTTACCCAGCACGGCGAGACCCTGCACAACCATCTCCACGACAAGGTCATCGAGCCGGGCAAGCTCATGGTAATCGATGCCGGAGCCGAGAACAACATGCATTACGCATCGGACTATACCAGGACCTATCCTACTTCCGGCAAGTTCACCACGAAGCAGCGCGAGGTCTATCAGATTGTCTGCGATGTCAACAACTACGCATTCAGCCTCACACGTCCGGGAATAACCTATCGCGAGGTACATCTCGCCGCAGCCAAGAAGATGCTCGAAGGCCTGTCTGCTCTCGGACTTGTCAAGGGAGACCTCGACGAGATGACTGCAGCCGGCGTCTGCGGTCTGTTCCAGCCTCACGGCCTCGGCCACAACATGGGTATGGACGTGCATGACATGGAGGATCTCGGCGAAAATCTCGTCGGATACGATCCTGACCAGAAGAGATCGTCCCAGCTCGGCCTGGGCAGTCTCAGGATGGCCCGCCGCCTGAAACCGGGCCATGTAATCACGGACGAACCGGGCATCTACTTCATCCCGGCCCTTATCGAGCAGTGGAAGAAAGAAGGGACAAACAGCCAGTTCGTCAACTTCAAGGCACTTGAGAGTTACTACGACTTCGGAGGAATCCGTCTGGAGGATGACGTTCTCGTTACAGAGGACGGCGCACGCAGACTGGGACCGGCAAGACTTCCTATCGAGCCGGACGACGTCGAAAAAGCTATGGCAAAATGAGTACATTCCTGATTATCCTCGCCGTGATTCTCGGCGTTGTCGGAATCATCGGAAGCATCGTTCCGGGGCTGCCGGGACCTCCTCTGAGCTGGCTCGGCCTTCTGCTGACCTACTTTGCCGGAGGGACCAATGCGGCCGGAGATCCGATCACCATGAAATTCCTGCTTATCTGGCTGGTTGTCACCACTATAGTGACAATACTGGACTATTTCGTACCGGCTTGGTTCACAAAGCTGACCGGCGGCAGCAAGTATGCCGGCCGCGGCGCCATCGCAGGTCTGATAATCGGTATGATCGTCCCGCCGGTAGGAGTAATCATAGGCTCCCTCGCGGGAGCTTTCCTGGCCGAGCTCATTTACGGCCAGAAAGATGCGCCGGACTCTCTTAAATCTGCATTCGGAGCTTTCCTGGGCTTCCTTTTCGGAACCGGAGTAAAGCTGATTGCAGCAGGGCTTATGATGTACTATATCATAGTATATATTTAATCGGCTTTAACTATTGTTTTTTGTCGATTTTTGCTATTTTTGCAACTGTCTGAATTGGAATAATTTTAAAACGAACTTAAAATGAAAGTTGCAGTAGTAGGTGTCACCGGCCTTGTCGGGACAAGAATGATGGAAGTTCTTGAAGAAAGGAACTTCCCTGTAAGCGAATTCTTCCCTGTCGCTTCAGAAAGATCTGTTGGTAGAAAAGTAGTTTTCAAAGGGAAGGAATATGACGTGATCAGTGCAGAGGCTGCGATTGCAGCCCGCCCTGATGTCGCCATATTTTCAGCAGGAGGCGGCCCTTCGAGGGATCTTGCCCCTAAGTTTGCGGAAGTAGGCTGCCGCGTAGTCGATAATTCCTCTTACTGGAGGATGGACCCGACCAAGAAACTGGTCATCCCGGAGATCAACCCGGACGTCCTCTCCCCTGACGACTACATCATCGCCAACCCGAACTGCTCTACGATCCAGATGCTCCTGCCTCTGGCTCCGCTGCACCGCAAGTATATCATCAAGCGCATCGTCGTTTCGACTTACCAGTCCGTTACCGGTTCCGGCAACAAGGCTGTAGCCCAGATGGAAGCCGAGAGAAATGGTGGGAAGTGGGGTGAATACCCTGCCTTCTACAACTATCCTATCGACCAGAACGTCATTCCCCACATCGACGTTTTCCTCGAGGACGGCTATACCAAGGAAGAGCGCAAGATGATGGACGAGACCCACAAGATTCTCGGCGACGACAAGATCGGCGTATCCGCAACGACAGCCCGCGTACCGGTCATCGGCGGTCACTCCGAGTCAATCAACCTCGAGTTCGAGCGCGAGTTCGACCTCGCCGAAGTCCGTCGCATCTGGGAGAATACTCCTGGAGTCACTGTTGTCGACAATCCTGCCAAGAACGAGTATCCAATGCCGCTTTACGCCCTCGGAAAGGACGACGTGTTCGTCGGCCGTCTCCGCCGCGACCCTTCAGTCCAGAACGGACTCAACTTCTGGTGCGTGTCGGACAATATCCGCAAGGGAGCAGCCACAAATGCAATCCAGATTGCAGAAGTACTTATCGAAAAAGGATTCCTGCCAAGATACTAGGCCCCGGAACCATAAGACTCTTCGAACAGACCGCGTAACCATACGCGGTCTTTCATTTTCTGGCGGAACTCCTCCAGCCTGACCGCATTCTCCGACTCCGGAATCCAGAGCTTCAGATAGCCGCCGTAGTCGTATTTCTCGGCCAGATGGTCCAGCGTCCTCTTCCAGTGCTCCTCCTTGTCGAGCTCGGGATAATGGTCGAGTCCATACTGTACCGTCCTGCGGACGATAGTCTCGCCGTCGATCATCCTGTCTGCCTCCGCGATGACCCGGCCATAGATCGATCTGGGCTCATGGTCAGCGGAAGCCCTATGGTCTTCTGCCGCCTGGGCGATAGTCTCTATCTGGTCTTCGGAGAACCATTCCCTGAGCCGGCGGTCCTCCCGGATTATCCGGCCTGACGCCAGATGGTGGGTCTTCCGGCCCTCGACGAGGCCGGTATCATGGTAAGCCGCGGCCGCATAGACCATGTCTTCGTCGAGACCATACATCCGGGCCATGTCCAGACTGCGGGCGATGACGTCGCGGGCATGGCTCTCCCGGTGGGCGGCGTCGAAGTCGCGGTAGCGGGGAATTATCTCGCTTTCTACGTATTTTATAAGGGATTCCGTCATAATACAGGTGCAAAAAGTCGCATTATCTTTTCGGCGAGAAGGTTGTACCAGCGCCTCTTGCCCCAGATTTCAAGGGTCACCTCGCGGCAGTTTTCCAGTTCCTTAAGGAAGATTCCCTTGTTATAAAGAGCTACCTCCTCGTCGAATATATAAGAATTAACTTCGTAGTTGATGTCGAAGCTTCTGTTGTCCATATTGGCCGAGCCTATCTGCGACAGGTAATCGTCAGCCACGAAGGTCTTGCTATGGTTGAACTCGCCCTCGCGCTCGTAGATGCGGATGCCCGCGTCCAGGCATTCCCCGAAGAAGGAACGGTTGGCCGGGCCCATCAGGAAAGTGTCCACCTTAGCAGGGACCATGAGACGCACGTCGACACCGCTGAGCGCCGCCATCTTCATCGCCTCGAGCACGGAATGCGGAGGCACGAAGTACGGGGTCTGGAGGTAGATATATTCCTTGGCATTGGCAAACACCCACTCGTAGCTCATCTTGATTATGGGCCAGACCGCGTCAGGTTCGTCGGCGACTACCTGGACAGCCTTGTTCTTGAAGATGCGGCCGCCGGTCGGGAAAAGACCGACAGAAGGAGCATGGATCTGCGGATAGTACTCGGGGAGAAGTCTGTCGATGGAACCTCCTGAAGTCAGCCACGAGTCCATGAAGATGCTCTGGAGCATCGCAACGGCGTCTCCGGTCAGACGCAGATGAGTATCCCTCCACTTGAAGAAATAATGGTTGTTTATGTTCATTCCCCCGGTGTAGCCGATACGGCCGTCGATGACGACGATCTTCCGGTGGTTGCGGGAGTTGATCGTAGCGATGGAGTTGAGAATGTGCAGAAGAGGCTGGTGGAAACGGACGACTTCGACGCCGGCTTTGCGCATCTCGTAATAGTAGCGGCCCGGAATCGGGAAATTGCCGATCGCTTCATAGAGGAAGCGGACCTTGACTCCCTGGCTGGCCTTCTGCATGAGGATTTCCCGGATGGCGCGGCTGCCCTCGTCGTTGCCGAAATGGAAATACTCCATATGGATATATTCCTTCGCTGTCAGCAGGTCCTCGAGCAGAAGTTCGAGCTTGCGGCGGCCGCTGGTCATGATCTCGAGAGCGTTGCCGGTCGTCAGTCGGGTGTAGTTGCGCGAAAGCATCCTGGAGAACGGTCTGTATTCTTCCCTGATGCTGCTCAGGTCGGTATCGGTATCGAGGAAGGCTTCGAGCTGCGGGGTCGTCTGGGACTTGATAAGGGCGTCGGAGCGGCGGTGTCGGAAATTAAAGATATAATGCGACCGCCAGTTGATTCCGATAAGTATGTAGAGGATAAGTCCTACGAACGGGAGCACCGTTATGACCAGAAGCCATGCCACCTTCCTGCCGCTGTCTCCGTCGTCTAAAAGAATGACAAGGACCACTCCTAGCAAAAGCAGTCCGAACAGAATCGACAATGAGACGGTCAAGATCATATATCACAAATATAAATAAACAAGGCAATAATTGCAATTTTTTCTAAAAAAGTTATTGTTATTCGATAAATATTTATAAATTTGCGATAAACAAACTCGTTATATTATGATATCAGCATGGTGGGCCGGGCTTAGCCTGGCGATGAAAGTTCTATGGGGAATAACACTTACCGCTTCCCTCATCTTTGTGATTCAGACAATCGCTACCTTCATTGGTGCGGATGCCGACACTGATTTCGACATCCCTGACGGGGATCTCGATACTGGCATTACGGAATCCATGGATCCGGGAATGAACCTTCTGACATTCCGCAATTTTGTCAATTTCTTCCTCGGCTTCGGATGGTCTGCCATCCTGCTCAAGGACAGCATCCAGTCAAAAGGAGTGCTCCTTCTGGTAGCAATTCTGATCGGCGTCGCTCTCGTAGCGATGGTGATGTACCTCTTCAAACTGCTTAACGGCATGCAGCAGAGCGGAAACATCAATATCTACCGCAGCGCTGCCGGCTGCCAGGGCACCGTCTATCTGACTATCCCGGGAGAGCGCAAGGGAGAAGGCAAGGTGCAGATAAGCATCAACGGGGCCATCCGCGAGTACAACGCCCTGACCGACGGGGACGAGATCAAGACCGGAACTCCGATCAAGGTCCTCGAAGCTGTCAATGACAGCACTCTTTTAGTAGAAGAATTAACCTCTTTAATAATATAATACCATGACACTATCCTTGCTCCTTATCATCGTAGCAGTATTGTTCGTAACCTTCACTGCAATACTGCACCGCTACAAACGTTGTCCATCAGACAAGATTCTCGTAATATACGGTAAGACCGGAAAGAACAAGGAAGGAAGCATTTCTTCCGCAAGATGTATTCACGGAGGCGCCTCCTTCATCTGGCCTGTATTCCAGAGCTATGCATTCCTCGATCTTACCCCTATCTCAATCGAGTGCAACCTTACCAACGCGCTTTCTAAGCAGAATATCCGCGTTGACGTTCCTTGCCGCTTCACCGTCGGTATCTCCACCGATCCTGACAGCATGACCAACGCCGCAGAGCGACTTCTCGGTCTCTCTATCGAGAATATCCAGAACATCGCCACCGATATCCTCTTCGGTCAGCTCCGTCTGGTCATCGCTACAATGGATATCGAGGAAATCAACGCCGACCGCGACAAGTTCCTCGCCAACGTCAGCACCAATGTGGAGGCCGAACTCCGCAAGATCGGTCTTAAGCTTATCAACGTCAACGTAACCGATATCCGTGACGAGTCAGGCTATATCGAGGCTCTCGGTAAGGAGGCTGCCGCCAAGGCTATCAATGACGCCAAGAAGAGCGTTGCAGAGCAGAACAGATTCGGTGAGATCGGTAAAGCCGAGGCCGACAGGGACAAGGATATCCGTATCGCCGAGACTTCCCGAGACACCCGTATCAAGACCGCCGAGGCCAACGCCCTCGCAGTCGAAGGAGAGAACAACTCCAAGATCACAATCGCCAACTCTGACGCACTCCGCAGGGAGAAAGAGGCAGAAGCAGCACGCATCGCCGTGGCAGCCGAGAAAGTCCAGGCTGCAAAAGCCCTCGAGGAGGCCTACAAGTCCGAGCGTGACGCCGAGCTTGCCCGTGCCGAAAGAGAAAAAGCTACCCAGCAGGCCAACATCGTCGTTCCTGCCCAGATCGACAAGGAGAAGGCTATCATCGACGCCGAAGCCGAGGCAGAGAAGATCCGCCGTATGGCAAAAGGTGAGGCTGACGCCATCTTCGCCAAGATGGATGCCCAGGCCCGCGGTACTCTCGAAGTGCTCTCAAAGCAGGCTGAAGGTTTCAACCAGCTCGTTAACGCTGCCGCAGGAGACCCTCAGAAGGCTGTGCTCATGCTGATCGCAGACAAGCTGCCGGAGCTCGTCAAGACTCAGGTCGAGGCTGTCAAGGGCATCAACATCGACAAGGTTACCGTCTGGGATACCGGCAACGGAGCCGACGGCAAAACCGCTACTTCGAACTTTATTTCAGGTATGATGAAGTCCGTACCTCCGCTTGACGACCTGTTCAAGATGGCCGGAATGAACCTGCCTAATTATCTCAAGGGCGCTGAAAAACCAGCCGAAGAAGATAAAAAAGAAGAAAACGAATAAAATATGCCGATAATAGTCAACATAGATGTGATGCTGGCGAGGCGTAAAATGCATTCAGGGGAGCTCGCCGAGAAAATAGGTATCTCGGCGGCTAACCTTTCAATTCTTAAGACCGGAAAGGCTAAAGCCATACGGTTCAGTACTTTAGAATCAATATGCAATGCCCTCGACTGCCAGCCAGGGGATATTTTGGAATACGCAAGCGACTCTTAAAAAATGAAATTGACGCTTATTCAGGCGGATCAGGTCTGGAAGGATCCGGCCGCCAACAGGGACCGTGTAAGACAACTGGTGATGAGCCAGGAAGATACGGATCTCATTATACTCCCCGAAATGTTTGCAACCGGTTTCGTAACTGAGCCGGAGGGTGTCGCCGAAAGCGACGACAGCGAAAGCCTGAAGCTTATGAAGGAGCTTGCGGCCGCGCGCAACTGCGCGATAGCCGGCAGTCTCGCCATAAGGGAACAGGCCTCTGGCGCATATAGAAACAGGTTTTACTTCGTAAAGCCGGACGGATCCGTGCGATACTACGACAAACACCATCTCTTCACCCACAGCGGAGAGCATCTTCGCTATTCCCCGGGCGAAGAACGGGTCGTAGTCGAATACAAGGGCGTAAGGATCCTGCTGCAGGTCTGCTACGACCTGCGGTTCCCGGTATTCGCCCGCAACAAGGCTGTCGGCGCAGGTGCCGATTATGACCTTATAATATACGTTGCGAGCTGGCCGGAGCAACGGATTGCGGCCTGGGATGCCCTTCTGAAAGCCCGTGCAATAGAGAACCAGTGCTACGTAGCAGGTGTAAACAGGGTCGGAGAAGACCCCGGAAACAAATATTCCGGACATTCTACTTTTATAGATCCGTACGGCAAAATACTTTCAATCTGTAAGGAAAATGAAGTGGATTCAAAGACTTGTGAAATAGACCTGCCACTTCTGGTTTCTTTTAGAAACACCTTCCCAGTGCTTCAAGACGCTGATTTACATTAAAATATTGCATAAAATACTTGCATTTCAGAAAAAAGAAAACTACTTTTGTCCCAGTTAGAAAATGTAAGAGCATTATGCAACTTTCGTCTACTATTATTATTAGCGTCCTTATCGTCCTCGTCCTTAGACCGCGCGGACTGGGAAGGCGTTGACGAAGATGCAACTAAGATATTAACCCTTCTCAGTCCGAACGCTGGGGAGGGTTTTTTATAAAACGAACGACAAATAAAAGACATGAAACACCCCTTCAGAAGCTCCGTTACATTTGATGGCCGGAGAATGGCTGGCGCCCGCGCTCTCTGGATCGCGGCCGGCATGAAAAAGGAACAGGTCGGAAAACCGGTGATCGCAGTGGTCAACTCCTTCACCCAATTCGTCCCGGGCCACACGCACCTTCACGAGGTGGGTCAGCTCGTCAAGGAGGAAATCGCTAAACTTGGATGCTATGCCGCAGAATTCAACACGATTGCCGTCGACGACGGTATCGCAATGGGCCACGACGGCATGCTCTACTCTCTTCCTTCGAGGGACATCATCGCAGACAGCGTCGAGTATATGGTCAATGCCCATAAGGCCGACGCGATGGTCTGTATAAGCAATTGCGACAAGATAACTCCGGGCATGCTGATGGCTGCCATGAGACTGAACATCCCCACTGTCTTCGTCTCCGGAGGTCCGATGGAAGCGGGAGTCCGCGGTCCGGAAAGGCTCGACCTGATCGATGCAATGGTCAAGTCGGCCGACACTTCTCTCAGCGATGAGGAAGTCGCCGAAATCGAGGCCTGCGCCTGCCCCGGATGCGGTTGCTGCTCCGGCATGTTCACGGCCAATTCGATGAACTGCCTTACCGAGGCAATAGGTCTCTCGCTGCCGGGCAACGGCACTGTCGTAGCGACCCACGCCAACCGCAAGGAACTGTTCCGCAAAGCTGCCAGGCTTATCGTGGAGAATGCTTACAAGTATTACCGCGACGGAGATGAAAGCGTGCTGCCGAGATCGATCGCAAGCCGTCAGGCCTTCCTCAATGCCATGTGCCTGGATATCGCGATGGGCGGCTCGACCAATACGGTCCTGCACCTTCTGGCAGTCGCCGACGAGGCCGGAGCGGACTTCAAAATGGGGGATATAGACATGCTTTCCCGCAAGGTGCCTTGCCTTTGCAAGGTCGCCCCGAACACGAACAAGTTCCATGTCCAGGACGTAAACCGCGCAGGAGGAGTGCTCGCCATAATGAATGAACTCGCAAAGGGAGGTCTCGTCGACACATCCCTGCGCAGAGTCGACGGACTGAGCCTCGCTGAAGCTATCGACAGCTATTGCGTCCTCAGCTCCAACCAGACCGACGAAGCAAAGAAAATCTATCTTAGCGGCCCGGGCAATAAGTTCAGCACCAGTATGGGCTCCCAGGAATCCTATTACGACAGTTTCGACACCGACAGGGCGACAGGATGTATCCGTGATCTCAGTCACGCCTATTCCAAGGACGGAGGTCTCGCAGTCTTGTTCGGGAACATAGCCCTCGACGGCTGCGTTGTCAAGACTGCAGGAGTCGATGAATCCTCGCTCAAGTTTTCCGGCACCGCGAAAGTCTTCGACTCCCAGGAAGAAGCCTGCGACGGCATTCTCGGCGGCAAAGTCCAGGCCGGCGACGTCGTTGTGATAACATACGAAGGCCCTAAGGGCGGCCCCGGGATGCAGGAAATGCTTTACCCGACCTCATACATCAAATCGAGACATCTCGGAAAGGCCTGCGCCCTTATCACTGACGGCCGTTTCAGCGGAGGAACCTCCGGACTGAGCATCGGCCATATCTCCCCTGAGGCTGCAGCCGGCGGCAATATCGGGCTCGTGCGCGACGGGGACATCATCGACATCGACATCCCGGCACGAAGCATCAGCGTCCGTCTAGACGACAGGCAGCTGGAGGCCCGCAGGGCTGAGGAGATGGCACGCGGCGACAAGGCTTTCACTCCACCGAGAAGGCAGAGAATCGTATCCAAGAGCCTCAAGGCCTACGCCGCGGCAGTAAGTTCCGCCGACAAAGGAGCAGTCAGAATAATCAAAGGATAAAACTTCGTCAGATATGAACAAAACTATTACAGGATCAGAAGCAATGTGGCTTTCCCTCATAGCGGAAGGTGTCGACACTGTTTTCGGATATCCGGGCGGCCAGATCATACCCGTATATGACAAGCTCTGCGATTTCGAAGACCGTATAAGGCATATCCTTGTCCGCCACGAACAGGGAGCCATCCATGCAGCCCAGGGTTACGCACGAAGCACCGGCGAGCCGGGTGTCGTCATCGTCACCTCCGGCCCGGGAGCTACTAACGTCATCACAGGAGTCGTCGACGCAATGACCGACTCTACCCCTCTGGTTGTAATAACAGGCCAGGTTCCGTCCGCAGCCCTCGGCACAGACGCTTTCCAGGAGGCTGACGTGACCGGTCTTACAGGCCCTATCACGAAGTGGAATTACCAGATCCGCCGTCCCGAGGAAATAGCGTGGGCTATCTCCAGGGCATTCTATATCGCACGCACGGGCCGTCCGGGACCTGTTGTCCTCGACTTTACAAAAGATGCCCAGAACGGCTGCACGGAATTCAGCTACGAGAAGTGTAAATTCATCCGTAGCTACATCCCTAATCCGAAACCGTCAGAACAGGCTATCGAGAAAGCTGTCGCCCTTATTGACAGCGCCGAGAAGCCTTTTGTTGTTTTCGGACAGGGAGTAACCATAAGCGGAGCCGAAAAGGAGCTTCAGGCCTTCCTCGAGAAAGCCGACGCCCCTGCCGGAGCTACGATGCTCGGCCTCAGCGCCCTGCCTTCGGACTTCCCTCTCTACCAGGGAATGATCGGAATGCACGGCAATGTCGCCCCGAATATCAAGACAAACGAATGTGACGTCCTCGTGGCAGTCGGAATGCGTTTCGACGACCGCGTGACCGGCACGGTCAGCACCTACGCCAGACAGGCGAAGGTCATCCATATAGACATAGACAACGCCGAACTCGGAAAGATAATCACCCCGGAAGTGGCTATCTGCGGAGATGCGAAGAAAGTTCTTTCGATTCTCACGGAAAAGATAAAGAAAGGCAGCCACAGGGCTTGGGTCAAGAGTTTTGACGAGTGCAACAAGGTTGAACGCAAGAAAGTCATTGACCCTGAGATCAACTCCGGAGAGGGAGCGATAAAGATGGGAGAAGTTGTCGACATGGTCGCAGAATTATCAGGCAACAAGGCCGTAGTCGTAACTGACGTCGGCCAGAACCAGCTAACCGCAGCCCGCTATTCCCGCTTCAGCAAGGGCCGCAGCTTCATCTCCTCCGGAGGTCTCGGGACAATGGGCTTCGGACTTCCGGCCGCTATCGGCGCCAAGATCGCGACACCTAAGAAGCAGGTTTGTCTCTTCGTCGGCGACGGCGGAATCCAGATGACCATCCAGGAACTCGGAACGATCATGCAGGAGCAGGTTGGCGTAAAGATAGTCCTCCTCAACAACAACTGGCTCGGCAATGTCCGCCAGTGGCAGGAGATGTTCTTCGACCGCAGATACTCGCAGACAAGGATGATCAACCCTGACTACAGGCTCATCGCTGAAGCCTACGGAATACGCTACCGCGCCGTCGAGGAAAGAAAAGACCTCAAGGACGCTGTCAGGGAGATGCTTTCCGATGATGTTCCTTATCTGCTCGACGTACATGTGCTCGAAAGCAGCAACGTAATGCCGATGATACCTCCGGGAAAGGGTATCGACCAGATAATGTTGAACGAGAAAGAATGGTATCAAAAATAATGGGGCTATGGAAGAGATAAAGAACTACACGGTAATCATTTATACCGAGAATCAGATTGGTCTGCTCTCGCAGATTTCCAACATCTTTACAAGACGCAGCCTCAGTATCTGGAGTCTTTCGGCGGGTCCTTCCTCGATAGAAGGAATCCACAACATTACGATTACCACGGACGCCACGGAGAAGAGAATCCGCGAGGCCGTGCGCCAGATAGAGAAGAGAGTAGATGTAATAAAGGCCTTCTTCTATGTCGAGGATCAGCTTGTATACCGCGAACTCGCGATGTATAAGGTGACTACCGGCAAACTGCTGGAATCCGGAGTCCTGGAATCCCTGCTGTCGAAGTACAACGCCAGGATCGTGGAGATGAACAAGACCTTCACCGTCATCCAGAAGACCGGATACACGGAAGAGACAAAAGCCCTCCACGACGAACTCAAGGATATCGGAGTCCTGCAGTTCGTACGTTCCGGACGTATCGCGATTTCGCGAACGATGCAGGAGCCGGTATTCAAATTCCTGCAGAAGAGAGAAAGAGAAAAAGAAAAAATCAATAAATCATAAGAATTATGGCAAAAATCAATTTTGGCGGAGTTGACGAGAACGTAGTCACTCGCGAAGAATTCACACTCGAACACGCACGCGAAGTCCTCAAGGACGAGGTTATCGCAGTCATCGGTTATGGCGTCCAGGGTCCTGGCCAGGCCATGAACCTGCGCGACAATGGTTTCAACGTAATCGTCGGCCAGCGTAAAGGCAAGACCTACGACAAGGCTGTCGCTGACGGCTGGGTTCCGGGTGAGACCTTGTTCGAGATTGAAGAAGCATGCGAGCGCGGTACAATTATCCAGTATCTCGTTTCAGACGCTGCCCAGATAGCAGTATGGCCTACCGTCAAGAAGCATCTTACCGCAGGCAAGGCTCTATACTTCTCCCACGGCTTCGGAATCACCTACAACGACCGCACCGGCATCGTTCCACCGAAGGATGTCGATGTAATCATGGTCGCCCCTAAGGGCTCAGGTACATCCCTCCGCCGCCTCTTCCTCCAGGGCAAGGGTGTCAACTCTTCATTTGCAGTATATCAGGACGCTACAGGCCGCGCACTCGAGCGCACTCTCGCCCTCGGTATCGGCGTCGGCTCAGGCTACCTCTTCGAGACCGACTTCAAGCGCGAGGTCTATTCTGACCTTACCGGCGAGCGTGGTACCCTCATGGGAGCTATCCAGGGCATCCTTCTCGCCCAGTACGAGACTCTCCGCGAGCATGGTCATACTCCTTCAGAGGCCTTCAACGAGACCGTCGAGGAGCTTACCCAGTCCCTCATGCCTCTCTTCGCTGAGAAAGGAATGGACTGGATGTATGCCAACTGCTCTACCACGGCACAGAGAGGCGCCCTCGACTGGATGGGACCATTCCACGACGCCACCAAGCCTGTATTCGAGAAGCTCTACCAGAGCGTGGCAAGCGGCAACGAGGCCCAGATTTCAATCGACGCCAACTCTAAGCCGGGCTACCGCGAAGGTCTCGAGAAAGAGCTCAAGGCCCTTCGTGACAGCGAGCTCTGGAGAACAGGAGCCGCCGTACGTGCACTTCGTCCAGGTAAATAACAGTTATTCCTATGAGCGATAGAGTCTATATCTTCGATACCACCCTGCGCGACGGGGAACAGGTACCGGGCTGCCAGCTTAACACAGTCGAGAAGATCCAGGTTGCAAAATCCCTGGAGACTCTCGGCGTGGACGTAATCGAGGCGGGCTTTCCGGTTTCCAGCCCTGGAGACTTCAACTCCGTTGTAGAGATCTCCAAGGCTGTGACCTGGCCTACGATCTGCGCTCTTACAAGAGCGGTCGAGAAGGACATCGACGTTGCCGCAGAGGCCCTGAAATACGCAAAGAGGGGCCGTATCCACACTGGCATCGGTACTTCAGACTCGCATATCCGGTACAAATTCAACTCCACCCGGGAGGAAATTCTCGAAAGGGCGGTACGCGCAGTGAAATACGCCAAGAAATATGTTGAAGATGTGGAATTCTACGCCGAGGATGCCGGACGTACCGACAATGAATTCCTCGCCAGAGTAGTCGAAGCCGTCATCAAGGCCGGAGCTACCGTGGTGAACATCCCGGATACGACCGGATACTGTCTTCCTGAGGAATATGGAGCCAAGATCAAGTATCTCTGCGACCATGTCGCCGGAATCGAGAACGCCGTCATCTCCACCCACTGCCACAACGACCTGGGCATGGCCACGGCCAACACAATGGCCGGACTGATGAACGGAGCGCGCCAGTGTGAGGTCACGATCAACGGCATCGGTGAAAGGGCCGGCAACACTGCCCTCGAAGAGATCGCCATGATCCTCAAGTCGCACAAGGAACTCGCCCTCGACACCAATATCAACACCAAGAGGATCTACCCTCTCAGCCGTCAGGTGTCGAGTCTTATGAACATGCCGGTGCAGCCCAACAAGGCCATCGTCGGAAAGAACGCCTTCGCGCACTCTTCCGGCATCCACCAGGACGGCGTGCTCAAGAATGCGACGACTTACGAGATCATCGACCCGAACGACATCGGACTCGACACCAACTCGATCGTACTTACAGCCCGCAGCGGTCATGCTGCCCTGAAGTACCGCCTCGAGGCTCTCGGAGTGCATCTCAGCGAAGATAAACTGGACAAAGTCTATAAAGAATTCCTGAAACTCGCCGACAAGAAAAAGGAAATCCACGATGACGATATCCTGATGCTCGCGGGCACCGACTGGACCCGCAGCCGCCATATCAAGGTCGACTGGCTCCAGGCCACCAGCGGCATCGGCATGAAGCCGGTAGCCTCGATCGGACTGGACATCGCGGGAGAGAAATTCGAGGCGGCCGCTACCGGAAACGGTCCTGTGGACGCAGCCATCAATGCTCTCCGCAAGATAATCAAGCGCCAGATCACGATCAACGAATTCACTATCCAGGGAGTCACCAAGGGCGCCGACGACTGCTGCAAGGTACATATGCAGGTCGAGCACGAAGGTACTCTCTACTACGGATTCGGAACCAGCACGGATATAGTCACCGCCTCCATAGAGGCCTACGTGGACTGCATCAATAAATTCACTAAATAGTAAATGAACACTCTATTCGACAAAATATGGGACTCGCACGTCGTTGACCTTATCAAGGACGGCCCGACCCAGCTCTATATAGACCGCCTCTACTGCCACGAGGTGACAAGCCCGCAGGCCTTCGAGGGTCTCCGCCGCCGCGGAATCCGCTGCCTCAGACCTGAGAAGATCTACTGCATGCCGGACCATAACACACCGACCCACGACCAGGACAAGCCGATCGAGGATCCGGTCTCAAAGAAACAGGTGGACACGCTGGCCGCGAATACCGCGGAATTCGGCCTCACCCACTTCGGGATGATGGACCCTCGGAACGGTATCATCCATGTCGTCGGCCCTGAGAGAGGCCTCTCGCTGCCGGGAATGACGATAGTCTGCGGCGACTCGCATACCTCCACCCACGGAGCCGTAGGAGCCCTCGCTTTCGGTATCGGAACCAGCGAAGTGGAGATGGTCATGGCCTCGCAGTGCATACTCCAGCAGAAGCCTAAGTCGATGAGGATACGCGTCGAGGGACAGCTGGGACCATGCGTGACCGCGAAGGATGTCGCTCTCTTCCTGATGGAAAAGCTTACCACCAGCGGCGCTACGGGATATTTCGTCGAATATGCAGGTTCAGCAGTCCGCAGCCTCACGATGGAAGGCCGCCTTACCCTCTGCAACCTCTCGATCGAGATGGGAGCCCGAGGCGGATTCATCGCTCCTGACGAGACTACTTTCGCCTACCTCAAGGGCCGCGAGAACGCACCTAAGGGAGAAGACTGGGACAAAGCCGTCGAGTATTGGAAGACTCTCAAGAGCGGCGACGACGCCGTGTTCGACAAGGAGCTTGTATTCGACGCTGCCGAGATCCAGCCGATGATCACCTACGGCACCAACCCTGGAATGGGAATGGCCATAACCGGCAGCATCCCGACTCTCGAGGCGATTGGTGAAGAAGGTGGTGAATCCTTCCGCAAGTCGCTGAAATACATGGGCTTCAAGCCAGGGGAGAAACTTCTCGGCAAGAAGATCGACTATGTGTTTCTCGGCGCCTGCACCAACGGCCGTATCGAGGATTTCCGTGCCTTCGCTTCCATAGCAAAGGGCCGCAAGAAGGCCGATAACGTGACCGCATGGCTGGTCCCTGGCTCATGGGAAGTTCTCCGCCAGATACGCGAGGAAGGACTCGACAAGGTGCTCGAGGCCGCCGGCTTCGCAATCCGCCAGCCGGGATGCTCCGCCTGCCTGGCCATGAACGATGACAAGATTCCGGCAGGAAAGTATAGCGTTTCGACGAGCAACCGTAACTTCGAAGGCCGCCAGGGCCCGGGAGCAAGGACAATCCTGGCAAGCCCGCTGGTTGCCGCGGCAGCTGCCGTCACCGGCGTAATAACCGATCCGAGAACCCTGTAAACACGAATAGGATGAAACAGAAATTCAATATAATCGAAAGTTCATGCATCCCTCTCCCCCTGGAGAACGTGGATACAGACCAGATAATCCCGGCACGTTTCCTCAAGGCTACCACGAGGGACGAGGCTTTCTTCGGAGAGAACCTCTTCCGCGACTGGCGTTACCGTCCGGACGGGACTCCGATCGAGGGGTTCGTTCTCAATGATCCGCGCTATAGCGGAGATATCCTCGTCGCAGGAAAGAACTTCGGTTCGGGTTCCAGCCGCGAGCATGCCGCATGGGCTATCGCAGGATATGGCTTCAAGGTGGTGATTTCCAGCTTTTTCGCCGATATCCACAAAAACAATGAACTTAACAATTTCGTACTGCCGGTAACGGTATCCGAGGATTTCCTCGCAGAACTTTTCGAGACAATCGCAGCCGATCCGAAGGCAAAGGTGAGAGTTGACGTCCCGGCACAGACCGTGACCAACCTTGCCACCGGAAGAACCGAATCCTTCGAGCTGAATGGCTATAAGAAATACTGCCTGATGAACGCTCTGGACGATATCGACTATCTGCTGGAGCAGAAGGCCAAAATCGAAGCGTACGAGAAAAAAAGCATATGATTGAGATAATGGACACAACCCTCCGTGACGGAGAGCAGACTGCCGGGGTTTCGTTCAATGCGGACGAAAAGCTGGCCATAACCCGTCTGTTGCTGGAGGAACTGAAAGTCAACAGAATCGAAGTGTGCTCCGCAAGGGTATCCAGCGGCGAGCACGAGGCCTTCGCGAAGATATGCGAATGGGCCTCGACCTGCGGCCATCTGGACCAGGTGGAAGCCCTCGGCTTCGTCGACAACGGTCTGTCGATAGACTGGATCGCTTCGGCGGGCGGCCGCGTCATGAATCTGCTGACCAAGGGGTCCCTGCGCCATGTTACCTGCCAGCTGCACAAGACTCCGCAGGAGCATCGGGATGACATACTCAAAAACATCGCGATGGCAAAGGCAAAAGGCCTGGAGGTGAATGTCTATCTCGAAGACTGGTCCAACGGCATGATCGATTCCCCGGATTATGTCCATTTCCTCATGGAAGGCCTGAAGGACGCCCCGGTCCGCAGGATCATGCTTCCGGACACTCTGGGAATCCTTAATCCGGACCAGACCGCAGAGTTCTGCCGTTCGATGGTAGAGCGCTGGCCTGACCTGCATTTCGACTTCCATGCCCATAACGACTATGACCTTGCGGCCGCCAATGCCTACGAGGCCGTCAAGGCCGGAGTCAAGGGTCTCCACACGACAGTCAACGGCCTCGGAGAGCGTACCGGCAATCTGCCGGTCTCCAGCCTCGTGGGGATCCTGAACGACCATCTGAAGATCGGAAACTCTCTCGACGAACGCAAGCTCATGCATGTCTGCCGCTATGTCGAGACAATCTCCGGTGTCCGTATTCCTTCCAACAAGCCACTGGTCGGAGAGTTCGTCTTCACCCAGACCAGCGGGGTCCATGCCGACGGCGACAAGAAAGGCGGTCTTTACCAGAACGCCCTCATGCCGGAGAGATTCGGCCGCCACAGGCATTACGCCCTGGGCAAGACCAGCGGCAAGGCCAATATCGTAAAGAACCTGGAGCAGATGGGAATAAGCCTTACGGCTGAGCAGATGAAGCTCGTGACTGAAAGGGTCGTGGAACTCGGCGACAAGAAGGAGAGCCTCAGCCCGGAGGATCTTCCATTCATCATTGCAGACGTGCTTAAAGGAGACTTCTCGGCTGCGCGCGAGAATATCCGTATTGTGAATTATAATCTTCAGCTGACCCGTGGCATGAGGCCCCTGGCTAATCTAAGACTTAACATCTGTGGTAACGAGTACGAGGAATCCGCCGCCGGTGACGGACAGTATGATGCCTTTATGAAGGCTCTCTGGAAAATCTATGACCGTCTCGGAAAACAGCATCCAAAGCTTACCGATTATGTAGTTAAAATTCCCCCAGGAGGCAAGACGGACGCTCTCGTAGAAACCACGATTTCCTGGGACCTCAACGGCCGCGGCTTCAAGACGAGAGGAATCGATTCCGACCAGACTGAAGCGGCGATCAAGGCCACGATGAAGATGCTTAACATGATAGAAATTTAAAAACATATTTATGAAACTCAGAATAGCTAAACTCCCCGGCGACGGAATCGGTCCGGAGGTTGTCGAGCAGGCCGTAAAGGCCGTAGATGCAGTATGCCGCAAGTTCGGCCATGAAGTCGAGTACACCTTCGGCTATGTCGGAGCGTGTGCGATCGACCGTTTCGGCAATGCCTATCCGGAGGAAACCCACGCCATCTGCATGGCCAGCGACGCAGTGCTTTTCGGCGCTGTGGGCGACCCTAAATATGACAATAATCCGACAGCGCCGGTACGTCCGGAGCAGGGACTGCTCGCAATCCGCAAGCAGCTCGGACTCTATGCAAACCTCCGCCCGGTCGAGACGTTCAAGGGTCTGGTGGACAAGTCCCCTCTGAAGAAGGAGCTGGTCGACGGAGCCGATTTCCTCTGCATCCGCGAGCTGACCGGAGGCATGTACTTCGGCGAGAAGGGCCGCAAGGACAACGGCGACACCGCCTATGATACATGTATCTACAGCCGAAATGAGGTTGAGCGAATCCTGAAGCTGGCGTTCGAGTATGCAATGCGCCGCCGCAAGCACCTGACGGTCGTGGACAAGGCCAATGTGCTCGAGTCGTCGCGTCTGTGGAGACAGGTCGCCAAGGAGATGGAGCCGCAGTATCCGGAGGTCCAGGTCGATTATATGTTCGTTGACAATGCCGCCATGCAGCTGATCCGCTGTCCTAAGTTCTTCGATGTCATGGTGACGGAGAATACTTTCGGCGATATCCTTACGGACGAGGCCAGCTGTATCTCCGGTTCCATGGGTCTTCTCGCTTCCGCGTCTGTCGGAGCCCATACCAGCCTGTTCGAGCCTATCCATGGTTCTTATCCTCAGGCAGCCGGCAAGAACATCGCCAATCCTGTCGCAGCGATACTGTCCGCCGCTATGATGTTCGAGTATGCTTTCGGGCTGATGGAGGAGGGCAAGGCTATCCGCAAGGCCGTAGCCGCTTCAATCGATGCCGGTGCCGTGACCGAGGACCTCGCCGGAGACGGCAAGGCTCTGAGTACCTCGGAGGTAGGAGACTGGATTGCTTCAAGAATCTAAAAATCAATTAAATATGTCAGAAATCAATTGGGATAAACTTGGCTTTGATGCCTACAGGACCCGTACCGTAGTTCTTTCCCACTACAAAGATGGCAAGTGGTCGCCTGTCGAAACGACAGAAAACTTCTCATTCACTCTTGACCCGTTCGCCCAGGTCTTCCATTATGCGATTTCCTGCTTCGAGGGTCTGAAGACCTTCCGCCAGAAAGACGGACGTATAGCTATATTCCGCCCGGACCAGAATGCCGCACGTATGCAGCGTACCGCCAAATTCCTCGGTATCCCGGCTCCGGACAAGGACCTCTTCATCAAGATGTGCACTCTCTGCGTCCAGAATAACCTCGAGTTCCTGCCGCCTTACGGCCATCAGGCTTCCCTCTATCTCCGTCCTATGCTTTTCGGAGTACATCCTCAGATGCAGCTGGTACCATATCCTGAGGCTTATTTCGCAGTGATCTGCGCGCCTGCGGGCTCATATTATGGAGAGCATCTGAAATCGTTCGCCGGCGTGATTCCGGGCAACTACGACCGCGCTGCGCCTAAGGGTTCCGGAAGCTACAAGATCGGAGCTAACTATGCCGCTACTTTCAAGCCTTACAAGACTGCCCATGACCAGGGCTATACCGAGCTGCTTTATCTGAACTCAGGTACAAGGGAGTTCATCGACGAGTTCGGTTCGTCCAATTTCTTTGCGATCAAGGGCAACAAGTATATTACGCCGCTTTCCGACAGCGTCCTCCCTTCCATAACCAACAAGACCCTGCAGGAAGTGGCTGCGGATTTTGGTATGGAAGTGGAGAAACGCCCGGTAAGGGTCGAGGAGCTCGCTGATTTCGATGAGGCCGCAGCCTGCGGAACCGCAGTTGTCATCACTCCTATGTCCCATATCGACATCAAGCCAGTCCTCGAGGAGGACAAGGTCGAGAAGTCGTATCGCTTCATGCCTGACGGAGAGGTCGGCGAGATCTGCACGAAACTGTACAAGCGCATTACCGGCATCCAGTTCGGAGAGCTTGAAGATACGCACGGATGGTGCTATCATATCGAGGAAAAATAAGGACCGGTTTCAGTCTGTAACCTGTTTTTAGAGCGTCGGCATCCAGCCGGCGCTTTAAATTTTTTATTTCCTTTGTCATTCTGCTCGGTTTTGATATATTTGCACCGCAAAAAAACTTGAATTTAGGGCGACTTGGAAACCTCCCTTCTTGCGATTTGTAACCAAACACGCACTTACTCTAATACATTTTTAACAAAAACAGTCATGAAAAGAACACTTTTAGCAATTTTAGCTGCCGTTTCCTTACTCGCAGCCAGTTGCAGCAAGGAGTATGACGACTCCGCATTGAAAAAGAAGGTCAATGACCTAGAGGCCCGGGTCTCGGCACTCGAAGCATTGAACACCACAGTGGCCGGTATCAGCGACATCGTAACCGCTTTGAGCCAGAAAGACTATGTCACCGGGGTAATCGAAGTCAAGGATGAAAAGGGAACGGTCATCGGATACTCCATCACTTTCTCCAAGTCGAATACTGTCACCATCTACCATGGAGAGAAAGGTGAAGCCGGTCCACAAGGTCCGCAGGGTGAGACCGGAAGCGTCGGCGCAACTCCGTCCATAGGAGTCACGCTCGGAGAGGACGGCCTCTACTACTGGACCGTCGAAGGCGAGCTTCTGAAAGATGCTGACGGCAATCCTGTCGCCTGCACGGCCGCCGCTCCTACATTCAAGATCGAAGATGGTTCATGGTGGATCTCATATGACGGCCAGAGCTGGACGGAAATCGGACTTATCTCAGACACCGGCACCACCGTCGACGTCGACAACAGCAACGAGGATTATGTCCTCATTACCATCAACGGAACCGAAGTCCGCATCCCTAAAGAGAAACCATTCTCCCTCAATATCATTTATGGCGGAGACATCAACGCTGTCGGCGCATCCGCATACGCCACAATCGGAGTAGAGTATGAGATCATCGGAGCCGGAGAGAATGACAACGTGACTGTTGACATCCTGAACGCTACCGCCGGTCTCACTGCCCAGATCTCCAAGATCGACGAGACCTCCGGCATCATCGTCATCTACACTTCCGACGTAGTCGACGGCAAGATCTTCGTATATGCCGACAACAACAAGGGCAAGACCAACATCAAGTCAATTACTCTCGAGGCCGGCCAGATCTCCGAAATAGCCCCAGTAGCCCAGATCGAGCCTGACGGAGGCGAGTTCGGCATCACTGTCGAGACCAACTACGAGGCTGTAGCGGCAGTCCCTGACGGAATCGACTGGATCCATGTTTCCGCAAAAAGCAAAGCCGGCGAGGGCAACTATTGCGACCATTTCTTTGTCGGAGAGAAGACAAAGGGCACCAAAACCTATGAATATACTGCCGTTGTGGATCCGAACGCTACTTCAGGCTACCGTTTCTCCAACGTCGGAATAATCGATTTCGCTTCAGGCAATGTCCTCAAGCTTATCGACGTTGTCCAGAAGCCTTCCGAGGGAGTAACCAATCTCGCTTCTATCGGCAATCTTCCTGACAACACCAAGATTTCCGTAAACGGAGCAGTCGTGCTGGCCGCAGGCAAGAGTGACGCCGTAATTTCAGACGGGCTCAATACTATCCATATCTTGTCTATGAAGACTCTTGCCGTGGGCGACAGCGTGTCTTTCATCGGCGTCAAGATGAGCAACGAGAAAGCTATGGCTCCATATATCGTGGCTTCCGGAGTGAATGTCCTGAAGCAGGGCGTCGCAACTCCTGACAGCCCGTGGAGATATATCGTCTATGCCCAGAACTATTATATAACCAATACCGGCACGACGGCTCTTCTCCAGAAGGACGACGAAGGATTCTTCTTCTATGCCCCTATGAGATTCGTCGTGCGCATCGAGACCCCGCTCGAGAGTCTCAACCTTGATTCGTATGTAGGAAAATATGTCACTCTCAAGGGTTACATGGATGAGGTCGAGATGGGCGATTTCAACTGGGATACATTCACCTTCGATTTCGACTACAGTTTCATCGTAAACTCGGTGGAGGAAGTCAACTTCGTGAAGAAGGACAACTGGTCTGTCAGATATGATGGAAGAAGCGACGAGCATCCTGGTTATCCAGAGGCCTTCTATGCCACAGTCACCGGCGGAGATACCGAGCGCTATGCATATACAATCTTCACGGACGAGAAGCTCAAGGAGTTCCCTGTAGAGACTGAGGCCGGCGTCTATGGCGCAATCATGGCCGCTGACGACATCCAGTATGGTCTGTCGGCTTATGCTCTGGGCCACAGCAAGGAGGAGATCTACGAAGCGTTTACCTACGTAGGAAGCACTCCTAACTTCTACTCCAAGTTTGAGCCGGGCATCTACTATGTAGCTATAGGCGGTGTCGATGCTGACGGTTATGCAACCGGATCATATGCAATCTCCCAGTTCGAGATCGAGGATCCTCATGTAGCAGCATCTTACGAGGATTTCCTCGGGACATGGGGCTATACCACCGATTTCGGAGACAACCAGAAATGGGTAATCAGCGAGAAAGAGGCCGGCGAGAGCTATTACCTCTGCATCGACGGAGTATCTACGGAATGCGGCAATCTCCCCGTACTCTCTTACGACAAGGAGAACGGCACTGCCGTGCTCGAAATGCAGGAGCTCGGAGAATATGAGAAAGACGGAAAGACATATCTTGAGAGGGTCGGAACGCTCTACACCTTCGACGACGTGGAGTACTACGACAACAGCCGATACATGGGAGACAACACCCTGGTCTTCACGGCACGGATGCTCAATGACGGCACCGTCGACATTGTCCCGGGCGAGGATACTTCGTCTCCGCTCGAAGGTTTTGCAATCATGACCGGAGACAAGGAAGACTCTTACGACTGCAACATCGTAGGCTCCATAACGCCAATGCCGGGAGTACTCGGCGAGTATAAGGCTCCCGCAGCACCAAGAAAGACTGTTATCGCCAAAGGAGGCAGGGATTCCCGCAAAGCCGCTTCAAAGATCAAATCTGAAAAAAAGATATCTGCCTATAACGCTCTTTAGCGCCAAATGTAAATATCCGGAAAAAGTAAAGGACTCTGATTTTCAGAGTCCTTTTTCGTTTATACGTATTGACTTATATTTTATCGCCATGGAACACCGGTTGGAAGTCCTGTTTCGAGAACTGCGATTTCAGATATGATCTGGCGTCTTCATGAAGATTCAGTTCCTGTTCAATAAGTTCCAGAAAGACCACTTTGTCTCCGATTATGAAGAACCACCCTGGAATGTTATTTATGGTGAATATTCCGCGTGGCTTTAACTGATTTGCCTTCTCAACAACTTCTTTGCGAATATCAGCTTTTGTATAATAAGGTTTTTTGTGGTTCCCGGTATTTATATAGAATTTCTCCCAGGAATCCGTTCCATAGACCATAAACTCTTCCGGAAATAAGTTGGTGATATCGAAATATCCCAGATCAGCAAATTTTGCATTATATGAAGGATTCTGGTAATCCCACCATTGTCCTACTTCTTCTCTAAGTACCAGGCATGGGATAAACATTAATGAATCTGATTTGCTGATTTTTACGCTCGACTTTGAGTCTGCAAGTTTATGCATCTTCTGATAGTTGCTAGCGACATTTTTCAGATAGCTGCTCGTAAAGTTATCCGCCAGGAGTGCTTCGAAATCTATTTTCTCCGGAAGTCTGAAGTTACTCACTTTGTCAATAGGGATGCCCTTCCCGCCGTGCTCAAGATAATCGACTACGTAAACTGTTCCACTTTTTATATAGTAATAGCAGCCGAATACATCTTTACACTCGAGAATCATATCAGGTTTTTGCCTGACAATGTAATTGAATGATTTTTTCTGTTTGACAGCCACACCTCTCATAAATGAAGCAAAGCTATTATCAACAACACCTATTTCACCATTATATGATGTTACCCTCAATTCAAATTTCTTTTTGTCATTAAGGAAATACAAATCCAGTGGAAAATCATTCTGCTCAAGCTCTATTTCCGGCTCGATTCTTCCATCAATTTCTTTTCTGATAACGGTAGCGTGGAATACAACTACCAGGCTATCCTTCTCCAGGGCATGATTGACCATAGGGATTATCCGCTCCTTCTGATAATCGAAGAGGTCGGATATTTTTGACTGTAATACAGTTTCAACGCGACTTCTGTTCCAATACTCAGTCAGCGAGTCCAACATCTCGTAATCGACTTGTGAGAATAAAGGAATTGCAAAGAAAGCGCAAAAGATAGTCAGGATAATTCTATTCATGATTCTTATAAGTGTCCCCATTTTCGGACAGTTTAGAAGTCTACGCCAAAGTTAGAAAAAAAATACTCATCTTCAAACTCATGAAAAACTTCTCAATGATATCTCCTGCACTACTGCCTCTCTGTTGCTGTCAGTCTCGCTGTGCCGTGTCCTCTTCATATGACAAAGTTAGGGAAGGGTACATAAAGAACACCGTATAAATTTAAAAACCGAGAAAAATTTATAATTCGACCGTTTTAGACAATGGCTCTGACACGCATCCGTGGCGCTATCCGTTTGAAATAAAACGAGATACGCTTTCAATATGTAACTTATAATTAAGCGCCGGCAACATGTCGGCGCTTAATATTTATACGATTTTCTTTGCATTATTCTTACCTTTTGATATATTTGTAACATAACTCGCTGATTAATAGGGGTTACACTGGATTTCGGCAGGTTACAAATTGTAAGCAAAATTTACTTACTCAATAAAAATTATAATCTTATTTAGTCATGAAAAAAACAATTTGGGCAATTTTGACTGCTGTAGCTTTATTTGCAGTCGGTTGCAACAAAGAGTATGACGACTCCGCATTGGTTAAGAAAGTCAATGACCTCGAAGGAAGAGTCTCTGCTCTTGAATCTCTCAACACAACCGTATCCGGAATCAGCGCCCTCGTGAGTGCTCTGAACGAGAAAGACTATGTGACTGGTGTCATAGATGTGAAGGATAAGGATGGCAATGTTATCGGATATACTCTCACTTTCAAAAACGGTAGTAAGGATGTCACCATATATAATGGAGAGAAGGGAGCTACTGGAGAGCAGGGCCCTCAGGGCGAAGTCGGACCTACCGGTCCTATTCCTTCTATCGGTGTCCAGCTCGGTGAAGACGGCGTATATTACTGGGTAGTCGAAGGCGAACTCGTAAAGGATGCTGAAGGCAACCCTATCCCATGCACCCAGGTGGTCCCTACCTTCAAAATTGAAGACGGTTCATGGTGGATCTCATATGACGGCCAGAACTGGACCAAGCTCGGACTTATCTCCGATACCGGTACTACCGTCGAGGTCGACAACAGCAATGAGGATTATGTTCTCCTTACAATCAACGGCACTGAGGTCCAGATCCCTAAGGAGAAGCCATTCGTCCTTGAAATCAAGTACGACGGAGACCTCGCATCTGTCGGTGTAGCCGCCAATTCCACCGCCGGTATCGAGTATGAGGTCAAGGGCGCAGGCGAGAGCGACGACGTGACTGTCGACGTGCTCAGCACTACTGCAGGTATCTCCGCCAAGATTTCCAAGACTGACAATACTACCGGTTATATCCTGATCACTACCACAGACGTGGTTGACGGCAAGATCTTCGTTTACGCCGACAACAACAAGGGTAAGACCAATATCAAATCCATCAAGCTCGAGGCCGGCCAGATTTCAGAGATCGCCGATGTAGCTCAGGCTCCTTCAGCCGGTGGCGAAATGGCTCTTACTGTCACCACCAACATGGCTCACAGCGTCGTTGTTCCTGACGGAATCAACTGGCTGCATATAATCAGAAAGGGTAAAGCCGGCGAAGGCTCATATCTCGAGCACTTCTACGTAGGCGAAAAGACCAAGGCCGCCCAGGATTACGAGTATGTAATCACCATCGATCCTAACGAGACCGCTTCTTACCGAGCAGCTACCATCAGCGTAGTTTCCGAGACAACAGGCGAAGTTCTCCAGGCTATCGACATCGTCCAGAAACCAGCTCCGGGCGTTACCGACCTCTCTTCTATCGACGGTCTTCCTGATGACGAGGAAGTCGCTATCGAGGGTTCTGTAGTACTCGCAGCATCCAAGAAGGGCGCCGTCGTTTCTGACGGAAAGAACTCTATCTATGTAGAGTATGAGAAGGCTCTTGCAGTAGGAGACAGCATCTCCTTCACCGGTGTCAAGAAGACCAACGAGGATACCGAATATGCTTATATCAAGGCCGCTTCCGTAGAGGTTGTCAAGGCAGGCGTTGAAGTTCCTGACCAGCCTTGGATGTATATCGGTTATTCCGAGAGTTACAATATCACCAATACCGCCACTACCGCCCTTATCCAGAAGGACGAAGAGGGCAACTACTTCTTTGTGGCTCCGTTGAACTTCAATGTCTACATCGAGTCTCCTCTCGAGTCCCTCAACTTCGATGCCCTTGTAGGCAAGTATGCTACAGTCAAAGGATACATCGACGAGGTACGCATCCTCGGAATCGACTGGACTACCTTCAGCTATATCTGCGAATACACGATGATCGTGAACTCCGCTACCGAAGTCAAGTTTGAAGCCAACTCCAACTGGTCAGTTTCTTATGACGGAAAGGTAAGCGGCGACGAGCAGTATCCTGAGCAGATAACCAATACCGTATCTTCAGGCAGTGACAGGTACTTCCTCGGAGTCATTTCCGAGACTCAGCTGAAGAATTTCTCTGTAGAGGAAGCTCCGGAAGAATTCGGTGCTATCTATATGGCTGATGATCTCCAGTACTATATTACACGTTACAGCTCCGGCTATAGCAAAGAAGAAATCATAAGCATCCTTACTAATGACGCAACGGCCAGCGAAACCTTCAAGGAATTTGGACCAGGCAAATACTACGCTATTGCTGCAGGTTTTGATGAAGATGGTCTGGTAACCGGATCTTATGCTATTTCCGAGTTCGAAATCAAAGATCCGCATATCGCTGCCAAATACGAGGACTTCCTCGGAACCTGGAGTTATGAAAGCGATGGCGGTCTCCAGAAGTGGGATATCTCCGAAAAAGTCGCTGGCGAAAGCTATAATCTCGTAGTCAATGATGTCGTTCCGAATGGCGGTGTGTACCCTACTCTCGTCTATGACGCAGAAAGAGGATCCTTTACTCTCGACGCCCAGGATCTCGGCGAGTTCGAATATGACGACGAGACCTATATCGAACAGGTTGCCGCTGTCTTTGCCTCCTTCGGTGGCGGATACTACGACAACACCGATTATATGGAAGGTGAGACAAGGATTTTCGAGGCCAGAATGAATGAAGACGGCTCCATCGAGATCATCCCTAGCTCCGATTCTTTTGGTCCTCTCGAGGGCTTCGCTATCATGACCGGAGTAAAGGGTGTGAGCGAAAGAGAGTATATTGTCGGTGATGTTTCCCTGTTGCCTGGCATTCTCGGCGAGTACGAGGCTCCGGACGAGGCCTATCTCGCATGGCTCGGCGACTGGACCGTTAACACTGGTAATGCTTCTTACAACATCAACATCGCTCAGGACGTTCCTAACAAGAGCTATACGATTACCGGAATGAATGGATTCAGCTATAGCTGGGTTAATATTCCTAACTACTATGATGCCGAGACCGGAGAACTTGTTCTCATCGGCAGCGACAAGTACCCTGCAGCTACCGGCGTAAGCCTTGGCCTTGACCAGTCCTTCTCACTCTGCTTCCTTGCAAATGTCGAAATAGATGGTGAGTACTACCGCATCACCGGCACATATGAGCTCGGAAGAGGCTCTATCGGAGCAGACGGAACAGCATCCTTCGTTCCTGGCACAATCAAGCTTTCTGACGGGGACTACACCGTTGCATACCAGAGGATTTATGCTATCGGTGAAAGCGATCCTACAGCGATCTACACTCTGAATGGAGAAACCCTTACATACTATCCGTTCACAATGGCTCCTGCATCTTCAGCAGCTAAGGTTTCTGCAAACGCTCCTGCCAACAGCAAGATCACTGTCCGCGAAAAGGCCGGCAAGAACATCCAGGCTAAACCAGCTCTCAAGAAGACAAAGAAAGCCACAAGGATTGCTCCAAAGGCAAGCAGCAAGACCGAACTCAAGAAGAGCGCTTCTGCAGCTGCAGCAAAACTCTAATTGAATCTCTATAAATCAACCGGGCGAACCATCACGGTCCGCCCGGTTTTTTATTTGATGCATTTTTGCGACTAACTACCTCTCATTATGAAAAGTATCTTAGGGGGAACGAGTTGCTTGCCTCACTGGTTTTTCATACCCAAATGCGGCTTCTCTCATCTGCAATTCCTAAGGGGACGTGTCTTATCCTACAACTATTCAGATGCACTTAAACTGTATCCCCAAAAAGGAATCCTTTCCGTCTATATCAACGAAAACATTAAACCGGTAACGGTGCTGAAGCACGGACGGAGGGCCGTAAGTCTGTCCAAGTATAGACTGGACTACAACTCCCAGTGCCTTGTCAACCTCACAAACCGCTATCGAATCGACGTCTTCTAATTTTTGTCATATACTTAGGGGCATTATAACAAAAAAATGTTACATATAACCCTCCATGGATTCCATGTTTCAGAATTGACAATCTAACATAGTAGCGTGGCTAAATCAGTCTCTATTATCTACATACGAAATCGCATGAAACAAAATGATTACGGGCAATGCCCGCTTGTTGTTTATTTTCGAACGTGTGTTTATATTTGTATAGACCCATGAAAAGAGATTGTCATCGCTGCTTCATTTGGAGGACCGCTTAATCGCAGCGTAATAGTCAAAAAGCCCAAGGATCCTCAGCAAACTAACCCTGATAAACTAAAGAGGAATGATTTGATTTAAGATAATAGAATGCAGAAGGATATTATCTATAGTCAATAAAATATTTAGGACCCAGGTGCGTGGGTTAACGCATTACACTAAAATGAAAAAACTGCAATTAAAAAAACTGACACTCTCTGAGATGCCAACAGAAGAATTGACCGAGGTAAATGGCGGATTCCCTACAACCATCAGCCTGGTCTCTCTTTATACAATAGCTGTTACTGCATCTGCCTGTGACGACTGTGCGTCATACGGTTGCCCGACAAAAGCACATCAGTCAGCCGGATCATGTTGTCTATGCTCCGGATACAGTTCTTGCTACGATCAAGTACGGAAGCTGGATGACAAGATGTAAATAAGTAAATTTTAGTAATAATTTCTTTGTTCTTCTGCATTCTTTCGTAAGATATACTATTCTCCATGGAAAAATATAGTAATGTCATTGTATTCGAGCCCGAGCTGGACAGCAATGACGGTGTTCAAATAAGCATTGACCAGGATGAATATGGGTTCTCGCTGGTCGATATCCCAATGAACCATTATGAAACAGATTTGGATGACTTCTCTGTTCTTGTGAGAATCAATGCATTCTCATGCAATTACAGAGATAAAGGATATTTAAAACTATTTCTAAACAGATGTCATGATCAGAAAAAACACTATTATTCTTTTTTCGGATCAGAGTTTTCCGGCGAAGTAATCAAAGTTGGAAGGCTAGTGAAATCCTTTAAAAGGGGCGATCGGGTCATGCCGGATCATTGTTATCCATTTAAAACGGATAGAATAATGGGAGGGATAATTACGAATATTGCATCCAAGCGTATCCAGCGTTTTAGGGAATCCGAGCTGATCAAGATCCCGGACAATATGACGGATGTCGAGGCTGCAGCATTTTCACTTTCGGCAATGACCTCTAACTCAATGGTAAAGAAAGCTAATATAACCAGTGGCGATAAAGTTCTTGTCACATCTTTTTTTTCAAATACGGCATTCGGATGTTTAGAAATACTAAAAGAGTTAAAAGATATAGAACTGTATGCTTTAACAACGCATCCCGACGGAGCAAACCAACTAAAGGGACATTTTAATTTAAAGAAGGTGTTTAATCCATCTGATTTTATGGACAATAGTAAAATGGAGGGGCTTTTGTTCAACGTAATTTTGGACCCGTTTGTTGATATACATATTGACTGCTTGTCGAATTATTTAAACTTTAATTCAAGATACATTACGTGTGGAATCAGTAACAATAAAACAACTGTTAATCTGCAGAACGCATGTTATAATCTTATAAAGTCGAATTCCGTACTCATCGGCAACTGCCTTGGTACAAGGAAGGATCTTGAAGAAGTGACACAGAAGTATGTTGATGGCAGATATGTGATTCATATAGACAGCGTGTACACTGGAGATCAGCTTCTGCCGTTTATTTCCAGGACTTTTAATGAGAGGCACACAGGAAAAGTTATATACAAATATTAAAATCAACACTTATGAAGTGGAGTAGCTTGATATCAGAAAAGAAGGATCGGTCTATTATAGATATGGAACTGACCAAGATTTATTCTTATTTGCGAGATAGAAATGATTACGATACATGGGGAGTACTAAATGGTCTGTCCGGAGTAATACTCTATTTTGCTGAAATGTACAAGTGCTACCATGACGAAGAGATATTAAATGCTCTGAATGAAAAGACCGAGATACTCCTGGAGCATATTCAGGATGAGAAGATACCGACATTCTGCAGCGGGTTAGCCGGCATATGTTGGACCCTTCGCTATTTAAACACAAATAAGCTTATCGAATGTGATGATATAGATGAAGTATTAGCGAATATTGATGCCTATATTAAACTGCTGTATGAGAATTACTTTATAAACAATATCGATTTCTTACATGGAGGGGTGGGCATAGCCTATTATTTTTTGTTATCCGACCCCAAATATGGTCCAAAATCTGGACGGTTGATGTTAGAGAAGCTCTTGGATACACGCATCGAGAATGAAGACGGGAGTTGTATGTGGATTTCACCTATAAGTGACAGCGCGCTTGACAAAGATACAAAAGTGGCGAATCTAAGCTTATCTCATGGAATGGCGTCAATTCTTGCTTTTTTAGCAAAGTATTATGAGGTCACAAATGATCCCAACGCTGAGCAATTAATAAAGAAAATATACCGATACTATATAAAAACTAAAAATCCTTCTGACTATTATTCGGTTTTTAGCACCTGGATAGATCTTAATAACCCTGATCAGAGAGATGAATCAAGACTCGCCTGGTGTTACGGTGATTTGGGTATTTCATTCGCGTTAAATTATGCAGGAATAGTTCTAGGAGACAAGGAAATGATTGATTTTTCTCTGGCCGTAGCGAACAAAACGACAAAAAGATTCACACATTCAAATATTATCGATGCATCTCTTTGTCATGGTTCGAGTGGAGCCAGTTTATTATATAATCTTTGGTATCAAAAAACAGGGGACAACCTCTATAAAAAAAGTGCCTTGTTTTGGTTAAAAGACGCTATCAACAGAATAGAAACCATTGATTTCAATCAGGATACTTTTGACACGAGCCAGCTTAACAACGAATACACCCTGCTGACAGGACTTTCTGGTGTCGGAATATCTTTTTTGTCCCTAATCAGTCCAGACAAAATTACTTGGAATGAAATACTACTATTATTATAGCCTCGTCAATTATGGAAAAGTATAGAACATACAATAAATGTATAGTTAGGACGCCTTTGTATCCTGTCAATTTTATTGATAGGTTGGATAATTATGATTCCTCTATTTTTCTCCAGTCCTTTAAGGAAGCTGTATACATTTCCAGTCCTGTCTTGTATAATGAATTATTCGTAAAAAAGAATGCAACAAACAAAACAACTAAATCTGCGATTAAGTTCTTTCTGCGAAGTTGCACCAGAAGTACGCCTTATGGCGCGTTTGCCGGATGTGATATTATTCAAGTTAATCCTATGGATGAGTCCATAATAATAATGTCAGGCATTGATCACAATAAGACATTCTCCAGAATAGACATGAACTACCTTTGCGAGTACATACGTTTATTGGAAGCGCAACAGGAAGTCAGGAATTCTTTAACATACCACTTGAACACCTCATCCTATTTCATATCGAATAATCTGAGATATATAGAATATAAATTCGACAAAGTAAGACGGAAATACTTTTTTTCTGAGATTATTTGTCCATCTTACCTGAGTAAAGTCTTAAAAGAACTCAAGAAACAACCTTTACGGATAAGCCAGATAGAGGCTTTGCTTATTAAGGAAACAGGTGCTTCGGATAACGAGGCAAGAGAATTCATTAATGAACTGATAAATGAACAGATTTTGGTAAGCAGCCTGGAGCCATCCGTGGTTGGTGAGGACCTGATATACCAATTGAAAAATAAATTAAGTGCAATTAATATCAACACCAGTTTTATTGATTCGATAATAAACTTTCTATCAAACTGTGACGCGTCAGAATTTGGCAAAAAGGAAGAGTCTCTTAACAGAATATATGATTTATTATCTTCAAGCCATATAGGTAAGGAGGGAGCTTTTATACATGTTGACACATTAAACAAAACCGAGAAAGGAATTATAGGACGTAATATAATTGATGCTATAAATAAATGTTTGTATCTGTTCTCAAAATTTCCGATAAGGGAGAATCAAGATTTCTTTAGCGGTTTTAGAAAAAAGTTCTATGATAAATATGAAGAACAAGAAATCCCTCTAGTCGTGGCATTAGATCCTCAGGTGGGTCTAGGATACGGGAAATGGACAGAACAAAACGGAGACATTAATCAATTGTTACAAGGGTTGCCAACCCCTTCACAATCAGAAAGCGACTCTGGATTTAAGTTTAATCCAGCATCAGCACTAATCCTACAAAAATACGAGGAGTCACTTAAAACAGGGAGCAAAGAGATCCAGATTACTGACGAGGATCTTAAAGCTTTTAAGGATAGCGACTTATCGATGTCTCAGTGTTGCGCCTTGTTCTCGGTGTTATCAAATGATGAAAATCCAACAATCTTGCTAAAAGGACTATATGGCGGAGTCAGCTCCAGATTGCTTTCCAGATTTGAATATCTGGAAAGAGACATAGAGAAACTTGTTAATGAAATAAACGACCACGATGTTGATATCTATGGCGACAAGATTGTAGCGGAGGTAGCTCATCTTCCAGAAGATAGAATTGGTAATATTCAAATGCATCCCAATAATAGGAAATATACTATTTGCTACTTATCCAATCCGAGCGAGGCGCATGGAGGAACTATAATCCCGGTTGATGATATTATGATATCTATTCCAAGGGGCCAGAGAATCGTATTACGTTCCAAAAAATATAATAAGGAGATTATTCCGATGCTATCAACGGCTCATAATTACATGTCAGGACTTCCGATTTATAGTTTCTTGTCAGACTATATAAATCAAGAAGCTCATTATTACTATTTCGAATGGAACCCTTTCTTTAATCAGAAGCCATTTCTCCCCCGCATTTCGTATCATAATATAATACTAATGCCTGCAAGATGGTTAGTCGGCATGAATCTATTTCCTGAAGGCGTGGATTCAGAAAAGATCCTAAAATATAAGAATGAGGTCGGTCTTCCGGACGAGGTGTTATTAACTGTTGGTGACAACAAACTATATATCAACTTCAACAAAGAGTACTCCTTAGACTTGTTATGTGAAGAATTAACTAAGAAAAAGGTAATTACTCTTGAAGAATTCCTATATAGTTCAAGCAATAAAAACCTTGTTTGTTCTAAGGACGGCAGTTATTATACTAATGAAATAATTCTTAATTTGTATAGAGAACAGTAGTATGGTACAGAGACGTTTTATAGCAGGTAGCGAATGGATTTATTATAAAATCTATTCCGGTCCCAAGATAATAGAGCAAATACTTATATGCGATTTAATCCCTGCCGTGAATTCTCTCAGACGAAAGGGATTGGTTGATTCGTTTTTCTTTATTCGATATATGGATCCGAACTATCATATCAGATTGAGGTTACATTGTCAAAGTAAGGACTGCGGCATCATCATGGATAAGATGAGAAAGAAGCTTGAAAAATATGTGAGAGACCTAACGATAACGACAATTCAGCTTGATACTTATGCCCGAGAGGTCGAAAGATATGGCGGCGACAATATTGTATTCTTTGAGAGGATGTTCTACTATGATAGTTGCCTCGTTTCAAATTGCCTTAAAAGACTTGAATGTCTGGATACCCAGCGGCACGATATAAGTTTGAAATTCATTGATACATTGCTAGATTCGCGAGGATTAACCCTTGACGATAAAATAATTTTTTCGGACCGGAACAGAAAGGCGTATTTTCAAGAAATCTATCAGTCTAATGATTCTATCCGGAATATGCTGAACGCAAAATACCGCAATGTAAGAAAGGAAGTATTTGACTGCCTAAATAAAGAAAGGCAGCAAACTTGGTGGGACAAGGAGATATCCAAATATACCAAGAACGTAAGCTCGCTTGGCAGTTTTATCTCGACAATAAACGGAAATGAACTGACAAGCGTAATTCACATGCATGTAAATAGAATGTATAGGATGCAGCAAAGACGTATTGAGATGTTACTTTACTGGTATCTATACAAATACTATGTTTCTCAAAAAGCAATAAGTCACAAGAGCGACTAGGCTATAGGTGATGGAATTTTTTGCCACAGTCTTTGCAATGATAATTTGCAAAGACGCGGTTATATGTAAACATTATAACAAGGCCGGCAACGAAGAGTATGATAGCGATGACATCTACAGCCTCTGACTTGATGCCGTATTCTTCTCCTTGGAACAGATAAAGACCCGGAAAAAGGAAGAAGAAAACCGCAGCAATCAACAATGCTGAATTGTCTTTTCTCCCCATGATGGGTTCCACATTCTCGCTTCCGCATTTCGGGCAAATAAAGGCTGTGTCTTCAGCATGATTGTCGAAAACAGGTCTTGTTAGGGCCTGCGCTCTTTCCAAATCTTTTTCGAACACATATATAGCAATCCCGGGAACTGGGCCATAAGCCCCAGTTCGTTGATCCATTGTTTCATCATGCCGACGTGATTCTATGCCATTAACATTAAGAATGTCACATACGGTGTCTGCAATTATATTGTTTGGACACTTGCATAATAAGGTATCGTTCATAGTCGCTATAGTTTATTTATGAAAAAAACAACTTACTGTCCATTATAGACCCCCAGGTCAGGAAGCATTTCTTCCTGGGACTGGAGGCTTCCGGCTTTGTCGGTGTAGAAGATGTAGACTCGGGCGTCTTCGGAAATCGAGATGGAGATCTCGCCGGCGTCTGTCACAAATGTGGAGATATAGGCGCAGCCCTTCTTGACGACGGCATTGATTCCGTCCTCTTCCGTATAAGGAGGAAGGAAACTTTCACTCTCGACAGACGGCAATCCATAGCGGACTATGAGTTTCGACTTCATGGACTCGTAACGGGTCTTAAGCAACTGCCAGCTCGGGCAGATCGGATAGGCCACGGCCACCATATAGACCTTGTCTGTCTTCGGCGTGACTACAAGATAGAGCTCGCATTTCTCGCCGAGATGCTTTCCCTCGATAGCCCCGGATTTCTGCTGCTTGAACTTCACCGAACGCAGATTATGGATGAAATTACGGGAGAATCCCTTAATCTCCAGCCCCTCGAAAGTCATATGCTCCTGAGCGGACATTGAGACCGCCAGGAACAGGGACATCAATATGATTGCGAACCTTTTCATCGTGAATGATTCTTCAAATATAATTATTATCTTCGCATTTACCAATCGCAGCGCGTAATGAGATATTCAATCATAGTACCAGTTTTCAATCGCCCAGACGAGGTCGACGAGCTCCTCCAGAGCCTTACCACCCAGACAGTCAAAGACTTCGAAGTCATAATCGTTGAGGACGGGTCCGCGAAACCATGCGCCGATGTAGTCGAAAGATACAAAGACCGGCTTGACATGCATTACTATGTCAAGGAGAACTCAGGCCCGGGCCAGACGCGCAACTACGGCGCCGAAAGAGCCTCCGGCGAATATCTCATAATACTCGACTCCGACGTGATCGTCCCCGAAAACTACTTCGCCGCAGTCTCGGAAGAGCTCGACCGGGAGCCATGCGACGCATTCGGCGGTCCCGACAGGTCCCACCCGTCGTTCACCGACGTCCAGAAAGCGATAAGCTACTCGATGACGGCCTTCATCACCACCGGCGGCATCCGCGGCGGCGACGTGAAGCTTGACAAATTCTACCCGAGGAGCTTCAACATGGGCATACGCAGGGACGTCTATGCCTCGCTCGGAGGCTTCTCCAAGATGCGATTCGGCGAAGATATAGACCTCAGCATCAGGATCTTCAAGGGGGGACATTCATGCCGCCTCTTCCCGGACGCCTGGGTCTACCACAAGCGCCGCACCGACCTTAGGAAATTCTTCCGCCAGGTCCATAATTCCGGCATCGCCAGGATCAATCTCTACAAGAAATACCCTGAATCGCTGAAGGCAGTGCACCTGCTGCCGGCGGCCTTCACGGTAGGCCTTCTCATGGTCCCGATACTGCCCGTTGTCATGATCCCGCTGCTCATGCTGTTCGTCGTTGCCGTATTCGGCGAAGCCATGGTCAAGGAAAGCCGTCAGAGCCCCCTGCCGAAGGCGGCGAAGATCGGAGCGCTGGCTGTCGCGGCCGCGTTCGTACAGCTCGTGGGGTATGGAACCGGCTTCCTGAGGGCGTTCTGGGAGCGCTGCGTACTCGGGAAAGGGGAATTCGAAGCATTCAAGAAAAATTTCTACAAATAGTTTTAAACCTTGCCGGAGAAGAAGTGTCTAAAAGTCCGGTTAGTTAGATATAAATATAAACATGCGACTTTTCAAGACTCTTCTCATCGGCCTTCTGGCCGTAATCTCGCTTCCGGCCTTCGCGCAGGCCCCGGGCAATGTTTCGATAACCCTTACTGATGAAATCAGCGGCGAACCTGTCGCTTTCGCTACGGTATCGCTTTCAAAGAGCGGCGAAAAAAAGGCGTCGAAATATGCCCTTACGGACGAAAATGGTAAAGCCACAATTGAGAAAGTTAAGGCAGGCACCTATACTATCAAGGCTGAACTCCTTGGCTACAAGGCCTATGAGAAGGAAATTAAAGTCGATGGAAACGTGGATCTCGGCGCAGTCAAGATGGGTCCTGACAATGTACTCCTTGAAGCCGCTAAAGTTACAGGAGTAGGCAACCCGATCGTGATCAAGAAGGATACGGTAGAGTATAATACTTCCTCTTTCAAGACTACTGACAGCGATATGCTGGAAGACCTCCTCAAGAAGCTTCCGGGCGTCGAGGTGTCTTCTGACGGTACTGTGACCGCCAACGGAAAAACAATCGAAAAGATCACCATAGCAGGCAAGACGTTCTTCCTCAACGACCCTCAGATTGCTACCAAGAACCTCCCGGCCAACATGATAGACAAGATCAAAGTTGTCCAGAAGAAGTCCGAGCAGGCTGAGTTCACAGGAATCGACGACGGCGAGGAGACCACCGTGCTGGACCTCTCCGTACGTCCGGGCATGATGAACGGTATCTTCGGAAACGCAGCTGCCGGAGGCGGCCATGATATTCCTGAAAATGGCCTGAAAGGAATCTCGATGAAGGACGATGACTGGAGATACGAGGGATCCCTCTTTGCCGGCCGTTTTACTGACAAGAGCCAGATAAGCATCGTCCTCAACGGCAACAATACCAACAACCGTGGATTCAACGATCTCGCCGGAGGAATGATGGGCAATATGCGCGGCGGCGGAATGGGCATGGGTGGCGGAATGTTCGGCACCGGATCCGGCATCACCACTTCCTGGATGGGCGGTCTCAATGGCGCTTGGACCCTGTTCGACGACAAGATGGACATCGGCGGCAACTATCTCTACAACGGCAGCCAGCGCTTCGTCGAGGAGGAGAGCCTCCGCAATACCTTCCTCACGGACGGCAGCACTCTCAACTATCTGGAGAACGGTACCAGCACTACCAATTCTTATGGCCATCGTTTCGGAATGAGACTCGAGCATCAGTTCTCGAAGAGCACTTCGATTCTCTTCGAGCCGTCAATCAACTTCGGAAACGGCGATTTCCAGGAACTCTCCAGATTCAGCACAAAGAAGAACAATATCACTTCCACCAACGAAGGATTCAACAATAACACCGGAAAGAACGACAACGTCTCCGCAAGCGGCCGTTTCCTCCTCCGCCAGAGGCTTGGTCTTCCGGGCAGGACTCTTACCGTCAACGCCAGATTCAACTACAGCGACAACACTACTGACGGCTTCAACCAGTCGCTGACGGGCAACTACGACGACGAGGGCAACTCGATAATCAAGAACGATATCGTCAACCAGCGTTACGACCAGAACCAGAAGAACTCTTCAATCTTCAGCAACTTCACATACACCGAGCCTATCGGCAACCATTTCTATGTCGAGGGGAACTACTCCTATCGCTGGAACAGGTCGACGTCTGAAAAGACGACCTACGACTCCGGGGAGGGATACTCTGTCGGCGAAAGCGCGCTGGGCTACAACCGCAGCGGAGAGACCGTCAACAATGCTTACTCCAACAGCGTTGTCAACAAGAACATCACCCAGAATATCGGGGCCAACCTGCTCTTCCAGAACGAGAAACTCTCCGCCCAGGTAGGTTTCGGTCTCATGCCGACGATCACGGACAATACGACCAACGGAAACACCTACCACGACAAGGTGCTGAACTTCGCTCCGCGCGCCAGGGTCATGTATGACATCAACGACAACAATAACGTCAGACTCTTCTACAACGGACGCTCTTCACAGCCAAGCACTTCGCAGCTCATGCCGGTGCTCGACAACAGCAATCCGCTGAGGATGTCCTTCGGTAACCCATACCTCAAACCATATTTCAGCCACAACATGCGTTCGGAGTATAGCTTCATGGACAGGGCTACTTTCACTTCGCTGAGGATTTCTCTTAACGGAGGCATGACGATCAATCCTGTGATCAACACTTCCTGGTACGGTACCAACGGCGCTACCTATTCTCTGCCGGTCAACGGTCCGTCTTCCGCCAACGGAAGTATCATGGGCTTCCTCAATACCCCGATCGCCAAGTCCAACTTCAGCATCTTCAACATGTTCAACACCAGCTATAATTCAAGCTACACATATATCGGCGGCAGATTCGATTCCAGCAGGTTCATGACAACGGACCCGGTCAGCGGCTCTATCACCGATTTCAACTATGAGCTCTTCCACCAGACCTTCCCTGATCTTGGAAAGAAGGATTACGAAGAGTTCACGCTGAACCATACTCAGACCTGGATGTTGATGGAGAGGCTTAACCTCACTTACAGGAATGACTATCTCGAGATCCGCGCCGGAGGTGCCACAAATACCAGAAAATCATGGTACACAGTGGCAGCAAACAACAGCACGGCGAGGACATGGAACAATCAGGTCAACGGCTCCTTCAACTGGACGGTCGGCAATTCCGGTCTCACCATCCAGACAGACATGAACTATAACTGGTATAACGGCTATACGACCGGTCATGACCCGGAGTATATCTGGAATGCAAATATCTCGATGCAGGTATTCAAGCGCCAGGCAACTGTCGCTCTCAGGGCCTATGATATCCTCAACCAAGCAAAGACGCTCAGCGTCAGCGACAACGGCAACGTATATTCCGAGACCCATAACAACACTCTCGGCCGTTACGTAATCGTCAGCTTCACCTGGAGATTCGGTACCTTCAGCGGATTCGGCGGAGGTCGCGGAATGGGTGGTCCGGGCAGAGGAGGATTCGGCGGCGGACGTGGAGGACGTGGCGGATTCGGCGGTGGCCGCCGTCCGTTCTAGCGCTTCGCAGATCAGCCCGCAATCTGGGCCAGACGGTTTGCCAGCTCGAGGAAAGCAAGCCCGTCAGGACGGGATGAGAGAGCTGCAGGTTCGCCGGCATCTCCGCTTTCGCGGATGCTCTGTACTATCGGAATCTGGCCGATAAGCGGAATTCCGTATTTCTCGGCCATCTTCTTTCCGCCTTCCTTGCCGAAGATATAATACTTGTTCTCCGGAAGCTCCTCAGGGGTAAACCAGGCCATATTCTCGACGAGGCCGAAAATCTTGCGGTTGATCTTGTCATTGCGGAACATGTCGACGCCCTTCTCCACATCGGCCAGGGCCACTGCCTGAGGCGTGGTCACGATTACGGCTCCTTCCATCGGGATATCGTTCACGAGACTGATATGGATATCTCCGGTTCCCGGAGGCATGTCGATAAGCAGGAAATCAAGAGTCCCCCAGCGCACCTGCAGAATCATCTGCTTAAGCGCGTTGCACGCCATCGGGCCTCTCCAGATGAGAGCCTGCCCGGCCTGGGCGAAATACCCGATCGACATCCACTTGACCCCATATTTCTCGATAGGAAGGATAACCTCATTTCCGTTTTCACCTTCCATGGCGTCAGGAACCGCACCTTCGGTATCGGTCATCAGAGGGACCGAAGGGCCATAGACATCGGCATCTGCCAGTCCGACTTTGTACCCCAGACGCGCGAGGGCGACGGCGAGGTTGACGGCAACGGTAGATTTACCCACGCCACCCTTGCCGGAAGCGATTCCGATTATATGGCGGACATTGTTGATCTCGTCAAGAGTAAGATCATTTACATTCTGCTTCTTCTTTGCCGGAGCCTCTTCACGCACCACGGCCTTTACCTCGATCTCCGTACCCTGCGGAGAGTTACGGATAAGAGAAGCTCGGGCGCTGCCGATGAGATATTCGGCAAGAGGATCCCTGTGTTTAGGAAAGCCCAGGACAACCTTTATGTGGTTGTCCCCGGCTGATATTTCCTGGACCATTCCGAGTTCGACGAGGTCCTTGTCCCCCTGACCGGGGTGACGGACTTCGCGGAGCGCGGACAGTATCTCGTTATCTGTCATATTCAATTATTTAACGAATTTCATTTCATCGGCAAGATAGCCTGCGCCACCGAATTTGTCCATCATGAAAAGTACATAACGGATATCGACGCAGATACATCTCTGCAGATCCGGCTCGAACATGACGTCGCTGGACATCGACTCCCAGTTTCCGTCGAATGCGAGGCCGATAAGCTCGCCCTTGGCGTTGAGCACAGGGCTTCCGGAGTTACCTCCGGTAATATCGTTGTTGGTAAGGAAGCAGGTATGGAGCTCGCCGTCCTTGTCGGCATAGCGGCCGTAATCCTTGGCCTTCCACAGCTCTTTCAGACGGGCAGGGACCTTGAACTCATAGTTCTCCGGATCTTCTTTCTCCATCACGCCATTGAGGGTCGTGAAATGCTTATAGATCATACCGTCCTTAGGAGAATAGCCCCCGACCTTTCCGTAGGTAAGACGCATGGTGAAGTTGGCATCCGGGTATGAAGCTTTGCCTTTGTTCCACTCGAGAAGACCGGCAGTGAAAGCCTTGGATGCGACTGCTTCTTTCTCCTCATACTTTGAAAGGATTGTATAGCGGCTGATGATCTTGTCAACGATTGCATAGTAGAAAGCCATGGCCGGGTCTTTCAGCATTGTTTCGGAAAGAGGCTTTCCTTCAAGCTTACGGAGATTCTCCACAGAAGCGAAACAGCTTTCGTCAAAGAGATTATCGACATAAGCCTTGAAATCCATGTTCGCGAAATCCCCGAGCTCATTGAGGTAGAGAGACTCATCTGCATTCTCGCGATAGAATTCAAGCATCGCGAGCGCTATCTTCTTTTCGAGATCATAATTGTAATCCTTGAACCCGGCCTCGGCTGCCGCGATAGCGCCGTTAAGGGCCGATGTAGAATCGACACCGGACCTCAGCGCTTCAGCATAGGCGCTTGCAAAGGCGACGCCGATAGATACAGGTCCGATCTTGTATATGCTCTCGGCAAGAAGAGTGACATCCTGCTCGGCCTTCTTGGTAGAATCCACGACCATGCTGAGATCCGCAAGAGCAGAGCCGTATTTCTCTTTTCTGACAGGATCGGCATTGACCCAGGCCATGAAATCAGCCTCTTTCTGTCTTTCGCGGCCGATGATATCAAGATTGCCGAAAGCCAGTTCCTCACCCTGCCACTTTTTCCATGCATTGGCAGAAGAGGCATATTTGTTGGCGTACTGGAGACGGATTACAGGATCCGATTCCATGCCTTCGAGCATGACGTTCTGACGGACGGTGCGGGCGGCAACGGAAATCGCGTGGTCATCCATCATCGCACGGAGCTGATCGGCTGTCTGGAAGCGCTGAGTCCTGCCCGGATAGCCCATCACGAAGGAGAAATCATTCTCCTTTACTCCGGCGAGGGATATCTTGAGGGAGCGTTTCGGACGGAGAGGGACATTCTCCTCGGAATATGCGGCCGGCTCGTTATCCTTTCCGGCGTAGATTCTGAACATGGAGAAATCGCCGGTGTGGCGCGGCCACATCCAGTTGTCGGTTTCGCCGCCGAACTTGCCTACCGATGCAGGAGGTGCTCCTACAAAACGGACGTCGGTGTATTCTTTATATACGATTACATAGTATACGTTTTCATTGTAGAAAGGCTGGATCATGGCTTCGCAGTTCGGATTGGCCTCGTTGAAAATCCTGACGAGAGAGTCGGAAGCTGCCTTGAGGGATTCGCCTTCAAGGCTTGCGAGGTCTGCGGTAACATCGACCATCCTTTCCATGAAAAGCACGGAAAGACCCGGTACAGGAAGCTCCTGAGTGCGGTCCATTGCCCAGTATCCGTCCTCGAGATAGTTGTGCTCCGGAGAGGAAAGGCCCTGGATGCTGCTGTATCCGCAGTGGTGGTTAGTTACGAGGAGGCCCTGGTCGGAGATGACCTCGCCTGTGCAACCGCCGCCGAACTGGACAATCGCGTCCTTGAGGGAGGAGTTGTTGATATCGTATATGTCCTTTGCAGAAAGTTTGCAGCCCATGTCTTTCATGACCTTGCTGTTCATCTTCTGGAGGAGCGGGAGCAGCCACATACCTTCATCGGCTCTGGCGCCGGTGGCGAGTACAAGAAGTGCTGCCAGTGAGCATAAGATTTTTCTCATTGCAATAGTTATTATGTTTTTAAAATAATGTCGGTTCGAGCTCCTTCGGGTGGAAGCTCATTCTGTGCCACTCGGTATAGCCGAACTGGCGGATCGCCTCTATATGTTCCTTCGTCGGATAACCCATGTTCCTGTCCCAGCCGTATTCCGGGTACCGGAGGGCGAGATTGCGCATGAACTCGTCCCTGTAGGTCTTCGCGAGGACGGAGGCGGCGGCGATTGAGGCGAAGGTCGCGTCTCCATGGACAACGGTCTTGTAGGGAATGTCCTGCAGGGGTTTGAACCTGTTGCCGTCGATCAGCAGAAACTGGGGACGGACGGCGAGTTTCAGTACTGCGCGCTGCATGCCGGCGATCGAAGCGTTCAGGATATTGATCTCATCGATCTCGGCGGCAGAGACAGCCTCAACGGCCCATGCCACGGCCTCTTTCTCGATTATCGGGCGGAGGGTCTCGCGGGCTTTTTCGGTCATCTGCTTGGAATCATTGAGAAGCGGATGGTGGAAGTCAGCGGGAAGGATGACTGCGGCGGCATAGACCGGACCTGCGAGCGGGCCTCTTCCGGCCTCGTCGCACCCGGCTTCTATAAGATTGTCATTCAAATAGTTCCGTAGAGTTATCTCTTTATGCATCCCCGATTACGTAACAGACTGCTAAGATAATCATTTTTCGGGACTTTCGAGAGAGGATATACGTGCTTTCTGATAGGAGATTATTTCGGTCTTGTCGCGGATTATGTCCTCGAGCTCGGAGATCCGGGAGCGGAGGGCGGAATTTTCTTTCAGAGCGGCGTCAAGCCGGGTCTCATACTGCTCGCACACGTCGCTCAGGACAGCGTCGTTTTTCCGCGGTTCCGGCTGTCCTTCGGTGATAAGATCCTCTATTGAGATATCGAGAATCTCTAGAATAGAGCCGAGATGGTCGTATATGAGACGTGTCTTCCCTCTTTCTATATTGCCATAGGTATTGCGGTCGAGCCCCAGTTTTTCGGCCATCGCCTCCTGGGACAGTCCCATGCCCTTACGGGCCTTCCTGAGTTTTTCCCTGAATATCCGCTCGTCCATGCAAATAGAGTTTAGGCAAAAGTACCGCTTAAGAGCCGCAAATGTTGCTCATGTTTTCTATGCACTGCATAGCAATTATATGCACATGGATATAAAAAATAAGAAAATCTGATTAAAAATGATAACAAGTTGCGCAATCTTTGGCTTTCCGGGCGGTTCCGGACTTGGAATTCTGCTTGCAATATCGCAGCTTTGCGGAAAAAGAATTGCCATGAATGCTACTGAAAACCAGACAGATTACGAAGAGTTCGGAAGACTCATTATCGAGAAGGATATCCATATGAACCCGGCCGCTACTTTTCCGGTGCTCTGCGCCCTTATCGGAGCCGACCGGAAAAAGCTCGACGCGCGCATACGCGAGGAGCTCGGAATGTCGGGCGAAACCCTGCTTGGAGCCCTTCGGGCGGGGGTATGGAAATAGATTTCTTTTTTATTGTTAATACGGTTTAAATTGTTTAGATTTGCGAAGATAGCCTTTAATATCAACACATAATTTACACATAAGATGAAACCTTATTCAACCAAAGACATCCGCAACGTGGTACTCATAGGAAGCTCGAAGTCCGGTAAGACCACACTTGCGGAGGCTATGCTATTCGAAGGAAAAGTAATTGACCGTAGAGGTACCGTCGAAGGCAAGAACACCGTATCAGACAATACCGAATTCGAGCAGAACAACCAGAAATCTGTTTATGCGACTCCGCTTTACGCCGAGTTCATGAACACCAAGTTCAACATAATCGATGCACCGGGATCTGATGATTTCGTGGGCGGTGCAGTTTCAGCATTCAAGGTTTGCGAGAGTGCAATCCTTACAGTAAACGCTCAGCAGGGTGTCGAGGTCGGAACAGAGATCTTCGCACGTCACGCTGCAGATTATAACATGCCACTTATGCTCGCAGTCAACCAGCTTGACCACGAGAAAGCCAATTGGGAAGGCACCCGCGACTCGATCAAGGAGTCGTTCGGCGGAAAGGTCGTATTCGTCCAGTTCCCTGTCAACCCGGGTCCGGGATTCGAGGGATTCATCGACCTTATTGCAATGAAGTATTACCACTTCAAGGACGACAACGGTACCCGTGAGGAGCTCGAGATTCCTGCACAGTATGCCGACGAGGCAGAAGAGATGCGCCAGGAACTCATGGAGAAGGCCGCCGAAGGCGACGACGCTCTCATGGAGAAATTCTTTGAAGAACTTACCCTCAGCAACGAGGAAATAAATAAAGGCCTTGCCCTCGGCATGAAGAAGGGCGAACTTCTCCCGGTATTCTGCCTTTCAGCTAGAAAGGATATCGGCGTGAAGAAACTCATGGAGTTCGCTATCAACTCGGCTCCTAGCCCTCTCGGCATCAAGGCTGCCACAATCGACGGCGGCGAGATCGAGTGCAAACCGGAAGGCCCTGTCAGCATCTTTATCTTCAAGACCAACGTAGAGCAGCACCTCGGCGAGGTTTCTTACTTCAAGGTAATGAGCGGCGTGCTCAACGAAGGTATGGACCTTGTCAATCCTGAAAGCGGCAATACCGAGCGTCTGTCGGCTATCTATGCAGTCGCCGGAGCCAAGAAGGAGAAGGTCGCTTCGATCAGTGCCGGAGATATCGGCTGTGTCATGAAACTCAAATCCGGCAAGTCCGACGTCACTCTCGCCCAGCCGGGCGTCGAGGCTGTCGAGCATATCAAGTTCCCGGATTCCAAGTATCGTTGCGCTATCAAGGCTGTCGACAAGAACGATGAGGCCAAGGTCGGTGACGCCCTCAACAGGATCGCCGCACAGGATCCTACGATCATCGTGGAATACTCCAAGGAGCTCCGCCAGACCATCCTCAGCGGACAGGGAGAGCAGCATATCAACCTCGTGAAGTGGAGACTCAACAACGAGTTCAAGCTCAACGTCGAGCTCTTTGCTCCGAAGGTTCCTTACCGCGAGACTATCACCAAGGTCGCTACGGCCCAGTACAGGCATAAGAAACAGTCCGGCGGCGCCGGTCAGTTCGGCGAGGTCCATCTCCTCGTATGCCCTATCGTGGAAGGCGTTGAATTCACCAACAAGTTCAAGATCGACGGCAAGGATACCGAGCTCAAGGTCAAGAACCGTCAGGAATTCGACCTCGACTGGGGCGGCAAGCTCGAGTTCATCAACTGCGTTGTCGGCGGTGCCATCGACGAGGGCTTCATGCCTGCAATCCTCAAGGGTATCAATGACAAGATGACCGAGGGCCCTCTTACAGGTTCATATGCCCGCGACATCCGCGTATATGTATATGACGGCAAGATGCACCCGGTTGACTCCAAGGAAATCGCCTTCATCCTCGCTGCGCGCAATGCCTTCAAGGAGGCCTTCCGCAACGCAGGACCGAAGATCATGGAGCCTATCTATGACGTTGACATCCTTACTCCGTCCGACTATGTCGGCCCATGTATGTCCGACCTCAACGGCCGCCGTGGAATGATCGTCAACCAGGACATGGACAGGGGCTTCACCGTGCTCCACGCCAAAGTCCCTCTTGCAGAGCTTTACAGGTACTCGACAACCCTCAGCTCCATCACCGGCGGCGCCGCTACCTTCACGATGAAGTTCAGCGACTACCAGCCAGTTCCGGCTGACGTCCAGACCAAGCTTCTCGCCGAGTACGCAGCTCAGGAGAAGGAAGAAGAATAATATCTATAACTTCCTATAAAACGCCGGCAGGCTGCCTTCCTTCGAGGGCAGCCTGCTTTTTTATAAACCTTCGGATTTTATTTCCTTACAAGTCTGAGGGCGCAGCCGCCACCGGAGGCGAGGTGCACGGAAATGCGGCGGTCGGCAGGTACGTCTACCGTCTCGCGGACATAATCAATCGCTTTCCTGTCAGCATTGACGCCATCTCTGAAAATTTCGGCCTTCCACTGACCTTCGCCGAGGAAACTGAGGTCGAGGACCATGTCCCTGCCATCCCAGTCGGTCATCGCACCGACATACCATACTTCACCGCTTCTGCGGGCAATGGCGACGTAATCGGCGATCTTGCCGTCGAGAGCTATGGTCTCGTCCCACACGGTAGGAACAGCCGAGATGAACGCCGTGCATTCAGGTTCGCGCATATAATTCGAAGGTGAATCGCAGAGCATGTTCAGCGGCGACTCGAAGACGACGTACTCGGCAAGCTGGCGGCAACGGGTTCCCTGGCTCATAGGCTCGGAGTGGTTTGCCCTATAATTGTAATAGCTTCCATTATGCATCGCGCCCTGGGTATAATCGAACGGGCCTGCGACCATACGGATAAATGGAATCGTGACATCATAAGTAACCTCATCCGCATCCTGGCTCCATTTCATGTTCTCAAGCCCGAAGACAGCCTCGAAATTGATTACATTAGGATAAGTACGGTTAAGACCGGCAGGCTTGAAAGCTCCGTGGAAATCCACCATAAGATTGTACTTGGCGGCTGTCTCGGCGGCCTTGCGATAGAATTCCACCATCAGCTGGTCGTCCCTGTCCATGAAATCGATCTTGAAGCCCTTGATGCCCATCTCGGAATAATGCCTGCAGACCTCTTCCATATCTTTCTCGAAAGCCCAGTATCCTGCCCAGAGGATAAGGTCCACACCCTTCGAGCGGGCGTATGAAGAAAGCATCTCCAGATCGATCTCCGGAACAATCTGCATAAGATCGGCCTGGAGATTTACTGCCCAGCCCTCATCGAGGATCACATAAGCAATACCATTGGCTGCGGCAAAATCTATATAGTACTTGTAAGTATCGTTGTTTATTCCGGACTCGAAATCCACGCCGTAGATATTCCAGTCGTTCCACCAGTCCCAGGCCACCTTTCCAGGCTTGACCCAACTGTAATCCCCGACAGGAGCAGTCGAGAGCTTCCATACCATATCGCTGTTGGCCAGCTGCTTATCCTCATCGGAAACAACTATCACCCTCCACGGGAAAGAAGTCTCCCCCGAAACCTTGGCGATATAGTCCGCACGGTGGTCGACAATGCCCTGGAGCATGTTATGGCCTCCCTGATGGACTTTGTCAGGGTATCCGGCATAGACGCCGGAAAGCGAAGTCCCTTTGCCGTAATTGTACAGATACATGCCCGGATAATCAAGCAGGTCCGCTTCGGTAACGAGTACCTTGATACCTTCCGGAGCCTCTACGACAAGCGGCAGAAAAGCGAGCTGGCCGTCCTGCCACTCGGAAAGCTTATGATAAGAATATGTATTCTCGAAAGAATTATAGAACTGGGCCTCGAACGACTCGGGTGACCTGTCGACATACGGGACAAACAGATTCCAGTCTCCGGCGAAATTGAACTCCGCCCTCTCGGATACCACCTCGCGGTCGCCTTTGAGCCTGGAAACAAAGCGGTAAGCGACACCGTCGTCATAAGCCCTGAAGATTACGTCATATCCCTTGAAAGAGAGTACCATCTCGTTGTAGTTGTCGCGCACCGATGCCTTCTTGTACACAATCGCGTCGAGATTTCTGTCAACCTTGTTGAACTTTACCTTACGGACCTTTGCATCAGCTCCGAAATCGGCATCGGAAAGCTTCATCGAAGCCTTCGCCCCTTCGATAAGCAGCGTCTCGCCCCGGCTGACCGAGTAAGTGATTACCGGACCGTCGGAAACCGCTACGGAAGTCTTTCCATCCGGAGATTTGACCGTCCATGAGCCGGCAAATGAAATTGTCGATACGAGCATCATGGCCAGTACCGTAAGAGTAAATCTTGTCATAGTGTCAATCAATTATATACCTAATTCTTTTTTCATGTCACGGAGCAGGTCGAACGCCTGCATAGGAGTCATATTGTTCAGGTCGGCCTTCTTGAGTGTATCCCTCATCGAAGAAAGCGTCGGATCGTCAAGCTGGAAAAGCGAAAGCTGGATAGTCCCGTCTCCGGAGACAGTCCCCTCCTTGACGTTGTACGGCTTCGTGATCTTCCCGAAATCCGCCCCGTTCCTCTGGGCCTCCAGAGTCTTCAGCGTCTTCTCGGCGGACTCCAGCACCTCCCTAGGCATACCGGCCAGCCGCGCCACATGCACGCCGAAACTCTTGTCGGTGCCGCCTTTGGCGAGCTTGCGCAGGAAAATCACCTGACGCCCGGACTCCTTGACCTCGATATGGAAATTGCATACCCGAGGGTAGATCTCCTCAAGGTCGTTGAGTTCATGATAATGCGTCGCGAAAAGGGTCTTCGCCCCTTTGCCGTATTCATGGACATACTCCACGATCGCCCTGGCGATGGACATGCCGTCGTAGGTCGAAGTTCCGCGGCCGATCTCGTCCAGCAGTATCAGCGACCGCGCCGAAAGATTATGCAGGATCATCGAAGTCTCCAGCATCTCGACCATGAAAGTCGATTCTCCCCTGGAAATGTTGTCGCTCGCGCCGACTCTGGTGAAGATCTTGTCGAACCAGCCGATTTTCGCGGCCTCTGCCGGCACGAACGAGCCGATCTGAGCCATCAGTACGATCAGCGCCGTCTGACGTAGCAGGGCCGACTTACCGGCCATGTTCGGGCCTGTCAGAATCATGATCTGAGTCCCGTCGGAGTCCATATGGATATCGTTAGGGACATATTCTTCGCCCGGTTTCATGAGGGTCTCGATGACCGGATGCCTGCCGGCCTTTATGTCCAGACTCAGGGAATCGTCCATTTCAGGGCGGCAGTACTTGTTGGAGACCGCCAAGTCGGCGAAACCGGCGAGGACGTCCAGCCGGGCCAGAGTCTTCGCGTTGGCCTGGATCTTAGGGATGAACCTCCGGATCAGCGCGACGAGGTCGGCGTATATCTGGGACTCGAGGGCGTAGATACGGTCCTCGGCGCCGAGGATCTGCTCTTCGTAATCCTTGAGTTCCTGAGTTATATATCTTTCCGCATTGACGAGAGTCTGCTTGCGCACCCACTCCGGCGGAACCTTGTCTTTATATGTATTCCTGACTTCCAGGAAATAGCCGAATACATTGTTGTAGCTGACCTTGAGCGAAGGGATTCCGGTCCTCTCGCTCTCGCGCTGCTGCACCTCGAGCAGATAATCCTTTCCTCCGCGGGAGATCTCCCTCATGTGGTCCAGCTCGGCATTGACTCCGGCCGCAATCACATCGCCCTTTCCGACAGCGGCGGCAGGATCGGCGCAAAGCGTCTTACGGATGGCGTCCAGCAGCTCCTGACAGCCGTCAAGTCTCTCTCCGAGTCTCTCCAGCGGAGCCGTCCCCTTGCAGAGGTCCCGGATCGGTCCGGTCTGCGCCAGGCCACGCCCCAGCTGCATCACCTCTCTCGGCAGAATCTTCCCGGCAGCAGCCCTTGAGACTATCCTCTCGAGATCGCCGATATCTCCCAGCTTGTCCTGCAGGGCGCCGAGATCATCCTGGGCCCCGACGAAATGCGATACGACATCATAACGGGAATTGAGCTCTTCCAGATCCATTACAGGCATCGCCAGCCACGATCTCAGCAGTCTTGCCCCCATCGGAGAGCAACAACGGTCAATCACGCTGACGAGCGACACTCCTTCGCCCCCGGCAGCGCTCTGGAAAATCTCCAGGTTGCGGAAGGTAAAGGCGTCCATCCAGACGAACTTGTCACCGTCGATACGGGAGATCGAGCAGATATTGGTAAGACCTTCATGGTGAGTCTGTTCCAGATAGACCAGAAGCGCCCCGGCGGCGCAGACTCCGAGAGGGAACTTTTCCTCGACCGCAAAGCCCTTGAGAGTCTCGACACCAAGCTGGCGGCAGAGACGGGTCACTGCGGCATCATAGACAAAGGCCCACTCATCCAGAGTAGAGATATAGAGATTGTCCCCGAACTGCTCGCGGACATATTTCTCGTCGCCTCTGGTCACGAGGACCTCCTTCGGAGAGAGGGAGGAGACGAGGGTTCCGATATACTCTACAGAGCCCTGGGCGACGTTGAATTCTCCGGTAGTGACGTCCAGGAATGCCGCTCCGCACTGGTCCTTGCTGAAGGTCAGGCCGAGCAGGAAGTTGTTCTGTTTCTGCTCGAGCATAGTCTCGCCAAAGGCGATTCCGGGAGTCACGAGCTCCGTCACTCCTCTCTTTACGAGTTTGCGCCCTGCCAGCTTAGGGTCTTCCAGCTGGTCGCAGACCGCGACTTTGTATCCAGCCCTTACGAGTTTCGGAAGATAGACTTCGAGCGCGTGGTGCGGGAATCCGGCCATCGGAAGCTTTCCCTTGTCTCCATTAGAGCGTTTAGTCTGGACAATCCCGAGGACTTTGCTCGCAAGCACCGCGTCATCAGAGTATGTTTCATAGAAATCCCCGACCCTGTAGAGCAGTATCGCTTCAGGATTCTGGGCTTTTACTTCGAAATATTGTTTAATCAGAGGAGTATCCTCTGCCAGTTTTTTTGCCATAATAGGCAAATTTACAATTTTATCAGTTAAATTCATTATTTTTGTATGTCAATGAAAAGGGTTCTGATAATAACATACTATTGGCCGCCATCCGGCGGGTCCGGAGTCCAGAGATGGGTGAAATTTTCGAAATATCTCCCGTCGCAGGGATGGCAGCCTGTGATATACACTCCGGAGAATCCGGACATGCCTTCGATCGACCAGAGTCTTTATTCGGATATCCCCGGAGAGGCCGAGATAATCAAGCGCCCCATAACGGAAATCTACAGCATCTACCGCAGGATTTCCGGGAATAAAGGCGGCGGAGAGGTCAACCCTATCAACAGCCAGAAGAAGACCTTGAAGCAGAAGCTGATGCTCGCGATAAGAGGCAATCTGTTCATCCCGGATCCGCGTATCTCGTGGCTGAAGCCGTCAGTCCGCTTCCTTAAGAAATACTTGAGGGAGCACCCTGTCGACGTAATTGTCAGCACAGGGCCTCCTCATTCGATGCACCTGATAGCCCGCGAGGTTTCAAAGGCTACCGGCATTCCTTGGGTGGCCGATTTCAGGGACCCTTGGACGAGAATGTTCTACTTCAAGCATCTGGCCCTTTCTGACTGGGCCCGGAAGAAGCACGAGAAACTGGAGAAGATGGTACTGGACGATGCTTCTGCAGTTGTCGCAGTATCTCCGCTGGTGCAGGAAGAATTCAAGACAATGACCGGGAACAGGATCGAGCTGGTCACGAACGGCTATGATCCCGAAGACTTCGGCCAGGTCGTCGAGCCGGACGGCCATTTCAACATAGTCCACACCGGTCTTTTCGCCTCCGACGGCAACCCGGAGACCCTATGGAAAGTGCTGTCTGACCTCTGCAGGGAGGACGCCCGCTTCGCGGATCAGCTCCGAATACGGCTCGTCGGCAAGAACGACACCATGATCCTGGACAGCATCCATGCCGCCGGCCTTGAGCGGAATCTGGTGGATCTCGGGTATCGGGACCATACGGTCGCGGTCCGCGAACAGATGGGCTCGACAATGCTGATACTGCCTCTGCGCAAGGAACCGGAGTACCGGGCGACGCTCCCGGGAAAGCTTTTCGAGTATCTCGGATCGCAGAGGCCGGTGCTCGGCATCGGACAGACGGACGGCGCTATGGCCAGAATCCTGGCCGATACCGGAGCCGGAGAGACGTTCGAATGGGACGATGAAGCCGGAATCCGGACCTATGTGCTTAAACGTTGGGAAAAATTCCTCGCCGGAGACGATGATTCCGTCCCGGACAACAATATTGAACAATACTCCCGCAAGGCGACTGCGCGCAAGATGGCCGCCCTGCTGGAATCTTTAATAGACTAAGAAATGGATTTAAAGAAACTGCTGACCTTCGCCGGAATTGTCCTGGCATTCCTTGTAATCTCATACGGCTATGTCCCTCAGGTTCTGGTGGGTAAGATTGTAGACCAGAGCGATATCTCTGGTTATGTCGGGATGGCTCATGAGGCGAACTCATGGGACGCCGAGAACCCGGACAACAAGACCGCGTGGACGAACTCCATGTTCGGAGGCATGCCTACTACGATGATTACGGGCAATAGCGACGGCGACTGGACTCAGCCGATATATAATCTGTTTCTTACCGGAAAGCGCCCGGCAAGCTATCTTTTCCTCTCGCTGCTGGGAGCATTCCTGCTGATGCTGACGTTCGGGGTCGAATTGCCGGTCGCCATCGGAGGCGCGATCGCGATTACTTTCTGCTCATATAATCTGCAGATAATCCAGGTCGGCCATAACGCCAAGATGCTGGCTCTGGCTTTCCTTCCATGGGTCCTCGCCGGAACGGTGTTCACCTACCGCAGCGCACTGTCAGGCAAGAAAAAATGGTTCCCGAAGACTCTGATCGGAGCCGCGCTGTTCGCGATGGCGCTGAACTTCCAGATCAAGGCCAACCATGTCCAGATATCCTATTATCTCGCGATAATCATCTTCTCCTATGTCCTTGTGCTGATCGTATGGCTGCTGTCCGATGCCGACAGGCGTAAGCTGTTCGGGCGTTTCGTCGCCGCGTCGGCTCTCCTGCTGGTGCTCGGCAGTGCCGGAATTGCGGCCAATGCAAACCGCCTGCTGCCGACATATTCATATACAAGGCAGACAATGCGCGGAGGTTCGGAGCTGTCTTCGGATGGAGAGAAAACAAAGGGACTGGATCTCGGTTATGCGACTTCATGGTCATACGGCTGGGAGGAGCTGCCGAACATGATGATTCCGGACTATAACGGCGGAGCGTCGGCCGGGGCTGTCAATCCGGACAAGTCGGAGACAATCAGGCTGCTTCGCGGTGCAGGACAGAGAAACCTGAACCAGATCGCCAAGTCGCTGCCGTTGTATTGGGGACCTCAGCCGTTTACCGCCGGCCCTATGTACATGGGAGCCATAACGATTTTCCTGTTCGTGCTGGCGCTGGGGCTTTACAAAGGGAAGGAAAAGTGGTGGCTGCTGATTCCGACGCTGATCGGTATCGGGCTCGGCCTGGGCTACCATTTCATGGGCTTTACAAAATTCTGGTATGATTATATGCCGTTCTACAGCAAGTTCAGGACGGTTTCGATGGCCCTGGTGATCCTGCAGTTCACGCTGCCGGTACTGGGCTTCCTCATGCTTGACAAGATTCTCAAAGCGGAGGTCGACAAGAAGGCGGTCAAACGCTGGGGCCTTATCGCCCTGGCCATTACCGCAGGCTTCTGCGCCATAAGCGCTACGGGTATCGGCCGCAGCTTTACGGGATCCGTGGATAACGGCCAGCAGGAGGTTCTGGTCGATGCTCTGATGGCCGACCGCGCGATGCTGCTGAGACAGGATTCGCTGCTGAGCCTGTCGATGATTGCGCTGACATGTTTCCTGCTGCTGTGGGCCGTGGCTCCTAAGGACCATTATATGGAGGAAAGCAGAAAGACGGCTGTCGCCTGGGTTATCTGCGCGCTTGTCCTGCTGAATATGGGAATCATCGGAAAGAGATACCTTAACGGCGACCATTTCGTATCCAAGAGGCAGTTTGACAACCAGTTTGTGGAGAGGCCTGTAGACAGGATGATTCTCGAGGATACCGATCCGGAGTACAGGGTTCTTGACCTGACTGTAAATGTCTTCAATGACTCGCATCCAAGCTATTTCCATAAGAATGTCGGAGGTTACAGTCCTGTCAAGCTTCAGCGTTATCAGGATCTTATCGACAAGGCTCTTGTCCCGGAAATCAATCAGATTTTCAATTCGATGCGCGGGGTATCCACAGTGGAGGAGGCCTCAAAGGCAATGCCTTCGGTCCCTGTGCTTTCAATGCTCAACACGAAATATATAATTCTCGACGGGGAGGCTGCGCCGATCGTCAATTCCGGTGCTTTCGGAGAAGCCTGGTGCGTTGATTCCTTTGTAAGGACGACGTCTCCGGACGAGGAAATAGCCGTGCTGACCGGAAGGAACATAGACCTTCGGAGGACTGCCGTACTCGGCCCTGATTTCGCTTCCGTGGCCGATCCCGATGTCGCCCATGTCGGAAGTATCCAGATGACCTCATATTCTCCTAACGAACTGAGGTACCATTTCTCATCCCGCGCAGATAAGGCGGTAGTATTCAGCGAGATATATTATCCTGAAGGATGGAAGATGAGCCGTATGGATACCGGGGAGAATATCGACCTGTTCCGTGCTGACTGGACTCTCAGGGGGGCGATAATGCCGGCCGGAGATTATGATGTGGTCATGCGTTTCGAGCCGGAGATCTACCCTCTCAGTTCAAGCATTTCGAGGGTATCTTCGATTCTGCTGATCCTGCTGACTCTGATTGCGATTTCATGTGCCGTGACACCTAAATCAAGGAGCGTCTAGCCAAGCAGTTTCGCGATTTCCTTATCTGAAGCTGACGGTCTTATGGAGCGGATATGCTCCATGAGGCTTTCGTATGGTGAATCGTCGGACTCAGTGCTGCCGGTTTCCCGGCCTCCATCCTCGAAAAAGCCGGAGAACTTGGTGAAGCCGAAACTCTCTTCCTTCGGAGTATCCGGAGCCTTGTCGAATCCGAAAAAGTCCTCCGGAGGACATACGGACGCTAGCTGCCAGCCGGAATACTGGAGATCCTGACCGCGATAGACTCTCTCTATGTCCCCGATAATCAGCCATGTACCCATCTCAAGGCGCGTCATTATGCTGTCCATCGCAGCCTTCTTGACCCCGAATATCTTTCTGAGCTCGCGGCTGCTCATCGACCCGGCCTTACGGACGGCGGCGAGGACTTCCGCATCGATGCCCTGCGGCTGGTATTTAGGCTGGGCGCGGCGATAATCCATCAGTTTACGATACCATACGGAGGTCGCGAAGCTGCTCTTGCCATGGAGGAATTTGCCGTAGGCGATATCCCCGGCGCGGACGGCCTCGATCTTCCAGTCCCATGGGCCCAGTTCTTCGCTGGTAAACCAGAATTCGGGGAATGTCCTTTCTTCGATGGAATAGCCCTGGATGGAGTTGACGAAGAAGGGCACGATGCCGAGGTCCCGGATTGTTCCGATCATGGTCTCCGGGGTCTTGACGCTGAGGATTCCAGCTTCTTTTCCGTGATATTCGTCAATCATTTCTGGCGGGTGGCGATGCACTCGATTTCTACGAGGGCGCCTTTAGGGATGGCTCTCACGGCTACTGCCGAGCGGGCCGGATAAGGTGCCGAGAAGAATTCGGCATAGACTCCGTTCATTGCAGCGAAATCGTCCATATCAGCGAGAAAGACCGTCGTCTTGACAACATTGTCCATCCCGAGGCCGGCGGCTTCCAGAATGGCTTTTATATTGGTCAGGGACTGACGGGTCTGCTCCTCGATGCCTCCTTCCGGAAAGACTCCGGTTGCAGGATCGATCGGAAGCTGCCCAGATACGAAAAGAAGTTCAGAGAGGACTCCCTGGCTGTACGGCCCTATCGCGGCCGGTGCAGAAGACGTGCTTACGGAAGATTTCATGGCTATGACAATTTCCACAAATATAATCCATTACCTCGAAATAGCAAATCAAAATTCGCAGCCGAGGGTGAGGGAGAGGGTGGTGCGAGTATGGCCGGCGAGGTATAGCGGGTCGGAGAGGGCTCTGGTCGCGGAGAAGGATATATCTGCGAAGGCGAGAGCATGCCGGCTTACGATTCTGGAGTAACGGAAACCGCATCCGAGATCAATGCGGGAAGCCGTCGCGAACTCGAAATAACGGTCGAGCCATTCGTCATGACTCTTTATCGATGATTCAGCATCCGCGTATTTTCCGTCCTTCTTTTTCTGGCCATCACCAGTCATAAACCCAGCCCTGAAACCAGGAGTGAATATATTCTTCCCGGAAACAAAGTTATGGTCCACTGAGGCTGCGGCGAAGGTCTGCGATATGGAATGCTTGCGGTAGAACGGATAGATTGTGGCAGTCTGGTCACGGTTATTCCACCCGGCATCTGCTTTTATGACCCATGCCGGACGGAAGCCATCCTTTCCGAGATAGCCTTCATAGCCGAGTCCCAGGGCAATATCTGTACGGTCCATAGCCTTATTCTGGCCATAGTAGGTTATCTGGCTTATCTCGCCCGGAACAGTCGTCACACGATATGAATTCTCGAAGTTTTCGAGAGTTTTAAGAGAGGCTTTCACGGTCAGCTTATGCAGGTTACGGGAGCTTTCCTTGTAGAGTTCTCCTCTGTAGGAAAACTCTTCTCCGTCATGTTCATAGAACTGTACGGAACCGCTGGCTTTCTTGCCGTAATAGCCGTTCCTGAGGTCGAAAGCGAAGTCGCTGAAGAAACGGAATCCGTCCCCGAAACATATATCGGCCTGCAGACCGGCTCCATAACGGATGTCCATGAGAGGACGGGCGTTATTGGTAGAAATTACCGTTCCGTCGCCTTCCAGCATATTGACTTTTCCGAATAATCCGCCATAGTCTATGAAATAGAAATACTTGGTGCTAGTCTCTCCATAAACACGACCGAGCATGGTCTCCAGACTCCTTCTGTAATGCAAGTTTATTCCCAGTGCAAAGTTGGGTGACGGGGCGAAGCGGACGGAAGGACTTACATCCATATCCATCCTGTAGTTTACATTGCGGGGGTCTTTGCGTTTTGCATAATCCCCAGTCCGGTAGAAAAACCGGCCTCCTATCGACCATTTGTCTGAAAGTACATAAGAGACGCCTCCTGTAAGGTTGTACAATTCTCTTATCTTATTGCCGGTAGTCCCGGTGGAATTTTCTATTATTCCGATAGGGTTTTCGGAAGGATAAAGATAGGTAGGACCGCCCATCTCCTTTCCAAGGAAATATGAATAGGACAACTTTCCGTAGAAAGCTATCCTTTCCGATATTTTCCTGTATGATTCTGTATAGGCTTCCAGAGAATAATCGTCCGGGGATTCTTCAATTCCGGCAAACCGTCCGTTACCCTTGTCGAATCTGATTCCGGCGACCGATACGCCGTCGATCGTAAGAGTGGCAAGACCGGCCATATTATTGCCGGAAAGCCATGGATCCGACGCTGCGGTATAGCTTAAATCCGGTTTGGCATAGCTGCGCTGCCCTTCCTGGCCGGAAACCGGCCAGGAAAGAAGCATAACAGCTATAAGCGATATTACAGTCTGGAACCTGTACATGAGTTATTTCTTGATTGAAGCGACTTTGCGGATATGGAAGTCGCTGGTGGAGTTATTGGTATCCTTGTAGATGATGATAGCTCCGTTGGCGATGGAGGCCTCGGCGTCGATTCCTGAAGGATCGGTATTTCCATTGATTTCAGGATCTTCGGTGCCGCCCGCATAGTTATATACAAGCTTCTCCTTATTGCCTTCGATTGCCTCGGTAGCTTCCTTATCCACATTACGATAGACAGAATATCCCTTCCCGGTTGCAGGCATAGCGATAAAGCCGGCATCAACAGCTGGAAGAAGGCGTTTTGCACTATTGTCCAGAGATGGACCGTCGAAGATTTCTACGGCATCCTTGACCCAGTCGACAGGAATCTTTGCAACAGTATTCGCAGGCTTTCCGCCCGGCACGTCCCTATTATCCGGATTGCTGGTGAAATCCTTGATATTCGTACCCTCCGGGATTACGAGAATAAGGGCTGGCGAATTTAAAGAAAGAGCCCATGCCTTACCCATTCCATAGAAATTGATGTCCATATAGTGGGATGTAGGTATGCTTGAATCTGGAATAGGATAATAGCTGTCCAAAGACAGTACTTCAGGATTATAGAATACATAGTCGGCGCCCCTCAGGTCTACTGATGCAGGAACGGTCTCGGTGTGATTCTTCGCTCCGGTTATAGAGATGACAATCTGGGAATATGGAGCAATCTTGACCTCGGTCTTGAAATACCAGAGGCCCTGCCATGCAGGAATGAAATCAGTATAAGAAAGGCTTCCATCCTCATTCCGATAAAGATTCGGCGCATGACCGTTTGCAGGATAAGCCATTCCGATAGCGGCATCGGTTATGTCTGCCTCTACAGGAGAGTTATTATAGAGAATAAGATACCTGTCAAATGAAAACGATTTCTGGGTCTTCTCATCATAACATCCGGAATAATAAAGCTCCTTGATAAGCACCTGTCCCGAGTGAGACTCGACCATTTCAAGGGTAAAGGCGTTTGCAGCACCCTCAACCACGTTGATGGATGAATTGACACCGTTGAAGAGGGCATAATCCACATATGAGGAAGCCTTGGCCTCATAGAGGCCTGCAGGGACCTTGAATTCTACAGTTCCTTCGGCATTGGTTTCTGCGCTGTATACAACAGAAGTCGCCGTATTTGAAAGCGAAACATTAATACCGCTGACAGTCAACGCGCTGCCATTTGAAGACAATGAAATCTTCACATCGTTCAGAACGTCTTCTTGCGGATCATCTTTTTCTTTGCATCCTGTAACCGCAATCACTGCAGCAAGGAATAGAATTAAATACTTTTTCATGACATATGTTTTTTAAAACTTTAATCTTAAGGTAAGTCCGAAATAGAAGGACTGGACATAAGTATCGATAGAACTATACTGCCGTCTTGCGGTAGAATAGACCTGTCCCATATTGCGGAAGAAATTATTGGCATAGAAAGAAATGGAAGCAAGATCTCCGATTTCCTTGGTGACACTGAAATTAGCCGAGAAATACGGAGAAATCCAGTCCTTCTGATAATAGTACAGGTAACTGCTGGATCTTACCAGGTTCGTAAGTTCCGAGAACAACTCCGGGTCATTTTCTTTTGCCCAGGCATATTTCTCAAAGAAAGGAATCATGACACCATCCCTGACGTCAGTATAGTAAAGAGGATATGTAAGGGCATAGCACCTGTCGTCATAGATAGAAAGCCCCTCTGTCGGGAACTTGTCGTTCATGCCGGCTGCCGGATATGTCCGGACGCCACCCTCCATCTCGCTCAGATTCCGGGAGTACTTCATCAGCGAACTTTCCAGCTTAAGGGAGAAGATCATACGGATCTTCGGAATATGAGTCGTTATGGTAAGGTTGGTATTGATGTTCTTTGTCACTCTGCCGTTGGAATTGTCGGAAGTACCATAATAATAGCCGACAAGCCTCATCGGAGATCCGTCGTACATGGTCGCATTCAAAGCGCTATACTGGGCGATATCGCCAGATACATACTTGTAACCGTAGAACGTCCCGTCGACCCGTATCGTGGTATTGACCGGCTTGATTTCGGCGAAATCTATTATCCATTCCAGACCGTAACGGTCAATGTCGGAAGAAGCGTTCATCGGCATATCCCTACGGATCAGCCTGGTCCTTTCCTTATAAGGAGCCAGTTCGTCAGGAAGAGCCCCGGTCCTGTCGGAAACAGTGATTACGCCGTCCTGGCCTATCGAATAGATCCTGTTGTCATTAGGAATGCTTACGGTATTGACAGCCTCCTGGTTGGTATATTTATAGCTGAAGCTGTCATATCTGTCCGCCATGTAATAAGAGTTCTTTGTCCTGTTCCAGAAGGCGGCGACGGAAATCCTGTTTCCGGCGACATTCGCGTCGACTCCGATCTCTGCCTGACGGTTCTTCTGCATTATCAGGTCAGGATTGAAGAGCATCGGGACAGGCATTATGTAATAAGCCTCATAATCATACCCGCTGGAGTTGGCAGGAGCCACGAAGACCCTGATATCCGAATAAAGAGGAGTCGGGAAAAGAATGGCGAACGATGGCTGTTTCATTGTTACGCCCCAACCACCCCTTATGGAAAGGCTCCGGAGAAGCCTTTCCTTCCGGTCCTTGCCCTGAAGTATACGGTACCTTGCGTTGAATCTCGGGGAGAGGCTGGTAACGGTACCATAACCGGAGTCTTTTATCGAAGTACTCTCGGCCCTGAGTCCGGCGATGACGTTAAGCGAAGTCTTCCCGAATGGGAGCGTAAGGTTCTCTTCCGCAAAAGCGGCGATATTATGCATGAACGGAACTTCCTTTCCGTAATTGTATTTCCTGTATGTCGGAGCGGTGGCCTCGTCCTCGGAAGTCAGTCCCGAGCCGAAATTCTTGTCTGCGTTCCATGAAACGCCGAGTCTGGTATTGGAACTTACTTTCCCGAAATTCCTGGCGAGATTGGCCTTAAGGCCGGCCTTCAGGGTAAGAGGTCTGTCGTCAGTCCTCATCACGTTATACCAGAATCCTTGCGGAATAAGCAATACCGCCGCATCCGGATTATCGGAATATGGAGTTGCACGGAAGTATCCGGCTTCAGTACCGTGGATAGAAACCGTGCTTGAAGTTTTCGTATAGTCGGACTTTACGCGGGATTGCTTATCGCTGTAGACGGCCGATGCGTCCAGTTCAAGATTGGTAACCCAAGGCTTGCTGAGCAGCCACATCGCATTGAATCCGGCACGGAAACTATTATCCCTGGTCTTCTCGAAATTATCAAGGACGTTATCCGGATCGGACTCTGTGTCACGACCTCCGAGATTGCCGGTAAGGCCAAGTTTCACCCTTAGGGGCGAAGCACTGAAAATCCCCTTGTCAAACAAGTTGGAATAATTGAGAGACAGCTGTTTACGTTTATAAGAAGTATACGGAGAACGCAGGTCGCTTATCGAATTGGTATATTCTCCGCTGACGTTGAGCACTCCGAGAGATTTGCCCTTGCGGCTATGGCCGAACTCAAATCCCTTTGAGACAGACAGCTGCTTGGTATTCGGAGTCGTGGACATGGTCACGGTATATGGAGTCGCTCCGCTGCGGGTATTTATCTTGACTATTCCGGAGCCGACGTCCCCATATTCTGCCGAAGGAACGCCGGAGATCACCTCAACCGACTCTACGTTGCTGGAAGCGATATTGTTTGTAGCGACACCTTTGGTCTCGGTAAAGCTGGCATTATTCGAAAGACGTACCCCGTCGACCTCGACCGCGGTCGCAAACGAAGAGTTTCCCATCTCGGAAGCGCCACCGGAGCGCACCTCGAATCTCTGGGTTGAAGTAAGGGATTTGTCCGAAGTGACTCCTCCGGGAAGAAGTCCGGAGATATCAGACACGTTAAGTACCTGGATATGGTTGAGAGCAGACTTGTCTATGAAACGGCTCGTCGCGGCGCTTCCTTCATTACTTTGGGCAGTAACTACTACTCCTTCCAGAGCAAGGTTGTCCCGGTCAAGCCTGACATCATATTTCAGGTTGTCGGATTCAAGCTGTATTTCCTTTTCGTAAGTAGCGTAACCCAGACAAGACACGCTAATCGTACGGGATCCGGCAGGAATGTTCAGAATTGAGTAGTTGCCTTTCTCATCGGTCAGGGCCCACTGCCCGGTCTCGACGACAAGTACTGTCGCATACTCGACGGCACCGCCGTCCCCTTTATCTGTCACCGATCCACTCAAAGTAACCGGCTGCGCCTTTACGCACAGCGGCAATACTAAAAGAATGAATGACAACAGTTTTCTCATAAGACAACTTCTAACCAAATCACAAATATATTGTTAAATAGTTGCGAACGCAATACCAATTTGTAGTGATAAAACGATAAATATTCTATTTTAAATGCCACGTCCATGATTCAGAAACCATTTTCGGCGGTTAATTACTATATTTGCACCCGAAAAACCGAAATGACATATGAAACATACTCTCAAAGACTGGATTATCGCGACCAGACCATGGTCCTTCCCCGCATCGGCAATGCCTGTCATCGTAACCATCTTCTGGCTCTGGGCTAAAGGATACGACCTCAACTGGGGCCTCGGGGTAATGGCCCTGGTCAACATCATACTCATTCATGCCGCCGGCAACGTCTGGAGCGACTACTTCGACTTCAAGAAAGGCGTAGACGCAATCGACACCTATGGAGTAAAAATCCTTACGACCGGACAGTTCACCCCGTCCGAAGTCATGAGGCTCTCCATTGGCATCCAGATCGCCGCCATCCTCATGGGCGTTGTCATGGTCCTTCTGACCGGCCTTCCGCTGCTCTGGATCGGACTCATCGGAGTCGCGCTTTCGCTCCTCTATCCTACGCTTAAGTACATGGCCCTGGGCGACCTCGTAATCGCCCTCTGCTACAGCGTCCTCCCGATGCTCGGAGTTACTTTCATCGCCTCAGGAGAGATCATCCCTTCAGTCCTCTGGCTCGCCGTTCCGGTCGGATGCATAACGGTCGCTATCCTCCATGTCAACGACACCCGCGACATCGAGACTGACGACCGCGCCGGCATCAAGACCTTCGCCATGGCCACAGGCCGCAAGACCGCAGCATGGATCTACTGCTTCGAGATGGTCCTGCCGTACGCCTGGATGATCGGTATCGTGATCGCCGGTCTGATTCCATGGACCTCGCTCACAGTGCTGCTGTCAGCCCCGCTGGCTATCGGCAACGCCAAGGCTGTAATGTCATATAAAGAGAAAGGCATCGAAGTCCTCGCCCGCGTCGACGAGATGACGGCCAAACTGCAGCTGACCTTCAGCTTCCTGCTGGCTGCCGGACTGGCCCTTTCGCTGCTGTTCTAGATGGACCGCAAACCTTATATCGCTATCGGCATCGCGGCCGTTCTCTGGTTCGTGATGTTCTCCCCATGGACCTCGCCGCTCCTGAATTTCTGGGCGGCGATGACCTTTTCCGCGATAATCCTGACGACGGTCTCGCAACTCTTCGGAAAGACTTTCGGGGTGCTGAAGCTAAGCCGTAAAGACCTGATTCCTACGATATTGCTCGGCGTCGGGATAGCCTTCGCGCTGTGGTGGGCCTTCAAGGCCGGAGACAAAATCTCGCAACTTATGTTCAGCTTCGCCAGGCCACAGGTCGACATGATTTACGGAATGAAGGACGGGACTTCCGGCCGGCTGATTTCGCTGCTTCTCCTGCTGATCATAGGACCGGCCGAAGAAATATTCTGGCGCGGATATGTGCAGCGCACTCTTGCAGCTGAAGGAAGCGCCGACAAGGCTTTCATAATAACGACTCTGGCCTATACTCTGGTGCACATCCCGTCGCTGAATCCGATGCTGATACTCGCCGCGATGGTCTGCGGAATAGCCTGGGGCGGTCTATACCGTCTCTTCCCGGACCGTTTGCCGGCAATAATCCTCAGCCACGCCCTCTGGGACGCGGCCGCCTTCGTCTGGTTCCCGCTTTAGTCCTACAGGAAAAGATTCGTTATGAAAATCGCGATGATTGCGATCGGGGCGACGTACCTTATAAGGAAGTAAACCACCCTGAAAACACACTTGTGGTGCAGGCTGCCGCCATTGGTAAGCTCGTCCTCGACGTCCGCCTTCTTCATCTTCCAGCCCACGAACAGAGTGAATAGCAGACCGCCGAAGGTCATCAGGAAGTTAGAGCAAAGCTTGTCCAGGGCATCGAAGATCGTATTCCCGAATATCTTGACGTCCGACAGAGTACCGAAAGAAAGGGAACATAATGCCCCGACCACGAGAGCGAAGCAGAATATCGAAGCGACAGCTGTCAGACGGCTGAATCCCCTGTTCTCGACAAGATAGGCGACGCCTACTTCCATCATCGAGATAGCCGACGTAAGTGCGGCCACCAGGATGGTCACGAAAAACACTATCGCGACAAGCGAGCTGACCAGCGGAGCTCCGGCTCCCATCTTGTTGAATATGAACGGAAGAGTCTGGAAAACAAGCCCCGGGCCGGCTCCAGGCTCGACCCCGCAGGCGAACACGGCAGGCATGACGGCAAACCCGGCAAGCAGGGCGAAAAGCAGGTCCGAGATTCCGGTCCCGATTCCGGAAACCAGCAGATTCTCATCCTTGCGCACATAAGAAGAATACGTCAGGATCGTGCCCACTCCCAGCGACAGGGAGAAGAAGGCCTGGCCCATGGCAGCAGCGACCGCGGAGGCCGACAGCTTCGAGAAATCAGGCTTGAGCAGATAGGCGACGCCCTCGGAGGAGCCCGGCAGGGTCACCGAATAGACCAGCATCACCACTATCAGCAGGAAGAGCACCGGCATGGTAATCTTCGAGAATCTCTCGATGCCGCTTTTGACTCCGGCCAGAACGATTCCGGCGACCATCATCAGGAACAGCCCGAGCATGAACAGGGGCTCCCAGGACGAGGTTATGAAGGTTCCGAAAAGTCTCGGGACATTGTCAGCCGGGGTATTGGTGAATTCGAAAGCCAGCGACTTGAAAAGATACTCGACCGACCAGCCTCCGACGACGCTGTAATATGACAGGATCACGACCGGCGAGATGACTGTCAGCAATCCCATCCACTTCCAGGAAGTCCCGGGCGCGAGCTTCTCCATGGCCCCGAAGGTATTGGATCCGCTGCGGCGGCCGATTATGGACTCCGAGAGGAAGATCGGGAGCGCCAGCAGGAAGGTACAAAGCACATAGACCAGAATGAATGCTGCCCCGCCGTACTCTCCCACTACATACGGGAATCGCCATATGTTTCCCAGTCCGATAGCCGAACCGGCCATCGCCATTATCACGGCAAAACGGCTGCCGAAAGTCTCACGAGCTTTACCCTTACAACTCATATCCTAAAGAAAATTAGTCACGAAAATTACCGCCACCGCTATAGGGGCGACGTATCTGATTATAAAATAGACGGCCTTAAAAGCCCTTCGGTTGCACGCCAGAGAGCCGCCGTTAGTAAATTCATCCTCAACATCGGATCTTTTCATTTTCCAGCCCACGAAAATCACGCATAGCAGGCCGCCTATGGTCAGCAGGAAGTTCGACGAGAACATGTCGAGGAAATCGAAGAATTTCCCGTAGAGCGAGGTCATGACTCCGACGACCCAGGTCCCGAGGAAGACCCACAGACAGGCCCATCCCCTGCGGATATGCTTCTCTTCGATCAGATAGGCGACTCCGACTTCGATAAGGGACATACAGGAGGTCAGCGCAGCGAAAAGGATCGTCACGAAGAACAAGATCGCGGCAATCGAACATACTATCGGCATCGTCATTCCCATCTTGGAAAAGATGAACGGCAGAGTCTCGAAGATAAGTCCGGCGCCGGCCCCGGGTTCGATCCCGGCGGCGAAAACGGCCGGCATTATAGCAAATCCGGCGAGAATCGCGAACAGCAGGTCCGACACGGCCGTCCCGACTCCGGTGACCATGATGTCCTCCTTCCGGCTTATGTACGACGAATACGTGATCACGATGCCCATGCCCAGAGACAGCGAATAAAAGGACTGTCCCATCGCAGCAGCGCAGGAACGCGGATTCAGCTTGGAGAAATCCGGCTTGAGCAGATACTCGACTCCGGCCTTCGAACCCGGCAGAGACAGCGAATAGACTGCGATCATGACAATCAGCAGGAACAGCACCGGAAGACAGAATTTGCTTACTCTCTCGATACCGCCCTTGACTCCGAGGGCCACTATTATCACGCTAAGGCCGAGGAACAGGGTGTGGAACAGGATAGGGGTCCATACCGACGAGGTCAACTCTCCGAACATGCCGCTTATCTGCTCCGGGGAAGAGTGCAGGAAACTAAGCGTACATGCTTTCCAGAGATAGTTCAGGGACCAGCCTCCGACGACGCTATAGTATGATACGATAATCATCGGGGTAATCACCGAAAGGTAGCCGAACCACTTCCATCCCGAAGCCGGTGCGAGTTTCTCCATGGCGCCGCGGCAGTTGGCTCCGCTGCGGCGGCCGATTACTGTCTCGGCAAGAAATATCGGAAGCGATATCAGGAGTGTCGCTGCGATATAGACAAGAACGAAGGCGGCTCCGCCATTCTCTCCGACCATATACGGAAATCTCCATATATTGCCGAGTCCTATAGCAGAGCCCGCCAGGGCCATGATTACGGCAGCCCTGCCGCCGAAATTTTCTCTTTTTGTCTTTTCCATCAAGTTCGTTTTATAAGTTTTATCTACCGGCGCTTATATACCGTGAATTCGAATTCGTATCCGGTCTCAGGATCTTTGTGCGTCTCGGATCTGGACTCTTCTTCCCAGACCTTGGGGTCGATCTCAGGGAAATAGACATCCGCGTCCTCTATAGAGACATGCACATGGGTTATATAAAGTTTGTCGACGCTGCTCATGGCCTCGGCGTAAGTATAGGCTCCGCCCATCACAAAACACTTCTCAGGAGCGCCCGGGGTGCCGTCGCAGACCTCCTCGGCGGCCTTGTAGGCAGCATCGAGAGAATCCACGATAGTAATATTGTCCGGAGCATCAGGCCACGGGAATATCGATATAACTATATTCTTTCTTTTAGGAAGCGGCCTGGAACCGAGGGACTTGAAGGTCATGAATCCCATGATCACAGGACATCCGAGAGTCTGCTTCTTGAAATACTGCAGGTCTTCGGAGATATGCCAGAGGAGGGCATTGTTCTTTCCTATGGCCAGATTGTCGGCCACCGCCACGATTGTACATTTTTCCATATCTGATAAGTTTTATACGGCAACAGGTGCCTTTATCGCCGGCCACGGATCGTAGCCTTCGAGGGTGAAATCTTCATATTTGAAGTCAAATATACTCTTTACATCCGGATTCAGCTTCATTACCGGGAGCGGACGAGGCTCGCGGGTAAGCTGCAGGTCCACCTGCTCGAAATGGTTGAGGTAGATATGGGTATCTCCGGTAGTGTGGATGAATTCGCCCGGCTTAAGTCCGCAGACCTGCGCAATCATCATGGTCAGAAGAGCGTAGGATGCGATATTGAAAGGCACTCCGAGGAAGGTGTCGGCACTGCGCTGATACAGCTGGCAGGACAGTTTTCCGTCAGCGACATAGAACTGGAAAAGGCAGTGGCAAGGCGGCAGGGCCATGCTGTCTACCTCTCCCGGGTTCCACGCACTGACAAGCATCCTTCTCGAATCAGGGTTCTTCCTGATAGTCTCGACAACATTCGACAACTGGTCTATGCTGCGTCCGTCCGGGGCCGGCCAGCTGCGCCACTGATGCCCGTATACGGGGCCCAGGTCGCCGTTTTCGTCAGCCCATTCATCCCATATGGAGACTCCGTGGTCCTTGAGATACTTGATATTGGTATCTCCGGCAATGAACCAGAGAAGCTCGTAGATGATCGATTTGAGATGCACCTTCTTGGTGGTGAGCAGAGGGAAACCCTCTTCCAGGTTGAAGCGCATCTGGTAGCCGAAGACGCTCTGCGTCCCGACTCCGGTCCTGTCGTGCTTGACAGTACCGTTTTCGCGGATATGGCGTAGCAGATCCAGATATTGTTTCATGTTTATTCTACTGTTACTGATTTTGCTAAGTTTCTCGGCTGGTCGACGTTACGCCCCTTATATACTGCGATATAATAGGCGAGCATCTGCAGCGGCACCGAAGTAACGATAGGCATAAGGCAGTCGGTCACGGACGGCACCTCGATGACATAGTCCGCACACTTGCGGGCAAGGGTATCTCCTGTGCTTACCACGGCTATTATCTTGCCGCCGCGGGCCTTGATCTCTTCTATATTGCTTATCGTCTTCTCGTATGTCTGGCCGGTAGTGGCAATAGCCACCGTCGGCATCTCGTTATCTATAAGCGCGATAGGTCCATGCTTCATCTCTGCGGCAGGAAGTCCTTCCGCATGGATATAGGAGATCTCCTTGAGCTTGAGAGCTCCCTCCAGGGCCGTCGGATAATTGTAGCCTCGGCCGAGGTAGATGAAGTTGTGCGCATAGGTAAATATCTTCGCAAGGTCTGCGACCTGGTCGGAGGTCTTCATGACCTCTTCAAGGACCTCAGGCAGCTTAAGAAGCGATCTGGACACCTCGAAATACTTCTCGTCGGAGATTACTCCGCGCTCCTTTCCGATGACAAGCGCAAGCATGGCCATCACTGCGACCTGGCCGGTGAAGGCCTTGGTCGAAGCGACTCCGATTTCCGGTCCGACGTGGATGTATGTACCAGAATCGGTAGCCCTCGAAATTGACGAACCGACAACGTTGCAGATACCATAGACGAAGGCTCCGGCCTTGCGGGCGAGTTCTATCGCTGCAAGGGTATCTGCCGTCTCTCCGGACTGGGATACCGCAATCACAATGTCGTTCTTCCGGATCACCGGGTTCCTGTAACGGAACTCGGAGGCATACTCGACCTCGACCGGAATACGGGCGAAATCCTCGATGAGATGCTCTCCGATAAGGGAGGCATGCCATGAGGTACCGCAGGCCACGAAGATGATCCTGCCGGCCCCGAGGAACTTGTCGCGGTTGTCGATGACTCCGGAAAGCTTGACCTCTCCGGTCTCGGGATTGACTCTTCCACGGATGCAGTCGACGATAGTATGAGGCTGTTCGTGGATCTCCTTCAGCATGAAGTGCGGATAGCCGCCTTTTTCGAGCTGAGAGATCGACAGTTCGAGGGTCCTGATGTCGATTGAAGCCTCCTCGTTGTCGAGGGTGGTGATCTTCAGAGGTTTGTTCTTGTTGATTATAGCCACTTCGCCGTCGTTGAGGTAGGCGAAGTCATGGGTATAATCGATTATGGAAGCGGCGTCGGAACTGAGAAAATACTCCCCGTCACCGATGCCGATGGCCATCGGGCTGCTCTGCTTGGCTGCGATGATTTCGTCTGTGTTGCCTTTCTCTATGACTGCGATCGCATAAGCTCCGACGACCTGTTTGAGGGCCTTGCGGACTGCGTCTGCGAGAGAGCAGTGGCTCTGCTCCCGGATGTATTCGATAAGGTTGACGACGACCTCCGAGTCGGTGCTGCTGCGGAAAGTGAAGCCGTTCTTCTGGAGAGCCTCCTTGAGGACGCGGTAGTTCTCGATGATGCCGTTATGGATCAGGGCGATATTCCCTGACTGGGAATAGTGCGGGTGCGCATTGACGTCATTCGGCTCTCCGTGGGTCGCCCAGCGGGTGTGGCCGATTCCGATTGTTCCGGCAGAGTCCTTCCCCTCCAGGAAATTCTCGAGATCGGATACTTTGCCCTTGCACTTGAAGATGTCGATCTTCCCGTCATCCCCTATGGTAGCGACTCCGGCGCTGTCATAGCCCCGGTATTCGAGTCTATGCAGTCCCTTGAGTATTATCGGACAAGCCTGTCGGCCTCCGACATATCCTACTATGCCACACATAAGGCTATCTGGTTGAGAATGAATAAATAATCGCCTCCTGGAAGGTCTCGCCCGGACGGAGCTCGGTAGTCGGGTAATCCGGCTGGTTCGGAGAATCAGGGAGGTGCTGGCACTCGATCGCTACTGCGTCGTATTCGTGGTATTCCACTCCGCCTTTGCCCTTAGGGCTTCCGTCGAGCCAGTTGCCGGTATATACCTGCACGGCAGGCTGGGTCGAGATTACCTCGAGCAGACGTCCGCTTGCCGGATCATAGAGCTCGGCAGCAGTCTGGAGCTGGCCAGGCTCATATCCGTCGATAAGGAAGCAGTTGTCGTAACCCTTGCCGTAGTTCAAGGCCGGGAAATCAGCCTTGAGGTCGCGGCCGAGAGGCTTGGCGTTGGTGAAATCCATAGGAGTCCCGGCGACAGGCTCGGACTCTCCGAGAGGTATGAGATCCTTGTCGGTAGGGAGATATTCCGAGGCGTTGAGCAGCAGCTCATGGGCCTTGATGTTCCCCTTTCCGCTGAGGTTGAAATATGCATGGTTGGTCAGATTGACGACTGTTGGCGCGTCAGTCTGGGCCGTAAATGTAATCTTGAGAGCGTTGTCGTCACCCCAGTCGTAGCGGACTACGGCCTTGAGGTTGCCCGGATAGCCGGAATCCCCGTCCTCGGAGAAATACATGAATTCGACGGCATCTCCGTCTATACGGCTCTCCCAGACCTGATTCATGAAGCCGTCAGGGCCTCCATGGAGATGGTTAGGTCCATTATTGACCGGGAGAGTATAAGTCTTCCCTTCGAGAGTGAATTTTCCCTTGGCGATACGGTTGGCGAAGCGTCCGGGAGTCTTGCCACAGCAAGGTCCGTCACCGAAATAAGAAAGAGGGTCTTCGTATCCGATAACGACGTCGGCCATTCTGCCCTCCTTGTCCGGAACGACAATGGAGAGAATGCCTGCACCGATACTGCCGAGCTCCACATAAGCTCCGGCCGCGTTGGTCATTCTGTACTTGTAGATCTGTCTGCCATCCCTTGTAGCAGCCCAGAGAGTTTTAGTGATTTCCATTTTGTTCATCCGATTTTTTGTAGTTCTTGTATGAGTTTTTCGATAGTTGCATCTTTTAGAATAACCCTCTTGTCCTTGTCCAGAAGATAGAGGGACGGTATCGCCCTCAGACTGTAGTTGAGGTTGGCCCTTATCGAGCAGCCCTCGTCGAAACCGTTGGTCCAGTCCTTCGGGAACTCTCCCACATGGGCCTTCCAAGCTTCGAGGTCCTCGTCAGGATAGACGTTGACCACCGAGAGCTCGCCTGCCGCGCGCAGCCTCTGGTAATCCGGAGCCTCGACGATGGCGCTGACGGTCTCTCCGCAGGCATGGCAGCCGGGGTTGGAGAATATCAGCAGGGTGTATCCGGAGGTGGGTTCAAGAAGGTGACGGCGACGGCCGCGGGTGTCGATGAACCAGAAGTCCGATGCGACCGTCCCGGGACGGTTCAGCCGGCAGATTCCGGCGTCATAGGCATAGGTCCCGCGTTTTTCTTCGGGGACGTACTGGCTCGAAGCGAGAGTCTCCGCGAACGGGAGATACAGCTCTTCGTCGCGCAGCGGGGAATTAGGGTCATAGAAATATTTCCCGGCGAGAGACGATACATTTTCGAAGAAATCCGACGTCGTGTCGGCGGCTTCGCAGGCTATGATACGCCCGAGAAGGTCTTCGACGGACGCCCTGGCTTCTGCCGGAGGGACGGCTCCGAGTATGGACGCATATGTGCCGAAAACACTCTCCAGCTGCTCCGGATCCAGCTCCATCCCGACAGTCAGGCCATCCCAGTAATGGGCGGCCATATAGGAAACTCTCTCCTGCGGATCGGTTATCACGCCGGGTATATGGACCTCCGGGAAAGTGCCGGCTGCAAGGACGGCCTTCGGGGCATTGTTGCCTCCGCAGGCTGCCATGACAAGGCATATTGCCGGAACGGTCAGAAGTAACGTATTTTTCATACTGAACATTAGGTCCATAATTGACAAAAATACAAAGAAATCTTGTTATTTTTGCGATAATATCGACATAGTTTTATGAGAAATTTCCGCAGTATCTACATTGCCCTCTGCATAGCAGGTCTTCTCGCTCCTCTCGGCGCCGGAGCCCAGTTCTACTCTTCAGGAGACGATCCCGCCTCCGCAAAGTGGATGGAGTCCTCCTCAGCGCACTTCAGGATTATCTATCCGGTCGGGCTGGACTCCCTCGCTAAGGTCTATGCTGCGGAACTCGAGAGATTCAGAGAGGCCGAAGAATGGAGTTCCGGATACCTTCCGGGAGAGAAATACAGACGCAAGATGCCGGTTGTGCTGCACCCGTGGAATGCAGTCTCCAACGGTTCGGTAACATGGGCCCCCATGCGGATGGACCTCTATACCGTCCCGGACCATACCGGCTCGGACCCTCTTCCATGGACGACCACTCTCGCTGTCCATGAATCCCGACACGTCAGCCAGATGCAGCTCGGCAATGACGGCTTGTTCCGCCCCCTCAACTGGCTGTTCGGAGAAGTCATCCCGGGAGGAGTCGCCGCAGTCTATCCGAGCACATATTTCCTTGAAGGCGACGCCGTTACGGCCGAAACAGCCCTGACCGGCGCCGGCCGTGGAAGAAGAGGGGATTTCCTCTCCTATTACATGGCCGCCTTCGACCGCGGGGACTACCGCAACTGGTACCGCTGGCGCTGGGGATCCTACCGCAACTATGCCCCGGACCACTACGCTCTCGGCTATATGACCATAGCCGGCGCCCGCTGGATGTACGACGATCCTCTCTTCACCGCCGACTACTTCAGCAAAATACGTCGCAACCCTTTAAGAGTCAACAACATCCAGAAGGCTTTCAAGGCCCGTTCCGGCAAGAGGTTCAAAGCGGCCTACAAGGATATCATGGAGGCTTTCCACGACGTATGGTCGGAGGCCGCCGAAGCAAGAGCCCCGTTCACGGAGGGCGAAAGGGTCACCCCCGCGCAATCCTGGCATACAGAATACATCAACCTGGCCGAGTCTGACGAGGGACTGCTGGCGATGCGCTCCGGCAAGACCGGAACCGCCCGGCTTGTCCTTATCGGCGACGATGGAGAGACCTCTCTCAAGGCCTTCTCCGAATCGGCTGGCCCGGTAATCGCGATCGGAGACAAAGTCTATTGGGGAGAGATCGTCCCTGATATCAGATACGGACTGAAGCAAACCTCCAGAATCAGGTACATGTCTCTGAAAGACAGAAAGATCCATGATCTCACTACCGGAGGACGGCTATATAATCCTGAGCCGTCGGAGGACGGGAAGACAATGGTCGCCATCGACTATCCCTTCGCCGGAGGTTCGGCCCTCGTAGTGCTGGACCCCGAGACCGGAAAGACTCTCCGCAGATTCGATGCTCCGGACTCCCTCCAGCTGACCGAAGCTATCTTCGTTCCGGAGGGGCTTGCCGCCGTCGGCATCTCCGCTGCCGGCAGCGGACTGTATCTGGTCCATGACGACGGCACCATGAGCACTCTAATCGCTCCGGTCGCCGCTACTCTGACGGGACTGCTGAACCGGGATAACGGGATCCTCTTCATGAGCGACCGTTCCGGAGTGACCGATATCTACCGCCTGTCGCCGCAGGGAAAGCTTTTCCAGGAGACGTCGACCAGATACGGGGTCTCCGATTTCGAATTCATGGACGATACCCTGTATTTCGTCAAACAGGAGTACGAAGGCCATTATATCTTCAAGCTCCCGCATGATGCCCTGCTGCACCGGGAAGTACTGTCCCTGAGTCCATGCTCCAATCCTGTCGCAGAGACTATAGCGGCCCAGGAGAGGGCTCTCGCTGGGGAAAGGGAATGGCCGTCTCAGGCCCGTCCGGTAGAAATGACTGCTCCGAAGAGATTCAGAAAGCTGCTGAATATTCCGCATATCCATTCGTGGGTGCCGCTCTCGGTACATTACGACAAGATAAAGGATCTCTCTTCGGAAGATGTCAACGAATACGCCAGTCTCGGTGCGACTGTATTTTTCCAGAACCTCCTCGGTACGGCGTCGGGCAGCCTTTCTTACGAGTATAAGATAGACCAAAGACTGGGTAAACGGCACGTCGGGCATCTGCAGTTCACCTATTCCGGACTTTTCCCGGTAATCGAGGCAAATATGCACTTCAATGAAAGGGATATGATCCAGTACCGGAGAGACCGTTCGGTTTTTGGCGGAGAAACCCGCGAATATATCCAAGGGTACTATACCGGGAAACCGTCATTCACAGGCGAAATCAGCATATATACTCCGCTTAACTTCACCTCCGGAGGCTGGAGAAAGGGGCTTATACCGCAGCTCAAGTACTCTTTCACCAACGACTTCTTCAACAAGACGGTTACGGAACTTGAGTACAGGGAGCCTGTAGGGCTGATTTCGAGATTCGAGGAAATCAAGGAAGTGATTCCTGGAAAGAATATGATGATGCATTCGCTTACTGCCTCCGTCAGGGGCTATATGATGCGCAACATAGCAGAGGCCGCAGTCTATCCAAAATGGGGCATAGGCATCGAAGGAGGCTACCATACGAGGGTCGGGATGGACGACCTGTTCACATCCAGCGTCTATGGCCATGTCTACGGATACCTTCCGGGATTCTTCCTCAACCAGGGACTCAAGGTTTCGGCGACATACGAGCACTGCAACGGAGCCTTCATCCTGGAGCACCATCTGGACTTGACTCCGAGGGGCTATTCTTCAAGTCTGCTGGACAGTTTCATTGACAGTTATGCGCCAGGGGCATTCAGACTGTCACTGGATTATGCGATGCCTTTCTACATAGGGGACATAAGCGCCTTCAGCCCGCTTTTCTATATATCGCATGCCTCCCTGACTCCGCATTTCGACTGGACGGGCATGACTCTCGGCAGAGGTCTCTCCGGGAACATGAACGTATGCAGCGCAGGAGCTGATTTCAAGCTGCATCTGGCCAATCTGCTCTGGATTCCTTACGGCACGGAGGTGGGCGTCAGCTATTCCCATAATTTCGGTCCGTCGGTAGCCGGACTCAACGGTCTGGGAGCTGATATCTCCGATAATTATTTCGGTCTGATAATGAATGTAGACTTCTAGCGGAAGAATCTGGCCAGCCACTGCTCATCGATGGTGGCGAAGCCTTCTCCTGCCTTCACGTCCGGATTGCGGCGCAGGATTCCGCTGCAGTCCTCATAGACATTGAACCCGATGTTTACGCCGTTCATCTGCCCGTCCTTGGGGAAGGACAGCATTATCTCGTGGTCGGCTCCCTCCATCCGGTAGAACCTAAATTTCGCGTCCATGATCGCTTCGGCGCCGGCCTTGTCCTTCTCGGCCAGCTCCATGCGGGTCACATACTTGCACATCTCGATGACCATGTCGTCGAGACCGCAGTCGAAGATGTTGACTTTTTCGATGAGAGAGCCGATATCCGGAACGCGGCGGAGAGTATAGCCTCCAAGCTCGCCCAGCTGGGTCGAGAGCGCAGCTTCGACGGTCCCGATCTGGTCCGTCGACATGGTCCCTTCGGGCAGCAGCCAGACCATGAGTTTCTGCTCGGGATCATGGTAGATCACCGGGTAGAGGGCGAGGTTCCGGGCTCCGCAGTGAGGACATTCCCAGAGGAAGAGGGAACCATCCTTTACACGGGCCTTCAGTTCAGGGGCGTCAGCCACGTTTATTCTGCCGAAAGTCTCTATGTCAGAGGCGTTTCCGCAGGAGGTGCATTTAAAGCTGCTCATCTTTTTTTCTGTCTACGCGGACCCACAGGCGGTACATCAGCCACCCCCAGCAGAGGAAGAGGACTATATGCACCCAGACGGGTACCGAGGTTTTGTAAACGGCCTTTTCTGCCAGATCCTGAAGTTGCGGGCTGTCGGCGTAGTAATACGCTCCCGCCCCGAAATCGAAGGCTTCGGACAGGCCAAGGCGGTTTGCCATTATATACAGGGCCAGGAGCAAAGCGGCGGCTGCAACTGTCACGGTTGCCGCCTTCATTATCCTGTCACCCTTGGTTTTCATTATTTATACAGGTCAAGCACCGGTATCTCGAAAAGGACTCCGGAAAGAAGAAGCCATACCGCAAGCAAGGTCAGCACGATATTGAACAGCTGGCCTATGATATAAAGCCAGAGGACCTTGCCTCCGTGGAGCTGCTTTCCGATCTCCTTGAAGTTGGTGTCGAGACCGATACTCGTGAATGCGAGCACGAATGCCCAGTTCTTATACTGGTCGAGGACTCCGTTGACTGACTTCACGGCATCTCCTCCCGCGAGAGGAAGAACTATGAATGAGGCTACGATGGAGGCCACGAAAAAGCCTATTATGAACTTAGGGAAGCGATACCATATCTCCCCGGCTCCGACCTTGCTGACTCCGCTGTTCTCCACGCGTGTAGCGAAGAAGATTGCGACGAAGAAGGCTATGAAGCCGATAAGGATGTTCTGGATGGACTTGACTAGGACGGCAGCCTGCTCGGCCTCGGGACCGAGGGCGTTGCCCGCAAGCACTACAGCCCCGGTAGAATCGACAGTACCTCCGATAAGCGCTCCTCCCATGAGGGAGCTCATCCCGGACCAGCGTATGATCATAGGCTCGAAGACCATCATCAGGATCGTAAATATGATCGAGATCGAGATTGCTATCGATAGGTCGTCTTTCTTCGCCTTGGCCGCAGCTCCTGTCGCTATAGCCGCGCTGGTTCCGCAGACAGAGGTCGCAGAGGCGAGGGTGATCACCAGAGGCTTATTGTCTATATTCAGGATCTTCGTGCCGAGCCACCACATGAAAATTATCACGATCGGGGTTACTATCCACGCGATTCCGAGGCCGTAAAGCCCGAATTTGGCAATATTGGAGAACAGTACCGAGAAGCCCATCACAACGAGTCCGGTCTTGATATAGAATTCGGTCCTGCTCGCCGGTCTCAGCCACTGGGGCACCCCGACAGTATTGGAGATTAAGAGTCCGACTATAAGAGCCCAGAATGCCCATTCGAGGTATCTGTTGAGAGTAAACTCAGCGCTGATTATCCTGACGGCTATTGCCAGGACGAAAAGTCCGAGAAAGGCCGGAAGATATTTCCGGAGTTTCTCTCCCTGGAGCTTCACACCGATACCGAAAAGCACGGCAAGCACGATGAAGGTCCTTGCGAGTCTTGCCCAGAACACCCCGGAGAACTGCGCCAGAAGCGTTTTCTTTTCGGCTACATCCTCCCAGAGGTGCCAGGTAGAGAATTTGAGCGCGGAGAAATCATAAGCTCCGGCAAATATACCAATGCAGGCCGCAATGATAAGGATCGCTCCTATCCATACGGCCTGCCAGTCTTCTTTTCTCCAGAAATCTTTCATAATTGGTCGTCAGGTATAACTATACTACTGAAGAATTCTTGCTCCGTCGCTGATCACGACATCGTAGATCTTCGGTTCATGGCCGAAGCGGGCGGTAAACTGAGCCTTGGCTTCGCTGATGAATACGTCGTAGAGACTGTCTTTTACAAGGTTGATCGTGCAGCCTCCGAAACCGCCACCCATTACGCGGGAACCGGTAACGTCGCATTTGCGAGCCAGCTTATTGAGGAAATCAAGCTCCTCGCAGCTTACCTCGTAAAGTCTGCTGAGGCCGAAATGGGTCTGGTACATGAGCTCTCCGACAGTCTCGTAGTCGCCTCTCTCGAGCGCGTCGCTGACGTCGAGGACTCTCTGCACTTCACCGATCACATATTCGGCGCGAAGGAAATCTTCCTGTGGGATTTCGCCTCTCACCTCGTCGAGCCAGAGTCTCTTGGCATCGCTGAGGAACTCCACGTCAGGATGGTTCTTGCGGATAGCCTCGACAGCGGCTTCGCAGGACCTGCGGCGCTGGTTGTAGGCTGAGGATGCAAGCTCATGCTTTACGCAGGAGTCTATGAGTACGAGTTTATAACCCTTAGGGTCGAACGGGAAGTATTTGTATTCCAGAGTCTTGCAATTGAGACGGATAAGGCTGCCCTTCTTTCCGAAGATGGAAGCGAACTGGTCCATGATACCGCAATTTACTCCGACATAGTTATGTTCGGTGGCCTGGCCGATCTTGGCAAGTTCGAATTTGTCGATTCCGTTCGAGAAGAGGTAGTTGATGGCGAAAGCGACAGTGCTTTCGAGTGCTGCAGATGAAGAGAGACCGGCTCCTGTCGGTACGTCACCTGCGAAGACAATGTCGAAGCCTCCTGTCTTGCCGCCCCTTTTCTCGGTTTCGCGGCATACTCCGAAAATATATTTTGCCCAGGACTGGGAAGGCTTGTCTTCTTCTTTGAGACCGAATTCTACATATTCGTCAAAATCAAGGGAATAGGCGTGCACCTTGTCACCCCCGTTGAGCTTGATTTCGGCAACGATACCTTTGTCGATAGCTCCCGGAAATACGTAGCCTCCGTTATAGTCCGTATGCTCCCCGATCAGATTGATTCTTCCAGCGGAAGAGAAGAATATTCCACCTTCACCGAATAGAGTAGTAAATTTCTCGTGGATTCTTGCTTTCATGTTCATTTATTGTTGGTATTAGTCTTACAAATTTACACAAAATTTGCAAAACTACCCGACAATAATGCGTCTTTCTACACGTTGAACAGGAAGTGCATGATATCTCCGTCCTGCACAACATAGTCTTTTCCCTCGGTTGCGAGTTTTCCGGCGGCACGCACGGCTGCCTCGGACTTGTAGTTGACGAAATCCTCGTATTTGATCACCTCGGCACGGATGAAGCCGCGCTCGAAATCGGTATGGATCACACCTGCCGCCTTAGGAGCCTTGTCGCCCTTGCGGATAGTCCAGGCACGGCACTCGTCGGAACCGGCCGTGAAGAATGTCTGGAGTCCCAGGAGACGGTATGCACCCTGGATAAGACGTACCACGCCGGACTCTGAAAGACCCATTTCCTCAAGGAACATCTGACGATCCTCATAGTCTTCGATCTCGGCGATATCGGCCTCGGTCTTTGCCGCGATGACAAGAATCTCGGCATTTTCATCCTTGACCGCCTCGCGGACCGCATCCACATAGGCATTACCCTTTGCAGCGGAAGCCTCGTCGACATTGCAGACATACATTACCGGCTTTGAAGTAAGCAGGTAAAGATCCTTCGCCATCTGGATTTCGTCTTCGTTCTGGAGCTCCACAGTCCTGCAGGACTTACCCTGGAGAAGGGCTTCGCGGTATCTCTCGAGAAGGTCGCACAGCTTCTTGGCATCCTTGTCGGCACCGATCTTGGCCTGCTTCTGGACTTTTGCAAGGCGAGCCTCGACTGTCTCGAGGTCCTTGATCTGGAGTTCCGCGTCAACGACTTCCTTGTCTCTTACCGGGTCCACGCTTCCGTCGACATGGACGATATTGCCGTCGTCGAAGCAGCGGAGCACATGGAGAATCGCATCGGTCTCGCGGATATTGGCCAGGAACTGGTTGCCGAGGCCTTCGCCTTTGCTGGCGCCCCTTACGAGGCCGGCTATATCAACGATATCGACTGTTGCAGGGATTGTCCTTTTCGGCTGGCACATTTCGGTCAGCACTTCGAGTCTTTTGTCCGGAACATTGGTGGATCCGAGATTAGGCTCGATTGTACAGAAAGGGAAGTTGGCGCTCTGGGCCTTGCCGGAGCTTATGCAATTGAAGAGTGTCGATTTGCCGACGTTAGGCAGTCCGACGATTCCACATTTAAGAGACATATCTTGTTATTTTCTATTCATTTCGGGACTGCAAAGATAGCAAAAGATTTGCACATGGAATTTGCTTTTGGATTTAAACATGTTTTTTAATCTGAGTCAGAAGATTTCATCCTATATTGCCGGCAAAAAAATGGGACTTCTTACATTATTGCTGACTCTCGTCCTGCAGGTTCCGGCAGACCATATCGGAGTGATGTTCTGGAACCTGGAGAATTTTTATGATTATACTGACGGAGGCGACGGAGAGTCGGATGCAGAGTTTTCATCCCGGGGCTCCAGACACTGGACCAGGAAAAGGTTTCTGGCCAAATGCGAGGCCGTCGCAAAAAGTATTTATTGGGTAGGAGATTGCAGCGGCGGACTCCCGGATATCTTTGCGGTCGCAGAAGTGGAGAACCGGAAAGTTCTGGACAGGCTGGTCTCGGAAACCCTGCTGCGAAAGCAGGACTATACTGTCGTCCATTATGATTCTCCTGACCATAGGGGGATCGACGTCGCCCTTCTCTACCGGCGCTCGCGCCTCCGTCTTTTATCATCCGCGCCGGTCCATGTCCCCGGACTCGCGACAAGAGATATCCTGCTGGCGGAATTCGGGACTGCCGACGGCGGAAAGTTCGCGCTTCTGGTCAACCACCATCCTTCGAAGTATGGCGGAGCGGGGACGGACGAGCGCCGGATTACGGCCGCCAGGAGGCTGGTGGAGGTCGTGGATTCGCTATATGCGGCCGGATGGACCTCGGTCGTCGCGACGGGCGATTTCAATGATGTTCCTACGTCGGAGCCGTGCCGGCTGATGGGGAATTCGCTGGTCAATCTTGCCATTCCGCTGTCCGAAGCCGGGGCCGGGACGATCCGTTATGAGGGGAATTGGGAGCTGATCGATATGTTTATGGTCAGTCCGGCTCTGGCGCCGGGGGCTGAGATGCAGATTCTGGAAATACCGTTCCTGACGGTCCGGGACAAGACTCATTCCGGAGAAAAGCCGCTCCGTACCTACACCGGCCCGCGCTATACCGGCGGAGTCTCGGATCACCGGCCGATATTCCTCAGGATAATTCTGTCGTCTGAGAGACCTGCAAAGGCATTTTTCTTGCAGGAAAATCAGTCCATACCAGTATCACCGAAAAAACTATCTAAATACTTAAAAACAGAGAAGAGATGAGAATAATAACACCACTTGGAATTGTAAGTTTTGTTGTTTGCGCCATCAGCTTCCTCAGCCCGGAACTCCGGGCCGGAGAGCCGGTGGACTATGTCAGCACATTGACCGGTACAATGTCGGATTACACTCTTTCGACAGGAAATACATACCCTGCAACCGCAAGGCCGTGGGGTATGAATTTCTGGACCCCGCAGACCGGTCCCAACCGCGACGGATGGACATACAGCTACACCGCGGAAAAAATCCGCGGACTGAAGCAGACCCACCAGCCATCCCCATGGATCAACGACTACGGCGAGTTCTCGATCATGCCGGTGACAGCCGCTGCCGTCACCGACGAGAACGAAAGGGCCAGCTGGTTCTCGCATAAAGCGGAAACAGCCAGACCTTACTACTACAGGGTTTATCTCGCAGACCACGACGTCATCGCAGAGCTGACCCCTACCGAAAGAGCCGCCGCCTTCCGTTTCACCTACCCGGAAAAAGAGCTTTCCTACTTCGTGGTGGATACTTTCGACCCACGTTCTTCAGTCTCCGTCGATAAGGAGCACAACAGGATTTCGGGATATACCGTAACCAACTCCGGCGGCGTTCCCCGGGGCTTCAAGAACTGGTTCATCATCGAGTGCGATACTCCATTCTCGTTCAGCCGCATTGACGGCAATAAAGCCATTGTCGGATTCCCCACCGCCAAGGGCCAGCAGGTGCACCTGAAAGTTGCATCATCATTCATCAGTCCGGCGCAGGCAGAGTTCAATCTCGGCGAACTCGGAGACGGCTCCTTCGACCGCATCTGCCGCGAAGGACGCGAAGTCTGGAACCGTACCCTCGGCAGAATCAGAGTCGAGGATGACGATCTCGACAATCTCCGCACCTTCTACTCCTGCCTCTACCGTTCAGTTCTCTTCCCGAGAGACCTCTCCGAGGTGACCGCTTCCGGAGAGAGACTGCATTACAGCCCATACAACGGCCAGATCGAGAAAGGCTACCTGTTTACAGACACCGGTTTCTGGGATACCTTCAGATGTCTCTTCGCCCTTGTGGACCTGGTTTATCCGGAGCAGGGCGCAAAGATGCAGGAAGGTCTTGTCAACACCTGGAAGGAAAGCGGTTTCCTCCCGGAATGGGCAAGCCCGGGCCATCGCGGCTGCATGGTCGGAAACAACAGCGCTTCCGTAGTCGCAGAGGCCTACCTAAAAGGTCTGCGCGGATATGATATCGAAGAATTATGGAAAGCCGTCACCCACGGCGCCCATAGCGTGCACCCGAGAATCGCCTCGACAGGACGTCTCGGATGGGAATACTATGACAGGCTCGGCTATGTCCCATGCGATGCGGGAATCGACGAAAGTGCCGCCAGGACTCTGGAATACGCCTACGATGACTGGTGCATCTGGAAACTGGGCAAGGCGCTTGGCAAAAGCGAAGAAGAAATAGCCGGCTACCGCAAGTCCGCCTTCAACTACAGGAATCTCTACGACCCGGAGTATAAGCTCATGGCAGGAAAGAAACGCGACGGCAGTTTTGCCAGACCGTTCAACCCGTTGAAATGGGGCGGCGATTTCACGGAAGGCAACAGCCTGCATTACACATGGTCGGTCTTCCACGACCCTGCCGGTCTGATCGGCCTTATGGGCGGCGACGATCAGTTCAACATGATGATGGACACGGTATTCAACATCCCGCCGCTGTTCGACGACAGCTACTATGGCGGCGTCATCCATGAAATCCGCGAAATGCAGATAATGAACATGGGAAATTACGCCCATGGAAACCAGCCTATCCAGCATTTTGTGTATTTATACGACTGGAGCGGCCAGCCGTGGAAGACCCAGGCAAGAGTCCGCGAGGTGATGGACAAGTTCTACTCGTCGGCGCCTGACGGATACTGCGGAGACGAAGACAACGGACAGACTTCCGCCTGGTATGTATTCTCGGCGATGGGCTTCTACCCGGTATGTCCGGCATCGGCCCAGTACGCCATCGGCTCCCCGCTTTTCAGGAAGGTCACCGTCTCCCTGCCTGACGGCAAGAAGATAGAAATCAAAGCCGGAGACAATTCGGAGCAGAACGTATATATCAGTTCGATGAAAGTCGACGGCAAGAAATATAGCAGGAACTATCTGGAGCATTCCGACCTGGTGAAAGGAACTTCGATCGAGTTCAGGATGGCCTCGGAACCGGATAAAAGTCGCGGTACGGCGGCTGAGGACAGGCCATATTCCTTATCTCTTGAATAAAAGACTTATCATATGGCCGGGATAAAAAAACGCAGCCTTGCTGATCAGGCAAGGCTACTACAATAAAATAGAACCGTACGCATCATAAAGATTTTCACTATATAAATTCCATATTAGGAAAATCTTGCAAAAAAATTTAAACTTTTTTTGTTTGTGTGACGATTCTACTTTCTCAAACTGTATGCCAAATCCGTTTTTTCGCAGATTCCTCTGGTTTTCGCAGATTCACACGACCGGAGCTATCTTGGTGCCGGAGACCGTGGCCACCCTCGGCCACGTTAGAGGGAGGGGCCCGCTGGATACGAGTTCTGCGAAGCAGGACGAAGAAGACAGTGGGAGGGATGAAGCCGGCAACGCCGGCGGAAGTCGTCCGGCACCAAGATAGCTCCGGTCGGAAAACTAACGAGAAATATTTTGCAGAGAATTGCGATTAGTATTCCTCCCAGGAACGGATCGCGAGGTCGTCCCACTCCAGAGTACAGAAAGCGCGCACGAAAGCAGTCGCAAGACGGGCATTCGTAAACAGCGGTATATTGAAGTCCACGGCAGCCCTGCGGATACGGTAACCATCGCTCTTCTGAGTCTCCGTATAGTCCTTCAGGATATTGATGACCATGTCCACCTTCTTGTCCTGGATAAGTTCTATCGCAGAAGGACAGTCCTTGATCTCGCCAGCCTCTGCCTCGCTCGGCCAGAGAGCCCGCTGACATGATATACCGTTGGCCATCAAGTATTTGTATGTACCGTCAGTAGCATACATGGTGCATCCCCTCTCTTCGAGCATGCGGCAGGCGCGGAGCATGTCGGCCTTCTGCAGCGGGTCTCCCGTAGAGAGCAGTATGTTCCCCCTAGGAACGGTATTCCCGACGGCCAGCAGCGACTTGACCAAAGCCTCGCCAAAGTCCTCTCCGATACAGCCCACCTCTCCTGTAGAGGCCATGTCCACTCCGAGCACCGGATCGGCCTCCTCGAGACGGGCGAAAGAGAACTGAGACGACTTCACGCCCACATAATCCAGACCGATTGCATCCGAACGCGGAGCCTCCGGATGCTGCCCCAGCATCACCTTCGAAGCAAGCTCTATAAGATTGACTTTCAGAACCTTCGAGACGAACGGGAAGCTTCTGGAAGCACGCAGGTTGCACTCAATGACCTTCACCTCGTTCTCCCTCGCGAGGAACTGTATATTGAACGGTCCGCTGATCCTCAGGGCCGCAGCAATCTTATTGGCAATCCTCTTGATGCGGCGCTCTGTCTCAACATAGAGCTTCTGCGCCGGGAATATGATGGTAGCGTCACCGGAATGGACTCCGGCATACTCCACATGTTCGGAAATCGCATAAGCCAGGACCACTCCGCCGTCGGCCACTGCATCGAACTCGACCTCCTTGCACCTGGTCAGGAACTGGCTGACCACCACCGGATGCTCGCTCGAAACCTCAACCGCTAGAGACAGATATTTCTCCAGCTCCCCGGCACTGTGACATACGTTCATGGCAGCGCCTGAAAGCACATAAGACGGCCTTACCAGCACAGGGAAGCCGACTCTCTCCACGAATCCCTTGATATCCTCCAGCGTGGTCAGCTCCTGCCATGCAGGCTGGTCCACGCCAATCTCGTCCATGATCGACGAGAACTTATGCCTGTCCTCGGCGCGGTCGATATCCTCCGGCCTCGTTCCCAGCACCGGAATCCCGACGCGGTCGAGCTTCAGGGCCAGGTTGTTCGGAATCTGGCCTCCCACTGACACCACGACTCCGTGCGGACATTCAAGGTCGCAGATATCCTGGACCCTCTCGAACGACAGTTCGTCGAAATAAAGCCTGTCACAGATATCGTAGTCGGTCGAGACGGTCTCAGGGTTATAATTGATCATGATGCCCCTGTAGCCGGCCTTTCTGATGGTCTGGAGACATGTTACCGAGCACCAGTCGAACTCCACGGAGCTGCCGATGCGGTACGGGCCCGAGCCCAGCACTATCACGGTGCGGTCGTCATGCTCGCAGGCGATATCGCTGACATCGCCGTTATAAGTCAGGTACAGATAGTTAGTCTTGGCAGGGAATTCCGCGGCAAGAGTATCAATCTGCTTTACCACCGGCACTATTCCCAGCTTCTTGCGGTACTCGCGCACTTCGGCCTGACGAGCATTGACGTCGCCCGGCTCCCTGAACACAGCCCTCTGTATCTGGAAATCCGAGAATCCCTGGCGCTTGGCCTTGAGCAGCAGTTCCGGAGATAGCTTCTCCAGGGCCGGAACCTCCAGCATCTCGTTGTATGTGTCCACGATATTCTGGAGACGGTACAGGAACCAGCGGTCTATCTTTGTAAGCTCATGGATACGGTCTATGGAATAGCCGGCCCTGAGAGCCTTAGAAATTACGAAAATACGGTTATCGGTCGGCTCCGAAAGGGCTTTCTCTATGTCCGGAACCACGAATTCCTTGTTGCCCACGAAGCCATGCGCCCCCTGTCCGATCATTCGGAGTCCCTTCTGGATGGCCTCCTCGAAGGTACGGCCCACGGACATCACTTCGCCCACGCTCTTCATGCTAGAGCCGATCTTGCGTGATACGCCGTGGAACTTGCTGAGGTCCCAGCGAGGTATCTTGCAGACTATGTAGTCGAGGGCAGGCTCGAAGAAGGCCGGGGTCGTCTTGGTGACGGAGTTCTTCAGGTCGAAAAGGCCGTAGCCGAGGCCGAGCTTTGCAGCCACGAAGGCCAGAGGATAGCCTGTAGCCTTGGACGCGAGGGCGGATGAACGGCTGAGTCGGGCGTTCACCTCGATCACCCTGTAGTCCATGGAATCGGGATCATAGGCATACTGCACGTTGCATTCGCCCACGATGCCTATATGGCGGACTATCTTTATGGACAGTTCGCGCAGATAGTAATAATCTTTGTTGGAGAGAGTCTGCGATGGCGCGACGACGATTGACTCACCGGTATGGATTCCCAGCGGGTCGAAGTTCTCCATGTTGCAGACCGTTATACAGTTGTCAAAGTGGTCGCGGACCACTTCGTATTCGATTTCTTTCCATCCCTTCAGTGACTTCTCGATAAGCACCTGCGGGGAGAATGAGAAGGCCTTGTCGCAGAGTTCGCGGAGCTGCTCATCGTTGTCGCAGAAGCCCGAGCCGAGACCGCCGAGCGCATATGCGGCGCGGACGATCAGCGGATAGCCGAGCTCATGGGCGGCCTCGAGGGCTTCGTCCATGGTCTCTGCGGGATGAGATTTTATGGTCCTGACATCGATCTCGTCGAGTTTCTTGATAAACAGGTCCCTGTCCTCCGTATCCATGATAGCCTGCACCGGAGTACCCAGGACTGTCACTCCGTATTTCTCCAGTATGCCGCTTTCATACAGCTGCACGCCGCAGTTCAGGGCTGTCTGGCCACCGAATGAGAGGAGGATGCCGTCGGGGCGTTCTTTTTCTATGACTTTTTCGACGAAGTATGGGGTTACCGGCAAGAAGTATATCTTGTCAGCGATGCCTTCGGAGGTCTGGACGGTGGCGATGTTCGGGTTGATGAGGACTGTCTTGATCCCTTCTTCCCGGATTGCTTTCAGCGCCTGGCTTCCGGAGTAGTCGAATTCTCCGGCCTGGCCGATCTTCAATGCTCCCGACCCCAGCAACAATACTTTCTTTATCTCTTTTGTCATAAAATCATTTGTCTTTTTTTCATATTCCGGCCGTCAGGAGGTCTAGGGAACTTTGAGACCGTGGCCACCCTCGGCCACGTTAGAGGGAGGGGCCCGCTGGATACAAGTTCTGCGAAGCAGGACGAAGTAGACAGTGGGAGGGATGAAGCCGGCAGCGCCGGCGGAAGTCGTCAAAGTTCCCTAGACCTCCTGACCGACATATGCTTAAGAAAAATCGGCGGCGGAGGCCATCTTGGCGGCGATACGGTCATTGGCAAGATTGCCGATACTGCCAAGATGAGTATGGGACACGCTCCTGTCAGCCTTGAAACGACCCTCGTTGACCTCGATACCCACCTCCTTGTAAGCATCCCTGAAAGGCTTGCCCGCAAGAGTCCTGCGGTTGACCTCCTCAACGGTGAACAGATAATCATAGATCGGAGAATCCAGCACATCGCGGTTCACCGATATGTTCTTAAGCATATATACTGCCATTCCCAGGCACTTGTGGATAAGCTCCAAGGCCGGGAAAAGAATGTCCTTGAGAAGCTGCAGGTCGCGGTGGTAACCGTGCTGCAGGTTGCTGCAGAGCAGGCTGATGGTGTTCTCGGCACCAAGAATCTGGTTGCAATGACCCCTCATGATCTCCCAGACATCCGGATTCTTCTTGTGAGGCATGATGCTCGAACCGGTGGTAAGCTCGTCCGGGAATTTTATGAAACCGAAATTCGGACTCATATAGAGGCAGCAGTCAGCCGCGAACTTATTGAGCGTAAGGGCGACTCCGCCGATAGCAGAGGCGACGGCTCTCTCGGAGCGGCCGCGGCTCAGCTGAGCAGCCACGGAATTATAGTCCAGCGACCCGAAGCCCAGCAGTTTAGTAGTCATCTCCCTGTCCAGAGGGAACGAACTGCCATATCCGGCGGCAGAGCCGAGAGGGTTCTGGTCCACAGTATGGAAAGCTCCCGCGAGCATGTACATATCGTCTGCGAGGGCCTCCGCATAGGCTCCGAACCAAAGCCCGAACGAAGAAGGAGTGGCCACCTGGCCATGGGTATAGCCCGGAATCAGCACGTCCTTGTGCTGCTCGGAAAGGCTCTGGAGCACTTCGAAAAGGTCCAGCACCTCCTTGCGCACCGTCAGTATCTCGTCCTTCAGGAAAAGCTTCACGTCCACGAGCACCTGGTCGTTCCTGGAGCGGCCTGAATGTATCTTCTTGCCGATGTCTCCGAGACGCCTGGTCAGCAGCAGCTCGACCTGCGAATGGATGTCCTCGACTCCATCCTCCAGCACGAAACTCCCGGCCTCGATCTCCGAAAGTATCTTCCTGAGGCCTTCGGTCAGCACTTCCAGTTCGTCGGAAGAGAGCAGTCCGATGGACTCCAGCATGCGGATATGGGCCATGGAGCCTGTCACGTCATACTTGGCGAGTCTCAGGTCCAGAGTCCTGTCGTTGCATACCGTAAAATCCTCCACGACCTCGGTCGCGGCTTTTCCCTTATTCCACAGTGTTTCTGCCATATGCGAAGCTTTCTATAAATTTTCCATAAACCTGCACGGCCTCCTCGATCTCGGCGACCGTGACATATTCGTCCTTATGGTGCGAGCGGGAAGAGTCCCCGGGACCCATCTTTATCGCATCGCAGCTTATCCTCATCCAGTCGGACGTCGTAGGAGAGGAGAATGTCTCTATCCCCAGGGCAGCGGCGGTCGCAGCGAGAGGGGAATCCGGCCTGGTGGCGGAAGACCTGTTCAGCAGGTTCCTGGCAGTCAGCCGGCTTTTGCAGAGGGCCTGGAGCTCCTTCAGGATCTCGGCGTTGTCATACTGCTCGGTCGGGCGTATGTCCACGACGAAGGAACATCTGTCCGGAATCACGTTATGGGCTGTCCCGGCAGAGATCTGCGTCACGTTAAGGCCCACTTTTCCCATCACAGGAGAGACTTTCGGGAATACATGGGACCGGAGGACGCTGATGTCGTCCAGCGCGATATAAAGGGCATTTACGCCCTCTCCGCGGGCAGCATGGCCCGCAACGCCTTCCGCCACTCCGTCGATCACCAGAAGCCCTCTTTCGGACGTCGCGGCCCGCATCCCCGTCGGCTCCCCGACGATGGCGAAGTCCACCTCATCCCTGAGCTTTCCCCAAAGCGACCGCATCCCCTCGGGACCGGACCTCTCTTCCTCGACGGTAAGGGCGAGCAGCAGGTTGACCGGGAGGTCCTTCTCCCGATATTCCGAGAATACTGAAATCATGGACACGACGCTGCCTCCGTCGTCGTTGCTGCCCAGACCGAGGATCCTGTCCTCCGGCTGCTGGGGCTTGAACGGATCGAAAGAATAGTCTGCCGCCGGCTCGACGGTATCCATATGGGCGCAAAGCATCAGAGTCGGTTTCGCAGGGTCATAGCCGCAGCTCCTGGCCACGATGTTCTTTCCCACCATCCCGGCCTCGATGCCGGAATCCCGGAGGAAAGAAAGCACGAACGCCCCGACCTCTTCCTCGTGGAAAGAAGTCGACGGGATCGCCACCATGCCGCGGAGAAGCTCCACCGCCTGCTTTACGCTAACTTTGCTCATTTCAGTACAGTTCCGTAATTTTCAAGTATATTGGCCGCATGCTTGATCACCACCGAAGAAACGCCCGCAGAAATCGCTGCGAACGAGTTTTCGAGTTTCGGGATCATGCCGGCGGCAACTCTTCCCTCCGCCTTCAGCGCCGCGAAATCCTCGCGGGTCAGCGACGGGATCACAGTATCGTCGTCATCCTTGTCATAAAGCACTCCGTCTTTCTCGAAACAATATACGAGCTCGACGGACTCGGCTCCGGCCAAGGCTATCGCGAGGCTTGAAGCCACGGTATCGGCATTGGTGTTCAGCAGATGGCCCTCGCAGTCATGGGTAATCGCACATACGACCGGCACCATCCCCGCATCGAGGATAGTCTCCAGCAGGTCGGTATTGACCATGCGCACATCTCCCACGAATCCGAAATCCACCACTCTCCCGGCCATCTCGACCGGCGGCCTCTTCTCGGAACGGATAAGATTGCCGTCTGCTCCGGAGAAGCCCAGGGCATTGCAGCCGAAACCCTGCAGCATCGATACGATCTGCTTGTTGCACCAGCCTGCATAGACCATGGTCACTATCCTGAGGGTGTCGGCATCGGTGACCCTGCGGCCTTCCACCATCTCAGGGACCATGCCGAGCTCCTTCTGCATCTGCGAAGCCATCACTCCGCCGCCATGCACCAGCACCTTCCTTCCCGGAATCTTGGAGAAATTCTCCAGGAAATCATGGAGCAGCACCGGATTGTCCACGACATTGCCTCCGATCTTTATGACTTTTACCTGATTCATAATGAAAGCAGTATTTCCTTGATTACTGTCTGGGCGGAAACCACCCTGTTGGCAGCCTCCGGAATCACTATCGACTGAGGGCTCTCGATGACGTCGTCAGTCACTATCATGTTGCGCCTTACAGGAAGGCAATGCATGAAATAGGCATTATTGGTAAGGGCCATCTTGCGGCTGTCCACAGTCCATGCCCTGTCGCTGCAGATCACCTTTCCGTAATTGTCCCCGGTGTATGCAGCCCAGTTCTTGGCATATACGAAGTCTGCTCCTTCGAGGGCCTTGTCCTGGTCATATTCCACGCGGGCGTTGCCCACGAATGCAGGGTCAAGCTCATAGCCGTGAGGATGGGTGATCACGAAATCATATCCGGTCAGGTTGATGCCCTCGGCGAATGAGTTCGGCACGGCCTGAGGAAGGGCTTTCGGATGAGGAGCCCATGTCATCACAATCTTCGGACGGTCCTTCTTCTTGTATTCCTCGATGGTGATCATGTCGGCGAAGGTCTGGAGAGGATGCCTCGTGGCTGCCTCCATGCTGAACACCGGCTTTCCGGAGTATTTGATGAACTGGTTGAGTATCACCTCGTTGTAGTCGGCGTCGCGGGACTCGAAGCGGGCGAACGAGCGCACTCCGATGATGTCGCAGTAGCAGCCCATCACCGGGATGGCCTCGAGCAGATGCTCAGGCTTGTCTCCGTCCATGATGACTCCTCTCTCGGTCTCGAGCTTCCAGGCGCCCTGGTTGACGTCGAGCACGATAACGTTCATTCCGAGGTTCATAGCCGCCTTCTGGGTGGAGAGGCGGGTACGGAGGCTGGAATTAAAGAAAATCATCAGGAGTGTCTTGTTGCGTCCGAGTTCCTGGTCGGCGAACGGATTCTCCTTTACGTATTTTGCCTTGGCAAAAGCCTCCTCGAGGTTGCCAAGCTGGGTTACTGAAGTGAAATGTCTCATCCTACAAGTTCTTTCCATGCGTTAACGAAACTCTCCGCCGTCTTTTCGCTGATTGTCAGCGACGGGAGGAGACGGATTACGGACGCGCCTGCGGCTCCCGTGAAGAAATGCTTCTCGAAGAGCAGACGGTCGCGGAGGCCTTCGTATTCCTCCTTGAGGTGCAGGCCTATCATCAGGCCGCGTCCCCTGTATTCTTTCAGGGCCTTGTCGAGCTGCGCTCCGGCTCCGAAAGCCTTTGCAAAGTATTCTCCGACCTTTGCGGCATTCTCGACCAGATGCTCGTTCTCGATCACGTCGAGCACTGCGAGAGCCGCGGTGCAGGCAAGATGATTGCCACCGAAAGTAGTGCCGAGCATTCCGTAGCGGGCCTGGATCTCCGGGCTAATGAGCACTCCGCCGATAGGGAAGCCGTTGGCCATGCCCTTTGCGGTCGTGATGATGTCCGCGCGGATTCCGGCGTGCTGGTGGGCGAAGAACATTCCGGTGCGGCCGTAGCCGGACTGGATCTCGTCCAGGATCAGCATGACACCGTATTTGGTGCAGAGATCGCGCAGGCTGCGTAGGAAGTCGTCCGTCGGCTCATATATGCCGGCGACGCCCTGGATGCCTTCTATGATGACTCCTGCGTAGTTTCCAGAGGAGAGCTGCTCCTCGACTGCAGAGATGTCGTTAAGCGGAACGAACGATACGTTAGGGCTTTCGTTGAAGGCCGACCTTATGGCAGGGTTGTCCGTCGCTTCCACTGCGCCGGACGTGCGGCCGTGGAAGGCTTTGCAGAAAGCGAGTATCTTCGGCTTGCCCGTATGGAAGGAGGCGAGCTTGAAGGCGTTCTCATTGGCCTCGGCGCCGCTGTTGCAGAGGAAGAGGCTGTAGTCCGTATATCCGGAAATCTTGCCGAGACGGGCTGCAAGGTCCTTCTGCAGGGAGTTCTGGACGGCGTTGGAGTAGAAGCCGAGCTTGCCGAGCTGGGCCGAAAGCATCTCGATGTAGTGCGGATGGCAGTGACCTATCGAAATCACTGCGTGGCCGCCGTAGAGATCGGTGTACTGCACGCCCTCGGCATCCCAGAGAGTGGTGTCGAGGCCGCGTACAGGCTCTATGTCCCAGAGTTTATATGTCTTGAAAAGTTCCATTTCTAAAATGCTGATGGTTTGAGTCTGAGTCCGGTCGTCTCAGGAAGGCCGAAAATCAGGTTCATGTTCTGGACTGCCTGACCCGACGCTCCCTTGACGAGATTGTCGATGACAGAGGCGATATGGACGTAACCGTCGTGCACTTCGACGTGCAGCAGGCCCTTGTTGGTATTTACGACTTCCTTGAGGGAGATAGGCTCATTGCTGTGGAAGACGAAAGGAGAGGCGCTGTAATATGCGTCGAAAAGCTCACGATACTGCTCTTCCGTGAGTACGGCCCGGGTATATACGCTGGCGAAGATGCCCCTGGTGAAGTCGCCGCGAAGGGGGACGAAGTTGACTTTCACTTCGCTTCCGGCGATGGAGGAGAGGTTCTTGCGTATTTCTCCGAGATGCTGGTGGGTGAAGAGCTTGTAGATGCTCAGGTTGTTGTCCCTCCAGCTGAAGTGGGTCGTTTCGCCCGGTTTCTTGCCGGCTCCGGTCGAGCCGGTGATGGCGGTCACATGGACCTCGTCCCTGATCAGTCCCTCCTGCGCGAGCGGCAGCAGGGCGAGCTGGATTGCGGTGGCGAAGCAGCCCGGGTTGGCGATGTCATGGGCCTTGGCAACCTCGTCCCTGCAGGCCTCCGTGAGACCGTAGAGGAAGTGCCTGCCGGCATAGTCTGGGTCCAGGCGGAAGTCGTTGCCGAGGTCGATTATATGACAGCCAGGGCTGATTTCATGGGTATCCAGGAACTCCCTGGAGATGCCGTGGCCGAGACAGAGGAAGATTACGTCGGGATCGTTCAGCTGGGTCCCGAAACACAGGTCGGTCTCTCCGATCAGGTCTCTGTGGACAGAGGCCACGGGAGTCCCTTCCGAAGAGGTGGTGGTCGCTGCCACTATCTGCACTTCGGGATGGTTGAGGAGGATCCTGAAGAGTTCTCCTCCAGTGTATCCGGTACCTCCGGCTATCGCTGCCCTTATCATTTGTTTACTGCGTAATAAATCTTGAGAGGATTTGCGAGCACCTTGGTGAAGCCTTCGACGTCACGGCCGGTGTATGAGTTGTTGACCTCGCCGTATGAAGCGAACTTGCCGTTCATGAGGTCGTGCTTGCTGCTGCATGCGAGCACAGTGAAATGGTACGGACGGAGCTCCACTTCGACTTCTCCGGTCACGTTCTGCTCCATGCTGTCCATCATCGCCTCCATGTCGCGCATCACAGGGTCGAGGTACATGGCCTCGTGCATCTGCTGGCCGTACCATACCGAGATCTGGTCTTTCCAGTAGAGCTGCCCCTTGGTGAGGACGTGTTTCTCGAGAAGGTGGTGGGCCTTGATGAGGATGAGCGGAGCTGCGGCCTCGAAGGCTACGCGACCCTTGATTCCGATGATGGTGTCGCCGACGTGGGTGTCACGGCCGATTCCGAACGGGGCTGCGATGGCGTGGAGTTCCTTGATGAGCTCTACAGGGTCCATCTTCTTGCCGTTCAGGCTGACTGCCTCTCCCTTTTCGTAGCCGATCTTGATGTGCTCGGGAGTTGTCTTGGTCACAGGGATAGGGAAGGCTTCCTCAGGGAGATATGTCTCTGACTTGAGGGTCTCCACTCCGCCGACCGAAGTACCCCAGAGGCCCTGGTTGATGGAGTATTTGCTCTTTTCCCATGAGAAGTCGAATCCATGGTCGCAGAGATATTTGATCTCGTCAGGACGCTTGATGGCGAGCTCGCGGATAGGGGCGATGATCTTGACCTCAGGGGCCATGATCTCGAATACTATGTCGAAACGGACCTGGTCGTTGCCGGCGCCGGTAGAGCCGTGGGCTACGTAGGAGGCTCCGAGTTCCTGCACATGCTTGAGGACTTCGAGGGCCTGGAAAATACGCTCTGAGCTTACGGAAATCGGGTAGGTGTTGTTACGGAGCACGTTGCCGAAGACCATGTATTTGATGCCTTTCTCATAGTATGTATGAGAGGCGTCCACTGTCTTGTGGGATGCTGCGCCGAGGGTGAGGGCGCGCTCTTCGATAGCCTTGACTTCTTCGTCCGAGAAGCCGCCGGTGTTCACGAGGATAGTGTGGACCTCAAGCCCTTTTTCGTTCTTGAGGTAAGGGACACAGAAAGAGGTGTCAAGTCCGCCGCTGAAGGCGAGTACTACTTTGTTGTTCATTTTATATCTCCTTATTGATTTCTACTCCATGTACCGTGATGTGCTCTTTCGGGTCGTAAAGGAGGCCGGTGCATATGCACATCTTATAGTTTTTCTCTTCGAGGATCGGGAAGTGGCGGCAGCCCTGGCAGCCTTTCCAGAATTCCGGATCGTGGGTAAGCTCGGAGAAAGTCACAGGGCGGAAGCCGAGCTCGTAATTCATCTTCATTACGGCTGCGCCCGTGGTTATGCTGAATATCTTGGCGTCCGGGTATCTCTCGCGCGAAAGCTTGAAGATACGGTGCTTGATAAGCTTTGCAAGGCCCATTCCTCTGTATGCGTGGGCTACGATAAGGCCGGAGTTGGCCACATACTGCTTGCCTTCCCATGATTCGATGTAGGAGAATCCGGCGAAGTTGCCCTCTTCGTCAAGGGCTATCACTGCCTTGCCGTCCTTCATCTTGCCGATAATATACTCCGGCTTTCTTTTGGCGATACCTGTGCCTCTTTCGAGGGAAGACTGGTAGATTTCATCACAGATACCCTGTGCAAAATGTGCGTGGCTCTCATCAGCCACCAAGATCTGAAAGTTCATTTTTTATTTATATCCTTTTTTTTCGGGGATGCCCTGTCCGCAAGACTACATAAAGGCCCTAATGGCAAGACAAACCGAGATTGTCAATTGCAATTGTCTATTCTCTATTGCGTTGGGATTGGAGATGTATGAGGGGGATGTTTAGATCACCCTCCTAGATTCGGACTCGCTTGAATATGATTCCATTATTCCTCATACGACGGCTAAGGTAGGTATTTTATTTTAGTTTTCCACATTTATTTCAAAAAAATGTGGTTTTAGCCGCATTTAAAGGCTTATTTGGTAATAGTGAGGGCCGAATCTCCCGAATGCTGCACGGTCCAGGGCCTCGCGGTCGTCAGGATGAGCAATCGATATGAGCAGCTTTGCGCGCTCCTGTATCGAGCGGCCGAACAGGTCGACAGCTCCATATTCCGTCACAATCCAGTTGACGTCGGCGCGCGGGGTGACTACGCCTGCCCCCTGGTTGAGAACAGAGACAATCTTGCTTTTGCCTTTATTGGTCCTCGAAGCGAAGGCTATGATGGATTTGCCTCCGTCGGAGAGGGACGATCCTCTCACGAAATCCAGCTGTCCGCCGGTTCCGGAGAAGATTCTGGTGCCGATTGAATCGGCGCACACCTGACCGGTAAGATCAACCTCTATCGCCGAGTTTATAGAGACGACATTAGGGTTGAGGGAGATGATCCTCGGGTCATTGGTGTAAGCGATGTCCTTCATCAGGACTCTGGTGTTGTGGTCGATGTAGTCATAGACGTCTTTCGATCCGAGAAGGAAAGAGGCGACGTTGAGACCTTTGTCGATCTTTTTGCATGAGCCGTCGACTACTCCGTCGCGGATGAGGCCGAGGACGCCGTCGGAGAACATTTCGGTATGGATGCCGAGATGCTTATGGTCCTTGAGGCTTACTGCGACTGCGTTCGGGAGGGCTCCGATACCCATCTGGATGCAGGCTCCGTCAGGGATCAGGGCTGCGCAGTTGCGGCCGATGGCGATTTCGGTTTCAGACGGTACTGCGGGCTCTTTTGTAATCAGCGGGGTCTCGTCATACACGAGACAGTCGAAGCGGTCAGCGCTGATTAGGTCGCCATAGGCGAAAGGGACGTTCGGATTGACTACGGCAATGGCTTTCTTGGCCACTTCCACGGCCGCCAGCGAGCAGTCTATGGACGTGCCGAGGGAAACCATTCCCTGCTTGTCCGGAAGCGAAACCTGGACCATTGCGACGTCGCACGGCAGGGTGCCTCCGCGATATAGTTTCTGGGATATCCAGAGATTGATCGGGAGATAGTCGGCATAACCGGAATTTACGTTGGGACGCACATTCGCTCCTACGAAGAAACCCTGGTCGAAGAATATGCCGCTGTAGCGTTCTTCGCTGTAAGGAGCCGGACCTTCAGTATGGAAATGATGGAAGTGCAGGTCGCGAAGTTCTCCGGCGTCAGCACGTCGGCAGAGAGCCTGGATAAGTACATGTGGAACGCTCGCAATACTGCTCAAGTGGATATGGTCTCCACTCTTTACCATCTTTACAGCCTCGTCGGCCGATACGTAATTGTAGTTCGTCATAAAAGGTCCAATAGTGATTAAGGGGATCTATTGGACCTCAAATATAAGAATTATTTTCTATTATCGCGAAAATCAGAACCGGAAGGAGACTCCCAGACCGGCAGAGAAGCGGCCTGCAGGAGTTTTGCGGGTAGAAATGGATCCGGTATGGAGATCGGTTACGGCCACTCCGTAGTTGCGGATCAGATTATGGTGGTATCCTATGTCTCCGCGGATTCCTATTCTTCCTATTACGAGGCCAAGACCGAGGCCGACGTCGGCTGTAATTCCGAACTGCCCCTTCACCCGTCCGAGATAGTGGTAATAATCATCATACTTACCATAGGAGAGCTTTTCCAGATATCCTGGAGTAAGTCCTGCAGAGACTTCGACGGAATTGATCAAGGACAAGAAAAAGAGGAACAGGGATTCCCCGAAAGATTCTCCTTCCATGATAGAAACATCCTGGCCGAATCTTTTGCCGGTGCCGTAGACCACATTCAAAGGCAGTCCATAGAAATAACTTATTCCAAGGTCATCGTCCACATACCTGAATCCGGTCCGGAATCCGAGATTGTCGGAATAATACTTCGTGAACAGGGCTTCGAAATAATAAGCGGATTTCTCGAAAGGATTAGTACGTCCGGTAGCAGTGTAAGTTCCGGAACTGACACGGATTTCATTGTCGTAGAACGGACGGGAATACTGGGCCGCCGCGGGAATGGCGGCAACGGCCAGCATCAATATAAGCAGTTGTTTTTTCATAAAAGAGTTTTCCGGATACTGGCAAGTATCATACCGAAAAAAGCCCGGCGGAGGTCCGTCGGGCTTCAATTTCTTTATATCTTTCAGAATGACAATCTATTAATAGAAGCGGGCGCGGTTGTCCTTGACTTCTGCATCATCCATCATTACAGGAAGGATCATCTGGGTCATGTACTGAGCCAGCTGGGCGTCGCGTGTCTTGGCGTCATCCTCTGTGTAGAATGCGCCTGTCTCGCGGCCGGTAACCTTGAAGACGAACACGCCTACAGAGCCTGCTACAGGACCGCAAATCTTGCCTTCCGGAGCGGCTGCAACAGCACCGATGAACTTAGGATCAAGGCCGGTACCTGAAACTGAAGAGAATGCTACGTCGTTGCTTGTACTTACGGTAGTACCGAGCTTCTCGGCAATAGCGGCGAGATCATCCATGCCGGCGATCTGGGCAGCTACATCCTCAGCCTTCTTGGCTATTGTCTTGTCCATGAGAAGTTCCTGACGGATAGAAGGAGCGACGTCAGCTACAGGAGCAAATCCCTCTTTGTGGATACCCTTGACAGTAGCGATGAAGAAGTAGTTGTTGTCAACTGTGATGATATTTGAAACCTTGCCGGCCTTGTTCTCGAATGCCCAGCGGGTAACCTCGCGGGTATTCTCGATAGAACCGAGACGGTTGGAGCTTTCGAGCATCTTGGATACTGGGTGAGAATATACACCGAGAGTATCAACGGCCTTGCGGTAGTTCTCATAGCTTCCTGCAGCGGCAATCTGGAAATTGTTAGCCTTTGAATAATATGAGTTGAAGGTCTCTTTGCTTGCAAGGGCTGTCTTCTCGAAGATTGCGACCTGCTTCTTGGCTACAGGAGCTGTCTTCTTGGAAACCACTACGATATGGGTACCGTACTGGGTATCGAGGATGAACGGCTTGCCGGTCTCGGCGTTGAGAACTGACTCGAAACCAGGGATCATATAGTTCTGGGTCATCCAGCCGATGTTACCCATCTCGCCGTCAGCGGCAGAACCCTTGTCTGCAGAATAGAGGGCAGCGAGATTGGCGAAGGTCTCCTTGCCGGCCTTGAGGACGCCGAGGAGGCTGTCAGCCTCAACCTTTGCACCAGTACCCTGGAGAAGGATATGCTTTACATAGGCTGAATCAGGAACCATCTTGCTGTCAACGACTCTAGCAAGGTAGAAAGTATTGCCGTTTGCGATAATGTCTGAAGTGGCAGTCTTGCCGTTCCACACGAAGTCCTCTACAGCTGAAGAAACAGTGTTGAGCTCGCCGGCCTTATACCAGTACTCTGAATAAGCCCTTTCTGAACCATTCTTGAGAAGGAAGCTCTTGACGTTGGCAGCCTCGGCAAACTCGCCCTGGAGCTCAGCTACAGAATTCCTTGTGTTGGCGATATCGTCAGCTGAAGGAACGACCTCGAATACTACGTACTCGATATCGCGGCTGGCCTGCTGCTTGAAGAGTTTCTTGTGGATGTCGTAATAAGCCTTGACTTCCTTGTCAGAAACTGAAACGGTAGAATCCGGAGCAAATCCGACAGGAAGCATCACAAACTCGACGTCTGCGGTATTGTTGTTCTCCTCAATCTCTTTGCGGAGCATGAGAGGATTGACAACTGCACTGTTAACGAACAGAGAGCTGTACTTTCCGATATACTGCTGGGTATAGATCGAGTTCTGGAGATAGTTCCAGTAAAGCTTGACATTCTCGTCAGTCTTTGAAGCCTGGGCGATACTTGCGACGGCCTCGCGGGAGAAGTTTCCATTCTCGTCGAGGAATGCGTTATTGTTGGCTACAAGCGGAGAAAGCCTGTCGCCGGAGGTAAGGTCGATCATTTCTGCGTCGCCGACATTGATACCTGCATCCTTTGCGTTTCTGATGAAAAGGTGCCTGTACACAAGATCCTGCCATGCAGCGTCTCTTATCTGATCCTGCTGGGCAGCACCCTGGTTGCCGGTAAGCATCTCATTGATAGTAGAAAAACGCTGGATATCGTCCTGGAAGTCGGTATAGGAGATAGCTTTTCCATTGATCTCTCCAACATCGTACTTGGACGACATGTTGTTGAACGCAGATATTACCTCGTTCGGGTCGATAATGAAGGAAAGAAGGCCCAATGCAACGAGGATAGTTGCAACAGCGCCTAGTTTTCCACTGCGAAGTGTTTTAAGAACCGCCATTTTATTGTAATTTTTTAATTATTCTTAATAACTGTACACAATAATGCACGTTGGGCTGCGAAGTTAGTAATTTTCATTGAAAACTTCATCATTTTTTAAACAAACGTTATCAGCGTTTCAAAAGAGGCCCGATGAAGTTGACAGAGTCAATCAGGACTTCAGTAGAATCCTTAACCACAACCGCATAGTTATTGAATGGACGCATTATAGCCGAATTCCTTACCTTTTCGTCAGAACGGAGTCCGTACCCCTGGGTAAAGCCGTCCGGAGAATACAGACGCACATAGCAGTCCGTATAGATCTCCTCGTTCTTACGGTCCCAGTAGATCGTGTCCGTCTCCATCGTCTCATGCTTGATGATGTTCTTTATGACGACATTTCCGAAGGCCTTCCAGATTTCCTCTCCGCCGGTCTTGGATTTCTCATGACTGGCATCATCCGACCGCAGATGGGCCTCCAGTTCTCCCTCCTCATTGTACGAGAAGACCTGCAGCCCTTTCGGGAACTTGTCGACAGACATGGTATCATTGTCGTAATGTTCCATGACTCCGGCCTCGATCCTCATCTGGAGCTTTCCGCCCTCGGTCTGGATTATGTACATGTCATCGACGGTCTGGACAGGGGTTTTCGACAGATCCAGACGCTCGGCTTCGGACAGCCGGGACTTGCATGAAAAGACAACGATTGCAACCGCGCCTACGGTTGCAATCATCGCCATATTATGAAGTATATTTCTCAAAAATACTATTTCTGGGTCCTTACGGTTGTAGTAGCCCTCATTCCGCCGCAGGAAACTGTGTAGGACTGACCGTTGGTAAGGTCATACATGAAGGCTTCTGCAGTCTGCGGGAAGTAGACGCTGTACTGGGAGATCATACGGTTGCAGTCTTCAGTGAGTGAAGGGTCTGCAGCCTTAGCCTTAGCCATGTAGTCGCATGCTACCCAGTAAGGAGCTCTTCTGGAGATTTCGTCGCCGCCGCAAGAGGTGGTGCCCCAGATTGTTCCCATGAGGAAGTAGCACTTTCCTGCATAAGTCTCGTCAAGTTCCATTGCCTTCTGGGCAGCGGAGAAACCTTTGGCGCCGAGACCGTTCTTTACGCAGAAAGTAGCATACTGATAATTGTAGTCGGCAGCTGAAGCATTGTCAAGATCAGGGAAGGCAAGAGCCTCTTCCATGTACTTGCTGGCCTCGTTGACGTTATTCCTTGATGCATGGAGTCTGAAGAGATAATATGCAGACTTTGCAGAAGGATCAAGATTGTACATAGATGTCACGGCCTTGAGGTAAAGCTCGTTGTCGGTGCAGTTCTCAGCCTTAGACATCATGAGAGCGATCTTGGAAACAAGCGCAAGGTCGTCAGGATTAGCTTCGTATCTTGGGGTGAAGAGCTCGAGAAGGTTCTCGCAGCTGGCGACACGGCTGCTGATGAAGTTGTTTTCGATAGTAGTCTTGAAGTCGGCGATCTTCTCAGCCTCTTTCTCATCCTTCGGAGTAACTTTATCAAGAGCAGCGATATTCTTTTCATAAAGATCCATGATCACGTCAGCTTCGAGCTTGCCTTCCTGGTAAAGAGCGACGGCCGAAGTGAAATTGACCATATAGAAGCTTGGAGTAGTATTGTCGCCATTGGCGGCTATGATTTTACCAAGCTCGTTGTAAAGGACCTCATTGTTGTCCTTGTAATAGTTGGTAAGGTCCGCACCCTTTGCGTTGTTTGCAGCAACAGCATATTTAGGATAATACTGGATACGGGTGTCGTGAAGAGTCATGAGGGTATCGATGAGAGCCTGTCTGTACTCTTTGTTCCTTGAATTCTTGGCGATAAGTCTCCTGACAAGGACGGCGCCATCGACAAAAATACTCTGACGTGCCTGTGGAGGGCATATCTTATAAGCCATCCTCCAGTTAGGGATAGCTGAATCATAATTCTTCTGCTTGTAATATTCTGCGTAATATGAGAGGTACTTTATACACTCTGCACTGTCCGCTCCAGTACCATATTTACTCTGGGCGGACGCAAGATTCCCTCCGATCAGCATAAGGACAGCCGCAAAGGCTATTAATACAATTTTTCTCATAAGTGTTACTATTATATTTTTCCTACCGTTTTATTCATATCTAGGTTTCTGGAACCATATGTCATGCAAGTTGAAACCGATGCTGAACTTAGCATACTGCTCGCGGGTCATGTTGCCCGTATATGAGCCCCGCTGTCCAAGATTCACGCCAACTGTAAGTCCATTGTACCAGCGGAATACAGGAATGGTTACTCCAAAAGTCAAGCCACAGTCCTTCACCTTCTTTCCGTCAAGCTTGAAATAGTCGGTCCCGTAATAGAGTCCTGCCCTGTAAGACCAGCGTCTGAGATTGGACCTGACGTCGTTCCTGTTAGGGACCAGCTCAAATCCCGCACGAAGCATCTGAGAAGCTGTCGCAGAGAAGTTTACATCTCCAAGATTTGAAAATCCCTGGGTATTGTCAATGCCTTTGCCGGACCAGTCAGAGAATGTATAGTCAACCTCTGCCATCCACTTGTCTCCGCTTCTGACGGAGAATCCGATTCCGAACTCATCGGCGATCTTGACATTGCCGCCTATCTTATCGTTAGAATAGGCCAAAGTATCGGAAATGCTGGACATGGTCGCTATCTTATAATACTCCGAATCACCCTTGATTGCGGCGGCCATCCTATAGGTAGCTCCGGCCGTAAGTTTGATTCCGTTCTGCATTCTGTGCACATATTGCACACCGAATTTCGGAGCGATTGCATTGACATTGACATTATATCCGGTATTTCTGTTCCTGAATCCGGTTCCGGAGAAATTCATGACCGAAGTCTTCTCTATCTTTCCGAAATAGTAGATGCCCTGCACTCCGACTGAAAGGTTGTCGGTAACTTTCCCGGCAAAACCGAATATTGCCTGATAAATGCCGCCCTTGCCTTCAGATTCGTAAGTAACATTGCCAATGTTGCCGACTATCTCGGGATCGGTAACCCTTCCGGTGAATTTATATCCGGTACTGCTGAAAGGCATGAGGGCCGCCGAAAAGGCAAATCTTGTCGAAAGCGGGAAACTGGCAGCTATATCTTTGATGTTGAACAGATTATTCGCGGACTTAACGTCTCCCTGCCTGTACAGTCTGTTGTCAGAAACAAGACCGAAGTCAGCAAGGACGGAAAGAGAATCTCTTTCGGTAATGGACGCAGGATTGACAATGTTGAGATAACGATGGTCCCTGGCGGCGATTCCGACCCCGCCCATCGTAGCATTATAAGAGGTTCCTCCCTGGCTGAGATTTCCGACTCCGAATACAGAGTAAGGGGAGTATGAACTATAAGTTCCGTCCTGCGCCTTTGCGGCGAGTCCGGATAACAACATTATCGCTGTAAAAAATAATGAACTAATCTTTTTTGACATATCTGTCAGCTATTATTGCCAACCCCATTAATACGAGGTTCGAAACCACAAATATCGAGTTTTTCATCCTTTTTGCAAAATAATTGGAATCACCGCCGGTGAATACGACAATATTGTCAGGATGCAAACCAATGTAGCCTTCTATTTCAAACATTATGCCCGAAATGACTCCAGAGGCAACGGAAGTCGTAAAAGTACTGCCTGTTACAGGTACTTCTTCAGGGCTGTCTATAAGCGGAAGAGCGCGGGAGTAACGGTTCAGAGCCTTGAATCTCGTACGGCATCCGAGGGACACGTTTCCTCCGGCGTAATTACCTTCCTCGTCGGTAAAATCTATTGTAAGCGTCGTTCCGAAATCCACCACCGTGCATCCTTTTCCCCTGAAAAGGTAGCGGGCTGCAATTATCGATGCGGCACGGTCATAGGTTATATATTCCGGCAGGCCGTTCTCCTTGAGGATCCCGGTATGGGCGCTGTCAAGCAGAAGCAACTTGTCGCACTCCTTTCTGAAAGCGGCTTCGTCCGGACCAGATATCTCATAGACCGAAGAAATGACCATTATTTCAGGCTTTTCCTTCTCTGTCAGCGAAATAATGAAGTTGCGGACTTTCTCTCCCTGATACCGGAAAGTCTTTCCGAGGGTCATACCTTCGGACCATGATGCCTTTACGGCTGTATTTCCTATATCAATTATAAGATTTGCCATTACCTTTTATCCGACAGCCTGCAAAAATATGAATTATTTATAACTTCTTCAAGAGTTCCAGCGCTTTAGATGTAGAATCTACACTTCTTGCTATAATTCGCAGTCCGCTGTCCTTCTGTTTCAGTTCAAACAGATTTGCATTGTCGGATATCTTTCCGAATACATCGGCAAAAGTCTTGCTCCGGTAATAAGACGACATCGGGTTGGATACGAAGAAGGCTATCATCAGCCCGTTCTTTATTATTATCTTGTCGAATCCGAGTCTTTCTCCTATCTGTCTTATCCTTACTATATCGAAAAGATTGCTGAGTTCTTCAGGCATAGGCCCGAAACGGTCTTCCAGCCTTGCGCGGAACTGGTCGAGCTCCTTGCTGCGGGTTATTGAATCCAGTTCCTTGTATATTCTTATCTTCTCCGCAGAGACGTCTATATACGTATCCGGAATCTCTGCAGGCTGGTCAGTCTCGATCGTGCAGTCATCCACATAGGTATCCTTGACGTTCTTCGAAGTAAGGCCGGTCTCGACTCCGAGTTCCTCCATGGCTTCGGACAGGATCTTCTGGTATGTCTCATATCCCATGTCGGAGATGAATCCGCTCTGCTCCGCTCCGAGAAGGTTGCCGGCTCCACGAATGTCCAGGTCCTGCATGGCTATGTTGAAGCCGCTGCCGAGGTCGGAGAATTCCTCGATAGCCTTGAGCCTGCGGCGGGCCTCGTCGGTGAGGGTAGTCAGCGGCGGCACTATGAGATAGCAGAAGGCCTTCCTGTTGGAACGGCCGACACGGCCGCGCAGCTGGTGCAGGTCGCTAAGGCCGAAGTTCTGGGCCTGGTTTATGATTATTGTATTGGCGTTCGGGATGTCGAGTCCGCTTTCTATGATCGTAGTGCAGAGCAGCATGTCGTAGTCGCCCTGCATGAAATCGAGCATCTTTCCCTCGAGGACTTTCGACTCCATCTGGCCATGGGCGACGCATATTTTCATCTCAGGGACCAGGCGCTGGAGTATGTCCCTTATGCTGTCGAGTTCTTCGACTCTGTTGTGCAGGAAGAAAATCTGACCTCCGCGCCGGAGCTCATAGTTGATTATGCTCCGGATTTCTTCTTCGCTGAACAGTATGATCTCAGTCTGGACAGGGATTCTGTTCGGCGGAGGAGTGCTTATGATAGAAAGGTCGCGGGCTCCGAGAAGGGAGAACTGCAGTGTCCTCGGAATCGGGGTGGCTGTCAGGGTCAGGGTATCCACGGAGAGTTTCATCTCCCTGAGTTTTTCTTTGGCGGATACTCCGAATTTCTGCTCCTCGTCTATGATAAGAAGTCCCAGATCCTTGAATTTAAATTCCTTACTGAGTATCTTATGTGTTCCTATAAGGATATCTATAGTACCTGCCTCGAGGCGCTTCTTTATGTCTGTTATTTCTTTTGCAGTACGCAGGCGGCTTACATATTCTATGTTGCAAGGGAAATCCTTGAGTCTGTTCTGGAAGGTCTTGAAATGCTGCAGCGCAAGGATAGTGGTAGGCACCAGGACCGCAACCTGCTTGTTGTCGCAGACGGCCTTGAAAGCAGCCCTGACCGCTATTTCAGTCTTTCCGAAACCGACGTCTCCGCAGACCAGACGGTCCATCGGGCTCTTGTCTTCCATGTCTCTCTTGACAGCCTGGGTTGCGGTCTGCTGGTCCGGAGTATCTTCGTACATGAATGAGGATTCGAGTTCTTCCTGCATATAGGTATCAGGGGAGAAGGCAAAGCCTCCGGCAGCCTTACGCTTGGCATATAGCTGGATGAGTTCCTTAGCTATATCCTTAACCTTTGATTTGGCCGTGTTCTTGAGATTTTGCCAGGTCTTTGATCCCAGTTTGTTTATCTTTGGAGGTATCGCATCTTTGGATTTATACCTGGAAATCTTATGCAGGGAGTGCACGGAAACGAAGACGACGTCGCCGTCTTTGTACATGAGCTTGACTACCTCATGCATCCTGCCCTTGTCGTCGCGCATCCTGACTAGACCGCCGAATATTCCGACTCCATGGTCTATATGCACTATATAATCGCCTATGTTGAATGCGCTCAGGTCATTAAGGGTAAGTTGCTCGGTTTTCTCGACAGTCCTTCGGAGGGCTACTCTGTGGAAACGGTCGAATATTTCATGGTCAGAATAGCAGCATACCTTGTTGTCGTTGTCGATGAAGCCGGCGTGGATGTTCTTTTCAGGGACGAACTCGGGGATTAGACCGCCGTTCTGCGAAAGAATGCTCTTGAGTCGCTCCAGCTGGCTCTGTTTCTCGCCGTAGATATAGACCTTGTAGTTGTTTTCTATCTTGGTCCTTATATCCTCGGTAAGCAGTTCGAAGTTCTTGTTGAAGACCGGCTGCGGGGATATGTTGAATTTTATGCTTTCTACATCGGCCGATATCGGTACTTCAAGATATACTTTGCGGAAATGACCTGTCTCTTTGAAGAAGTCCTTTTCTTTATACATGTCGGAAGAATCCAGCCAGAGGGTAGTGGAGGCAGGAAGTATTGAAATTATGCTTTCTTCCTCATCTTCTCCGTCAGAGAGTATATCGGAATATATCTCAGCCTTTTCCACGTTTTCTTTTGACAGCTGGGTGTTGCTGTCGAAGATGTGTATCTTTTCTACTTCATTGCCGAAGAAGGATATTCTGAAAGGATCGTTGAATGAATAGGAGAATATATCTACTATGGAACCTCTTATAGCATATTGTCCCGGCGCTGATACGAAGTCTGTCTTTTCGAATCCGAGCGAGGAGAGTATCTCTTTTATCTTGTCATGGGATATTTCTTCTCCTGTCGATATGGTAAGCACGGATTCCTTTATTTTTCCGGCGGCGGGAATTTTTTCTTCGAGGGCTTCAGGATAGGTGACTATCACCAGTTGCTTTCCATTTCCTTCTATCAGTTTTCCTATCGCCGAAGTTCTCTGGACTGCAAGAGATGACTTGAAATTGCTTTTTTCCATCCTCTTCCCGGAATCAGGCAGATAAAACACATTATCTCCTTCAATCAGGTTATAGAGATCCGCAGAACAGTATTCCGCCGACTCTCGGTCAGGCATTATGATCATATGGACTCCATCCCCGGCAACTTCAGAGAATACAAACCATCTTGCAGACAGGAAAAGCCCGCTGCAGTAGGTTTCTTTTTGATTTATGATACTCTTCTGAAGAAGTTCTTCAGATTTGGTGCTTATTAACATTTCTATCAATTTTTCTGTTGATAAACTGTTGACAACCCTGTTTACAAATACTGAAAACTAAATTTTTATTTTTATCCGGAATTTTAAAGCAGAATTCCATCCTTTATTCCAAATTATTAATCAACTTTCTTCCAAAAATTTTCAAGGTGGGTAATCAACACTGATAGTATATTATAATTATTTATCAATCAATTATTTATTATACTTATCAACATTTGAACAGCCTTAACAAAAACAACAATCTATTCTTTTAAAAAATATATATATTTGTATTTGTAAAAATTTGCGAGATGGCAGACGAATTCAATCCGTATACTACTGGCGCGGACAAAGATAAGGATTTAGACGGAATTATCAGGCCTCAGGAGCTTGAAGATTTCACCGGCCAATCCAAGATCATTGCAAACCTTAAGATATTCATACAGGCCGCAAAACTCAGGGGAGAGTCGCTTGATCATGTGCTTTTCCATGGCCCTCCGGGACTGGGAAAGACTACTCTTGCCCATATAATAGCAAACGAGCTCGGCGTAGGTATGAAGGTGACTTCCGGTCCTGTCCTTGACAAGCCCGGAGACCTTGCCGGTCTGCTTACTTCTCTGGAGACTGGAGATGTGCTTTTCATCGACGAGATCCACAGGCTTTCTCCGGAGGTCGAGGAATATCTCTATTCCGCGATGGAGGACTACGTAATAGATATAATGATTGATAAGGGACCTGGAGCAAGGTCTGTACGCATTTCCCTCAATCCTTTCACTCTTGTCGGAGCAACTACCAGAAGCGGTCTTCTGACTGCTCCTCTCAGGGCCAGGTTTGGAATTACTTTCGCCCTGGAATACTATGATATAAAGGATCTTATAAGGATAGTAAAGAGAAGTGCCGCTATTTTGAAGATTGGTATCGAGGATACGGCAGCTACGGAAATAGCGATGAGAAGCCGCGGAACTCCGCGTATCGCAAATGCTCTTCTGAAGAGGGTTAGGGATTTTGCCCAGGTAAAGGGAGACGGTCATATCGATATAGAGATAGCTAAATATGCCCTTGATGCCCTCAATATAGATAAAAGAGGTCTTGACCAGATCGACAATAAGATACTTCATACTATTATCACCAAGTTCAAGGGCGGTCCGGTCGGAGTCAATACAATCGCTACCGCGGTTGGTGAGGATTCGGGAACCATAGAGGAAGTATATGAGCCTTTCCTTATCAAGGAAGGTTTCATACAGAGGACTCCGCGCGGAAGGATAGTGACCGACCTGGCTTATTCTCATCTAGGCCTCGAGAAGTACAATACCGGAAGGAACTCTTCTGACGGTCTTGAAATAATTGAAAACAGTCTCTTTTAATTAAAATATGGTCAAAAAAGGCCATATTTTATGTTTAATGAGCTTTTAAAATTGCTGATTTGGCTAAAAATCGCTAAAATTGCAGACTATTTAGTAATTGTGATCACAAACTAATTAAATTTATATGGCCGATAAATTAATATCAAAGATTCCTGACGGACCTTTGGCCGAAAAATGGACCAAGAGAAAGTCAGAAATCCGTCTTGTTAGTCCTAACAACAAAAGGAAACTTGAAATCATCGTTGTCGGTACCGGTCTCGGCGGAGCGTCTGCAGCTGCTTCCCTCGGTGAACTCGGATACAATGTGAAAGTTTTCTGCATCAGTGATTCCCCTCGTAGAGCGCACTCTATCGCAGCTCAGGGTGGTATTAATGCCGCAAAGAACTACCAGAACGACAATGACTCAGTCTATCGTCTTTTCTATGACACTATCAAAGGTGGTGACTATCGTGCACGCGAGGCAAACGTTTATCGTCTTGCAGAGGTAAGTGCAGCCATCATCGACCAGTGCGTAGCCCAGGGTATTCCTTTTGCACGTGAATACGGCGGTTATCTTGCCAACCGTTCATTCGGTGGTGTGCAGGTAAGCCGTACTTTCTATGCAAGAGGACAAACCGGACAGCAGCTTCTTCTCGGCGCTTATGCTTCTCTCAATAAGGAGATTGCAGCTGGTACCGTAAAGAGCTATCCTCGTCATGAGATGCTCGACCTCGTGCTTGTAAACGGTCAGGCAAAGGGTATCATCGCCCGTAACCTCGTTACCGGTAAGCTTGAGAGATTCGGAGCCCATGCTGTCGTAATCGCTACCGGTGGTTATGGAAATACTTATTTCCTTTCAACCAATGCAATGAACTCAAATGGTTCAGCTGCATGGCAGTGCTATAAGAAAGGCGCATATTTCGCAAACCCTTGCTTCGCTCAGATCCATCCTACCTGTATTCCGGTTCATGGTGACCAGCAGTGCAAGCTTACCCTTATGTCAGAGTCTCTCCGTAATGACGGACGTATCTGGGTACCTAAGAAGCTTGAGGACGTAGAAAAGCTCCGCAAGCGTCAGATCAAGGCTTCCCAGATTCCTGAAGAGGATCGCGACTACTATCTCGAGCGCCGTTACCCTGCATTCGGTAACCTCGTGCCTCGTGACGTAGCCTCCCGTGCAGCCAAGGAAAGATGCGACGCCGGTTTCGGTGTGAATGAAACTGGACTTGCCGTATTCCTTGATTTCGCTGACGCTATCAAGAGACTCGGCCACCAGAGAGTTGCCGAGCGTTACGGAAACCTGTTCGAGATGTATGAAAAGATCACTGCTTCTTCTCCATGGGAAGAGCCAATGATGATCTATCCTGCAATCCACTATACCATGGGAGGTATATGGGTAGACTATGATCTCCAGACTACCGTTCCTGGTCTTTATGCTATCGGTGAAGCCAACTTCTCCGATCATGGCGGTAACCGTCTTGGTGCATCTGCCCTCATGCAGGGACTTGCCGATGGTTATTTCGTTCTTCCTGTCACAATCGGTGACTACCTTTCACACAAGTTTGCAGAGCCTAAGACCGATGTCAACACTCCAGAGTTTGACGAGGCTGAGAAGGCTATCCAGGAGCGCATAGACAAGCTCTTTGCTATCAAGGGTAAGCAGACTGTGGATTCTCTCCATAAGAAACTCGGAAACATCATGTGGGAGTATGTAGGTATGGCACGTAACGAAGAAGGACTTAAGAAAGCTATTGCTGAAATCAAGGAGCTTAAGAAGGTCTTCTGGTCAGACGTATGCGTACCTGGCACCCAGTATGAGTTTAACCAGGAACTCGAGAAGGCGCTCCGTCTTGCCGACTTCCTCGAAATCGGAGAACTTATGGCACGTGACGCCCTTAACCGTAACGAGTCTTGCGGTGGTCATTTCAGACTTGAAAGCCAGACTCCGGAAGGCGAGGCTAAGCGTGATGATGAAAACTATATGTATGTAGCCGCTTGGGAGTACAAGGGTGAGGACGTTGAGCCTGAACTCCATAAGGAACCTCTCAAATACGAGTACATCAAGGTAGCTACCAGAAACTATAAAGACTAAAGGTATGGAATTCAATTTAAAGATATGGCGTCAGAAAAACGCCAAAGCCCAGGGACATTTTGAGACTTATCATATCTCTGGTATTGAAGAGGATGCCTCTTTCCTTGAGATGCTTGATATCCTCAATGAGCAGCTTATCAGGGAAGGTAATGATCCGGTAGCTGTAGAAAAAGGCTGCAAGAGCAGCGGCCCTGTATCCTTCGACCATGACTGTCGCGAGGGTATCTGCGGCGCATGTTCTCTCTATATCGACGGCCGTGCGCACGGTCCGGACAACCATGTGACAACCTGCCAGCTTTTCATGCGTCACTTCAAGGACGGCGCTACAATTACTGTAGAACCATGGAGAAGCTCCGGTTTCCCTGTCATCAAAGACCTTGTCGTAGATCGTTCAGCATTCGATAAGATCCTTCAGGCCGGCGGATTCATCTCCGTACGTACCGGTTCAGCCCAGGATGCCAACAATATCCTTATTCCTCACGACGATGCCGAGAAGAGTATGGACGCTGCTGCATGCGTAGGTTGCGGCGCTTGCGTTGCTACCTGTAAGAATGGATCTGCAATGCTCTTCGTTGCTGCAAGGGTCAGCTCCCTCGCTCTTCTTCCTCAGGGTAAGCCTGAGTCAGCAAGACGTGCAAGAGCTATGGTTGCAAAGATGGACGAGCTCGGATTCGGTAACTGTACCAACACCAGAGCATGCGAAATGGAGTGCCCTAAGGGTATCTCCGTTGACCACATCGCCCGTCTCAACAGAGAGTTCCTCAAAGCTAAGTTCAGTCAGTAATCTAACCCTCATATTACGATTAAAGCCAGCTTTTCAGCTGGCTTTAATTTATTTATATTAACTTAACCTAAATTATCTTACCAAAGGAAATTATTGAATGGATAGCGTCCTGCGTGGATTTCTGCCACCATCTTGTATATATCATTTCTCAGTTTTTCGATACCAATCTTCTCTTTTGCCGAGATGAATATACATGGGGTTTTCTCCTGTGCGATCCAGCTGTTCTTGAGCTCTTCGAGGGTCCTGTTGTTCTTGTTTTTCGGCTCCAGCGAGAACTCGTCATACTCCTTATACTCGTAAGCATCGATTTTGTTGAAGATGACATAAATCGGCTTGTTGCTTGCTCCGATATCTTTCAGGGTCTTTTCCACGATTTCCATCTGTTCCTCAAAATCAGGCGCTGAGATGTCGACTACATGGACAAGTATATCTGCCTCCCGGACCTCGTCCAAAGTGCTCTTGAAGGCCTCGATAAGCTGCGTAGGAAGCTTTCTTATGAATCCTACGGTATCGCTCAGCAAGAAAGGCACGTTTTCTATCACAACCTTCCTTACCGTAGTGTCCAAAGTCGCGAAAAGCTTGTTCTCCGCAAAAACGTCACTTTTGGCCAGCAGATTCATCAAAGTGCTTTTACCTACGTTGGTATAGCCTACCAGCGAAAGTCTCACCAGAGAGCCTCTATTGCCCCTTTGCGTGGCCATTTGCCTGTCGACTTTCTTCAGCTGTTCCTTCAGGCGGTTGATACGGTCCTTTACGATACGTCTGTCGACCTCTATCTGGGTCTCACCCATACCTCCTCTGGTACCATGTCCACCCCTCTGTCTTTCAAGGTGGGTCCACATGCCTGCCAGTCTCGGAAGAAGATAATTATATCTCGCCAGCTCCACCTGCATCTTAGCATATGAAGTCTGGGCCCGCTGGGCAAATATCTCCAGGATCAGGCTGGTCCTGTCTATAACCTTGCAGGTCTTAATTACTTTCTCTATGTTCCTCTGCTGGATGCCTGAGAGTTCATCGTCGAAAATGACATAATCCACCTCATTTTCCTCGCAATAATCCGCCACTTCCTGAAGTTTTCCGCTGCGGATATAAGTAGAACTCTCCGGTCTGTCCAGCCTCTGGACAAACTTCTTGTCACCTACAGCCCCCGCTGTCTCAGCTAGGAACTGCAGTTCGTCGAGGTATTCATTGACTTTCCTTTCGTCTTCTCCGTCTTTGATTATACCTACGAATACTGCTTTTTCTATCTTTTTTTCTTCCATGTTTCTTATCAAAAAAAGGCTGGCCATTATTGGTCAGCCTATCTTTAAAGTCTTTTGCTTTATCGGAGCTGGAAGATAACCGGGAAGGTATAAGTTACCTTGACTGCACGGTCTCTCTGCTTACCAGGAGTCCACTTAGGAGAGCTTGAGACAACACGCATAGCCTCTTTGTCGAGTGCTGGATCCACTCCACGGAGAACTTTTACATTGGATACGGAACCGTCTGCATTTACAGTAAACTGAAGCATTACACGGCCCTGAACTCCATTCTCTTTTGCAATTTCAGGATATACGAGTCTCTGGTTCACCCATTTCGAGAACTCATTGGCATCACCTCCATTAAATTTAGGCTTGTTTTCAACGAGCTGGAAAGGAATAGCTTCCTCCTCGATAACCTCTTCCTGGACCTCTTCGACATAGTCCATAATCTCGACACCGGTGTTATCGTCATCAAGGCTCTGGAACATATCGTCGACCTGGATATCGTCGGTCACGATCTCGATCTGGTCAGAAAGAACAGGGATTTTCGGAGCTGCTTCTGGAGGTGGAGGAGTTGACTCTGTAATTGGAACAATTTCTTCCTCTATGATGACAGTGTTGTCTGCCTCAAGAGTTGACTCCTTTTTCTCTTTAGAAGTATACTCAAATGCTCCCCAAACTACGAGAAGAGCTGCCACAAGACCGATTTCCGCGAAAAACAGCTTTTTGTTTTCGAGGTTGGCCTTTGCTGATTTTTTTACTTCCATTGTAAAAATTATTAATTTCGGTTTGCGGGGTAAAGGTACAAACTTTTTGTAATTAACCCAAATATATGGGAATTTAGTTTACTTTTTTTAGCGTAGTCTGAAGATTACGGGGAAGGTATAATTCACTCTTACCGTTCTGTCACGCTGCTTTCCGGGAGTCCATTGAGGAGAAGTTGATACTACTCTCAAGGCCTCTTTGTCCAGTAAACTGTTGTTAGAACTTCTCAAAACCTTTATGTTTGTCAACTTGCCATCTTTTTCGATAGTAAATCCTATCAAGACTCTTCCTTCGACATGGTTTTGGATAGCCTCTTCCGGATATACAATCCGTTTGTTTACCCATTTAGAGAATTCATTTGCATCTGCTCCCTGGAAAAGAGGTTTTTCTTCTGCCAGATTGATCGGGATAGCTTCCTCTTCGATGATTTCTTCTTCTACTTCTTCATAGTAATCATCGATTTCTACTCCAAGCCTTGGATCATCTTCGAGCGAAAGGAACAGGTCATCTACATCAATATCGTTGTCCACGATATCTATGATTTCAGAGATTACCGGCAGTTTCGGTGCCGTTTCGGGAGGTGGTGGTTCTACCTGGGTGATCGGAACTGTCTCAATCACTTCTTCAGGTCTTTCCACAATTACGTTTTGACTGGATTTTTTGATTTTTGAATTCTGCTCTATCGCGGCCCAGAATACGAGCAAGGCGATAGCAAGACCGACTTCTGCGAACAACAATTTCTTGTTTTCGAGATTGGCCTTAACGGTCTTTTTAATCTCCATAGTTAACGTTACGATGTGGTTTGCGTCTGAAATATAGAACTTTTTTTCCTTATTTCCTACTAATTCGATTATTAGTTGTAATTTTGCAGTTGATTATAAACCTAAGCATTTGTATGGTAAGATATTTTTTCGAAGATACTGATTTTGTTTTCAAGCCTAAGAAAATCAATAACTTATGGCTTAAGACAGTTGCAGAGAGCGAAGTTAAGAAAATAGGTCAGGTAAACATTATTTTCTGCTCCGACAATTACATTCTCGACATCAACCAGAAATACCTTCAGCACGATTATTTTACAGATATCATAACATTCGATTACTGCGAAAACGATATCCTCTCAGGAGATCTTTTTATAAGCGTCGATTCTGTCAGGGAAAACGCTGTTTTCTATAAGACCGAGTTCACTGATGAACTCAACAGGGTTATCGTGCATGGACTTCTGCATCTTATCGGATACGACGACCATTCAGATGAAGATATCAAAATGATGCGCTCTAAAGAGAATTATTATCTCGAGCTCAGAAAATCCCTCGTTTAATGAACACTTACTCCGATTCTTTCGATATAATCGTCATCGGTGGAGGACATGCCGGCTGCGAAGCCGCGATGGCCGCCGCTAACATGGGATCGAAAGTCCTCCTCATATCAGCCGATCTCAGCACTCTTGCCAAGATGTCCTGCAACCCGGCCGTTGGTGGAATTGCCAAAGGTCAGATCGTCCGGGAGATCGACGCGCTCGGCGGATACATGGGAATCGTTACCGACCGCTCGACCCTTCAGTTCCGGATGCTCAATAAGTCAAAGGGCCCGGCAATGTGGAGTCCGAGGGCTCAGTGCGATAAACTGCAGTTTTCCCGTACCTGGTATGAGATTCTTCTAAGTAATTCAAACTTAAGTATTTACGCTGATTTTGCCGCTTCTTTCCTCTTTGAGAATTCAAAAATTGCGGCAGTCAAGACAATTACCGGAGCAATTTTCAAGTGTAAAGCAGTAATACTCACCGCCGGAACCTTCCTGAACGGCCGGCTCTTCATCGGAAGCAACGACTTTGAGGGTGGCCGCATCGGAGAGAAATCTTCTTACGGAATTTCCGACCAGCTTAAAGAAGCCGGAATTCCGACCGGGCGCATGAAGACCGGAACTCCTCCGAGAATCGACATCCGTTCCGTCGATCTCGACTCTCTTCCTCAGCAGGCCGGAGACGAACAGCCAGATAAATTCTCATATCTTCCGGAGCCTTCGCAGATCCAGAAGAAGGGATCGCAGCATCCATGCTACATTCTCCATACCAACGACGAGGTTCATGAAATCCTTCGTTCGGGTTTTTCCCAGTCTCCTCTTTTTTCCGGTAAAATCACCGGAATCGGACCAAGGTATTGTCCGAGTATCGAGGATAAATTGAGGACCTTCCCGGAGAATCATGCGCACCAGCTCTTCCTCGAACCGGAGGGTGTTGGCCGCTACGAATACTATCTCCAGGGCTTCTCTTCATCCCTTCCGCTGCAGGTCCAGCTTGACGCGATGCATAAGATCAAAGGCCTCGAAAATGCCGTTATTTTCAAGCCGGCCTATGCCGTCGAATACGACTTTTTCGACCCTTCATATCTCAAATATTCCCTCGAATCTAAGGTCATCGAAAACCTCTTCCTCGCCGGTCAGGTCAACGGAACTACAGGTTATGAAGAAGCCGGCGCCCAAGGTATAATCGCTGGTATCAACGCTCATCTCAAAGTCGCTGAAAAGGATCCTTTCATCCTCGGAAGAGACCAGGCATACATCGGAGTTCTGATTGACGACCTCATTACAAAAGGTGTTGATGAGCCTTATAGGATGTTCACTTCAAGGGCTGAATACAGGATCCTGCTTCGTCAGGATAACGCTGATTTCCGTCTCACGGAACTCTCCTATAAGATCGGTCTTGCTGACGAAAATCGCTACAATCTGACCTGTGAGAAGTATGAGGCAGCCGATTCTTTAAGGCGGTTTGCCGCCGATTATAAGGTCAAGCCTGCCGTTATCAATGGATATCTTGAGTCTGTTTCTTCTGCCCCGCTGAGCGAATCCAAACGTCTTGAGGACATCGTTTCTAGGCCAAATGTCAACCTTTATGACGTACTCAAAATTGTTCCACATGGAACATTTAAGGAAAATTCATCGGAAAATTTCGTCCGTGAGGTTGCCGATTCTGTCGAGATTTCCATAAAATATGACGGATATATTCGCCGCGAAAAACAGCTCGCTGACAAGATGCTTAGGCTTGAACATCTTAGAATTCCTGCTAATTTTGACTTCGATCATATCTCCGGCTTGACTATCGAATGTCGTCAGAAACTGAAAAAATATAAGCCTGAGACACTCGCCCAGGCTTCCAGAATTTCCGGCGTTTCGCCGTCCGATATTTCGATTATGCTACTCTACTTTGGAAGATAAAATTGTTCCACATGGAACATTTTATAACTTTTTCAAAGCTGCTTTTATAAGATCCTCGACCTTTGCGTCGGGGTTCTTTTTTGCTATTTCCGGCAGAACTTTGCCGATATTCGCCTTGCTGAAACCGAGCATCACGAGGGCTGTAGTAGCTTCGTCCATGACTGGATTTGTAGCCATGCTGATAGCCGAAACAGACTCCACTCCTCCCCCTTTCAGTATCTTGTCCTTCAGCTCCAGGATTACTCTCTGGGCGCTCTTTAGTCCGACTCCTTTCACGCTCTTGATCTTGTTGACGTCCTCTCCGATTATGGCGTTTCTGATCTCCTCATCGGTCAGTGATGACAGCATCATCCTGGCAGTTCCGACGCCGATTCCGGAGACTCCGATCAGAAGCCTGAAGAGTTCTCTCTCGTCCTTTGTGGCGAATCCGTAGAATTGCTCGTCGTCCTCGCGGAGGTAATGATAAAGGTAGATTGTCGCTTCTGCCTTCCCCTGCAGGGCTTCGAAGCTCTGGAGAGAAATCATGATGTCGAAGCCAAAGCCGCCATTCTCAACGATAGCCTCAGCCGGACTTAGCTCTACTATTTTTCCTTTGATGTAGTCGAACATTATCTTATTGTTTTAGTCTTATCTATTTTGAATTTTCTCTTAATTATTTGATTCGAATCTTTTGGGGAGGACGGGATATGGTCCCAGAAACCGTGGCCGCCCGCGGCCATCGTGAGCGGGAGGGGCCCAGCCGCTAGGCTGGGAGGGATAGGGCCGGAGGCCCGTAGTTTCTGGGACCATATCCCAGCCTCCCATATCGATAAATCTGAAAAATATTTAAGATTAATCAGATTAAAGAAATCAAGGAACTCAATACACGTCAAAAGTGATTCGTTTATGCAAAAATATGTTAATTTGCAGTTAAATGAAAGATTAGTTTGCTAAATTTGCAGTTTTCAAGAATACATTATGACAATTAAGGATATACGAGACAAGTTTAAATATACTTCCAGGATGGTCGCAGGTCGTCCGGTTGTCTATCTTGACAACGCCGCCACCTCCCAGCGCCCCGCCGAAGTCTTGGATAAATATTTGAATATTAGCACATTAAGCAATGCAAATATACATCGCGCCGTCCATACTCTCGCAGTCGATGCGACCGACGAATACGAGGCAGCGCGCGATGCCGTCAAAGAATTCATCGGAGCGGACGACCGCAAGGAGATAATCTTCACCTCCGGCACCACCGCATCAATCAATCTCGTCGCATTCTCCTTCGGCGAAGCTTTCATCCATGAAGGAGACGAGATAATAGTTTCGGAAGCGGAGCATCATTCGAACATAGTTCCATGGCAGATGATGTGCCAGAGAAAAGGAGCCGTGCTGAAGGTCCTCCCTGTCGACGACTCCGGTCATCTCCGGATTGACGAACTCAAAACCCTGATCACTCCGAAAACCCGCCTTCTCGCTGTAACACACGTCTCTAACGTTCTCGGATTGGTCAACCCAATCCCCGAAATCGCGCAAATTTGCCATTCTCACGGAGTTAAGATTCTCGTAGATGGAGCGCAAGGAATTGTGCATCAGAGAGTTGATGTTAAAAAACTGGATTGCGATTTTTACGCCTTTTCGGGCCATAAAATCTACGCAGTGCCGGGAACCGGCGTGCTTTACGGAAAAAATGAGCTTCTTGACGCCATGCCGCCATACATGGGCGGAGGCGAGATGATCGAGACCGTAAAATTCTCCGGGACAACTTATGCTCCCCTTCCGGAGAAATTCGAAGCCGGCACCCAGAACATTTCCGGAGCCCCGACCTTCATCCCGGCGATCAACTTCGCGAAGGAAGCCGAAACCGTGGAAGCTGAGACCTCGAAGATCCGCGACTATGTGCTGGACGCCCTGACGAATGATCCGAGGATAAGACTCTTCGGTGTTCCACGTGAAACATCCGAAAAGATTCCTCTCTTCTCCTTCTGCGTCGAAGGCGCCCACCATGAAGACCTCGCCCTGATTCTCGACAAGATGGGAATAGCAGTCCGCTCCGGCCAGATGTGCGCCGAACCTGTGATGGACCGCTTCGGAGTAACTGGAATGCTGCGTGCATCCTTTGCTCCTTACAACACCATGGAAGAGGCGGATTACTTCATCAAATGCCTCGACAAGGCAATTAAAATGCTGGTTTAAGAAGATGGAAACACTTAAGGAAAAAGAACAGGAAATAATCGAGACCTTCTCGATGTACGAAGAATGGCTCGACAAATATGAATATCTGATTGAACTCGGAAAGAACCTGGAATCATATCCCGAGGACGCAAAGACCGACGACAAGCTGATCAAGGGCTGTCAGTCGCGCGTCTGGCTCGACTATGAGCTGAAGGACGGGAAAATATGGTTCAAGGCCGACAGCGACGCGATAATAACAAAGGGCATAATCTCCCTGCTGATCTCCGTCTATTCAGGCAGGACTGCAGAGGAAATAGCCTCATCCGACTTCTCATTCATCGGAGAAATCGGCCTCAGGGAGAACCTCTCCCCGACCCGCGCCAACGGCCTGGTTTCAATGATCGAGACAATTAAAAGAGTAGCGAAGGAAAACTTGTAATGGAAGGACAGAACGAAAAGAAAGGACAGGTGCTCTCGGCAGAGGACGTGCAGGCGCTGGCCCCGCTCTATTCAGACGTGGTGCTGGCCCTCAAGCAGGTCTATGACCCTGAGATTCCGGTCAACATATATGATCTCGGACTCATCTACGAGCTCAACATAAACAAAGACAAAGAAGTCTTTATCCAGATGACCTTCACGGCTCCGAACTGCCCGATGGCGGACGAAGTCCTGGCTGAAGTCAAGCGTGCCGTAGAGGACGTCCCGGGCATAAACAGCTGCGAAATCGAACTCGTCTTCGAGCCGGCTTGGGACATGAGCATGCTCTCCGACGAGGCCCGGGTCGAGCTCGGAATGGACTGATATGGAGACAATCCCGCTATATCTCTCCCTCGGCTCCAATGTCGGGGACAGGGAAATGAACATAAAACAGGCGCTGGGAATGCTGGACGACGCTTTCCCCGGGGCCAGGACGGCCCTGTCCGAAGTCCTGGAGTTCCCCTCATGGGGCTTCGACTCCGCCGACTTTCTGAACTGCGTGGCGAGATACTCCCTGCCTTCGGCGGGACAGTCCCCCCTGCTTCATGGGCTTTATATCCTGGAAACATGTAAACGCATCGAGCGCCGGCTCGGCCGTCAGGAGGACCTCCGCTTCGACGGAAATGGCCGCCGGATCTACGGCGACCGTCCGATCGACATCGACATCCTTTTCTACGGTTGCGACCGGATCGACACCGACCGTCTGACCGTTCCGCACAAGCTTATGCGCGAGCGGGATTTCGTGATGGTACCGCTGCGTCAGATAGCTGAAAGCGACGTTATCGCCTCATTTCCTGAGATATTTAATTTTAAATGATTATTTTTGCAGATTAAACGGAAAAATATAAAAAACAGATAGATACTATGACACAGGAAGAACTTTTCAAGATTCTTGTCGCACATTGCAAGGAATATGGATTCATATTCCCGTCCAGCGAGATTTATGATGGACTTGCCGCCGTTTATGATTACGGCCAGATGGGTGTAGAACTCAAAAACAACATAAAGAGATATTGGTGGGAAGCCATGACTCGTCTCAACGAGAACGTAGTCGGCATCGATTCCTGCATTTTCATGCATCCTAAGACCTGGGTCGCTTCCGGCCACGTAGCCGCTTTCAACGACCCTCTTATCGATAATAAAGACTCCAAGAAGAGATACCGTGCAGATAACCTTATCGAGGATTATCTCGGAAAGATCGAGGAGAAGATAGCCAAGGAAGTAGCTAAGGGCAAGAAGAAATTCGGAGACAGCTTCGACGAGGCCCAGTTCCGCGCTACCAACCCTAACGTACTCCGCGAGCAGGCTAAGTACGACGAGGTGCACAACCGCTACAAGGCTGCCGAGGACGCCAACGACCTTCAGGCTTACCGCCAGATCATCATAGACTGCGGTATCGTCTGCCCTATTTCTGGTACCGCCAACTGGACAGAGGTACGTCAGTTCAACCTTATGTTCAGCACCCAGGGTTCCAACACCGGCAACAGCGACGACGTGCTTTATCTCCGTCCTGAGACCGCCCAGGGTATCTTCGTAGAGTATCTCAACGTGCAGAAGACCGGCCGCATGAAGATTCCTTTCGGTATCGCACAGATCGGAAAGGCCTTCAGAAACGAGATCGTGGCCCGTCAGTTCATCTTCAGGATGAAAGAGTTCGAGCAGATGGAGATGGAGTTCTTCGTAAGGCCTGGAACCGAGATGGAGTTCTTCAAGATGTGGAAAGAGAACCGTATGAAATGGCATGTAAACCTCGGTATGGGTGCCGAGAACTATCGTTTCCACGACCATGAGAAACTTGCGCATTACGCAAATGCCGCAACCGATATAGAATTCAACTTCCCATTCGGCTTCAAGGAGCTCGAGGGTATCCACTCAAGGACCGACTTCGACCTCGGAAACCACCAGAAACTTTCCGGAAAGAAGATCCAGTACTTCGATCCTGAGACAGGCGAGAGCTATGTTCCATACTGCGTCGAGACTTCTATCGGCGTCGACCGTATGTTCCTTGCCGTTCTTTCTCACTCTTACAACGTAGAGCAGCTCGAGAACGGTGAAAGCCGCGTAGTGCTCAGCATCCCTGCCCCGCTCGCACCGGTCAAGGTTGCAGTGCTCCCTCTCGTGAAGAAAGACGGTCTGCCTGAGAAGGCCCAGGAAGTTGTCAACGAGCTCAAATACGACTTCGCATACCAGTACGACGAGAAAGACTCCATCGGAAAGCGCTACCGTCGTCAGGATGCCATCGGTACTCCGTTCTGCGTGACCATCGACAACGAGACCATGAACGACAACTGCGTGACCGTCCGCGACCGCGACACCATGCAGCAGACCCGCGTGCCGATCTCTGAGCTCCGCGCCATGATCGACAAGAAGGTCAACATGAGCAACCTTCTCCGTAACCTTTAATCGGGTTTTATGAAATCGGGATATCTTATAGTGGCTATGGCGGCTTCGGTCGTCATAGCCTCTTGTTCTTCTGAAGGTGACCGGATTCTCCGGAGCGCCTCCGACTGCATCATGGCAGCCCCTGACAGCGCCCTGACCATTCTCGAGAACGCCGACAAGGATATCCTCAGGTCAAGCCGCCAGAAGGCGGAATACGCCCTTCTCTATGCCATGGCCCTCGACGCCAACTACGGTTATGTCAATGTGGCCGGCGAGGACGACCTGTCCTCCGCAGTCGCCTATTTCGACCGCCGCGGACCGGAAGACAAAAAAATGATGGCCTGGTACCATCTGGGCCTCATTCAGGAGAAGAACGGCGACAACAATAAAGCTACTGTATCATTCACCCGCGCAGAGCGGTCCGCCCGGAAGGTCGGGGACGCCTCCAGTCTCGGGGATATACTCATGGCCCTTTCGCGCACTTATACTGCCGCCGGTGCCGTCAGTTCGGCCGCCAGGAAGCAGTACGAGGCTTACCAGACCTTCGAATCGGTTCCGGATCGCCGCAGGAGCCTGTCGGCCCTGCTGGACTATGCCCTTTCTTTCGAGGCCATGGACCGGTACGATGATGCCGACGCCGTCTACCGCAATGTCCTTTTCTCGGCCCATGAAGCCGCAGATACTCTGACCGAAGTTCGCTGCCTTCGGGCATACGCATCCATGGTCATAGAAAAGAAGGATCAGGACCCCGCCCTCGCCGTCAATATGCTGTCGAGAGTCTCGGAGGACCTCCGCAGCCCGCTCGGATCCATGGATATGGGAGTGCTTGCGTATTCGTATGCTCTGCTGGGAAATCGCGCCGAGGCGAAGGCTGCGCTTGCGAAGTCGTCCGATCTGGCCGAAACAGTGGCGGAAAAGGCCCGTTTTTCGTTCCGGGAGTACCAGGTGGAGTCCTTGTCGGGTAACACTGCTGCGGCGCTCAGAGCGCTCGAAAAAGTGGTTTCTGCGACGGATGCCCGTTCCTCCGGGAATTCTGCTCTTTCTTCGCAGATAGATTACCTTTCTGAAAGGGAGGAAATAGATGCTGAAAGGACAAGGTCGTCCAAGATGAGACTGTGGGCTCTGATATTGCTTCTGTCCGCGATTACTGCAACTGTGCTGTGGTTCCTGAAGGCCCGCAAGATCCAGACAGACAAGATAATCTCCGAGGAAAAGGCCGAGACGGAGAAGTACATGACCATCGCGGAGGAGATGGAATCCCGTGTCAACAATATGCAGTCTAGGCTTAAGGAGCCGGGTAAACTGGCGGAAAACTATGCTGTGCTGGAGCGTCTTTGCGAGCAGTATTATGTCTATGAGGGGACCGATAATCTCCAGCCTAAGATTCTGAAGGAGGTCAAGAGCGTTATTGAGACGCTCCGCGGGGATACGGCCGGTCTCGAGGATATGCTGAACCGCCGTTATGACGGGATCATGAAGAAGTTCAGGGAGCAGTTCCAGGGGCTGAAGGAGGACGATATGAGGTTGTTCTGCTTCATGGCTGCCGGCTTCTCCAGCACGACTATCTCTACGCTCATGGAGCATGACAAGCAGTATATCTATAACAGGATCTACAGACTGAAGGGCAGAATCGCCTCTTCTTCCGCTGCGGACAGGGATCTTTTCCTGGAGTTCATCGGCAAATAAAAAACAAACAGGAGTACCGCAAGCAAACCAAAATAGCTGTACTCCTGTCCTGAATTTTCCGGCAATCCAGACGCCCTTATTTCAAACACCTCGGTGTATGTGGTGAGGTTATTATTTCTGATACAAAGGTACGCCTAATTATATGTCCCACCAACTTTCTGCACTTTTTAAAACTCTCACGAGGTCTCTAAAATACTATTGAATATCAATAAGTTACAGATGTGAAATTTTGCAAAAATCTCTCACTTTCGTAAACGCTTGAAAATCAATGCATTATATAATATATTGAATTTCAATAATTTAGCTCTTTTACCCCCAGCAGGCATATTTGTTGCATTCAAAAATATGGACATTAATCACTTAAACATTTTTTTATGAAGACCTTACTCACATTCGCGATTGCATTGTTGCTATCTGTGCCATGTTTTTCTCAAATCCAATCTCCGAAAATTGCTCTTGATACTCCGACTGAGCAGTTCCTGGCGAAACTGGATAAAATTACTCCGCTCATGAAGAAGGAGGCCGTCCTTCCTATTTTGGGCAATCCATACAAGACTTCGATGATTAAGACTATCGACGGCGATGTCTACGAGGCTCTCTCGTACAAGACTTATGTGTACAAAAGGACCCGTACCACGACCGTGATAGTGTATTCTATGGTTTTCAGGAACTCGAAGCTGATCATGATTGATGAGGAGGAGGAAATCGCCGATGGCGGTCATGCGAAGATCAGTGGTGTCGACCTCTGGGCTATCGCCAAGAATTATCTTGAAATCAAATACCAGCCATAATTCCTGTTTCAAAACAGTCTGACATTTACCAGCTCGGGCGGAAATCGTTCTCCAACGGTCCCCGCCCGTGTTTCTATCGCCCCCTGTTCCGCTGCCGCAATCACCGGCGGAACTCCTCGTGGTCTCGGCTCTGTTCCGCCGACTCTGTCGGCTCCATCCCTCCCAATGTCTACATCGTCCTGCTCCGCAGAACTCGTATCCATCGGGCCCCTCCCTCTGACGTGGCCGAGGGTGGCCACGCTCGCCGAGACCAGAGGACACCCGCCGTTCTACACGGCGTCGCTGGCCGCTCCCACACTCACCGCTTTTCCTCAATTCCTCCGGCGTCTCCGCCACCCGTCCGCCTGCTCTGCGGTCGCTGTCCTGCGGCGTCCAGGTGACGGGCCGCCTCCGTCAGGTTCGGAAAAGCTGCTCAGTCGCTGTCGCCGCCTAAACGGCTAACTCAGTCCTTTTACGCCGCCATCGTCGCTTCGCTCGAAGTCGCCGTAACGTCCTTCAGACACACGCCGTTTTTCACGGCGCCGACGGCCACTCCCTCGCTCACCGCTTTTCCTCAATTCCTCCGGCGTATCCGCCACCCGTGCGCCAGCTTGTTCTCCGCTGTCCCCTAGCCACCAAGGCCAGCGACATCTCATTCTCTGCTTTTTCACCGGCGTCTCCGCCAGCCGTCCTTCGTGCAATTGACACGTCCTCGTACATCGAGTCCTCTAATCCGTCGGATAAAGCGTTGAGGGTGCACGACATATGGACAGAGATGTGTCTGTTGCGGGGTACTGCACCCTCACCCCTGATTTTTCGGCATTGAGGGTGCAACAACGTGCCACTGAGCGCGCTGTACTGTGGTATGCTGCCCCCTCAGCCTTGATTTTCCGACATTGAGGGTGCAGTAATGTGTCACTGAGCGACCTGTACTAAGGGATGGTGCACCCTTAACCTTGATTTTCTGGCATTGAGGGTGCAGCAATGTGTCACTGAGCGACCTGTACTGTGGTATGCCGCACCCTCAACATTAAAATAGTGCACGCCGTTCTTCACGGCGTCGCTGTCGGCAGAGACATCTGGTAGAAACGGGCGGCAAAAATGTGCAAAAAAGGCACGCCGGAGGGGGCGCGCCTATATCTTGTCGAATAAACGGACCAGTTAGTTCTTCTTGAGAGCGAAGCCGATCTTCATGTTGTTGTAGTTGCCGGCGAGGCTGCTGATTGCGCCTGCGGTCTCGTTCTGCTTACCTACATAAGCAAGGGCGGTCTTTACAAAGCTGAGGAACTTCTTGCCATTGAAGAGCATCTTGCATCCGCCTGGAGTGCCCTCGAGAGCGCCGGTCATGTTGAAGAACTTGAGAGTCTTGCCGAACTGGAGCTGGACGCTCTTACCGTCGTCAAGAGTCTTCCAAGTACCGGTGATAGGAACATTCATTATGGTGCAAGTAAAAGTGAGGTCCTCGTTGAAAGTAAACTTCATTACCCCGGCCTTCAGGCCAACCTGCTGGAGATAACCGTCCACCTTGCCTTCAATACCTGAAGAAACAGCTGTTCCTGCCACGTTAGAAAGCGCATTGTCGCCTCCGAGAGAGATTGCGGAACCAGTATAAGTCCAGTTACCAGGGAGACTTACAGCATTAGTATTGCCAGTGTAGGCATAGACAACCTTGGAAACAGTGCCAAGAATGTCAGAAGACTTGCCAAGGCTGCCGAGAAGGCCACCGAGGTTCTGTGCGGAAACCGCACCTGCAAGCATCATGGATGCTGCGATGACTGTAAGGAATTTTTTCATAATTCTGATATTGTTAGTGAAACTATTAACTATCTGGCTGATAAAACATTATTCATTCCAGCCCTGCGATTTGAGCGGGAACTCCACCCCATCAGGAGAGACAAGCACCGTGCCAGCCTCCGGAAGGGCCAGATGGCCGATGATATCGAAGGTCTGGAAATCATGACGGAATTTCTCCATCTTCAGGATAGGCACTACAAAGAGCAGACGGTAGTCCTCTCCTCCGTTCATCGCGGCAGAAACCGGGTCCACGTCCATCTCTTTTCCGAGCTCGAAGGAGTTGCCTTCGAACGGAATCTTCTCCGCATACACCTTCGCGCCCAGACCAGTCTCCCGAGAAATGCGTTTAACGGCATCTGCGAGGCCTCTGGTGACGAGGACGCCGCAGGATGGGACAATGTCAGACTCTTCCATCTGAAGCACCGTAGAAGCGTTAATTTCGGGTTTCAGGTAAGAGCCTACCATCATCTTGTATTTCTCGAGATCTTCCGGAGTCTCTCCTCCGTCGTATTTCTTCAGTCCGCGCTCCAGAAGCTTGAACCCGAAAAACGCACCGCCAAGACTGCCCGAAATGCAGAGCAGGTCCTTGCTGGCTGGCTTCGGACGACGCCTCTCCATCAGAAGGGACGTCTCGCCGACAGCGCTGAGACTGATGGTCAGTCCGTTCTTGGACGGCACGAGGTCGAGGCTGACGTTCTCGTAACCATGTTCCTTAGCGGCAGTAACGATGCCCTTCCAGAGGTCGGAAACATGGCTGAAATCCAGCTTCGCGGAAATGCCGAGCACCACCGAAAGGGTCCTCGGATGCGAGAAGTCGGCGTAGATTTCTCCGGTAACTGCGGTCACGCATTTGTAGCCGAGATGCTTCAGCGGAAAATATACGAGGTCGAAATCAATTCCTTCGAGAAAAACGCGCGAATGGTTCGATATATATGCCTGGCCTTTGGTTTCGAAGTTCTGCGGCGCAAAAGGCTTATATGAAGTTCCTTCGTATAGTCTTTTGATAGCCTCGATGCGGCCCAGGTCTGAAAAATTTTCTTCTGCCATCAGAAAATACCTTTGTTGATACACACAAAAATAGAAAGAATATTTCTAAATTTGCCCCATTATGAGAAAAATATTGATTGCCCTGCTGGCCCTTATGCCGGCCCTTTCTTTTGCTGGAAGTCCTGCAAGTATTACTGTCATGTCGTTCAATATCCGTTACGGAGATGCAAAGGACGGGACGAATTCCTGGCAGTACCGTTACTATACTACAGCAATGATGCTTGATGAACAGAGACCTGACGTTGTCGGTCTCCAGGAGGCCCTCAATTATCAGGTGGAGTATATAGCCGAGTATGTGGACGGCTATAAATATGTCGGCGTAGGCCGCGATAACGGAAAGAAACAAGGCGAATATGCAGCCATAGCCTATAACAAGAAGGCAGTTTCTCTGCTGAAGTGGGGTACTTTCTGGCTTTCCGAGACTCCTGAGAAGCCGTCCAAAGGCTGGGACGCCGCCTGCAAGCGCACCGCTACCTGGGCATTCTTCAAGGACAAGGAAAGCGGCAAGAAATTTCTCTTCGTCAATACCCATCTTGACCATGTAGGAGTCGAGGCCCGCAGCAAAGGCGTCGCCTTGATAATGGACAGGATCGCTGAAATCAATAAGGACAATGTCCCTGTCGTCTTCTGCGGAGACCTCAATGTAAGGCCGGGAGACCCTTGCCTGAAGGCGGTTGAGGTTTCGATGAAGTCCGCCAGGACAACGGCCCTCAAGACCGACAATTCCGACACTTTCAATGCCTGGGGCCATAATGAAGAAGCCCAGGTCATCGACCATATCTACTACAGAGGTTTCGAGAACTGCACCCTTTTCGAGGTCGTCACAAAGCCATATGACAACCGCAAGTTCATCTCGGACCATTATCCGATAAAAGCCGTTCTGGTATTCTAGGAGGCTATTTCCTCAGCGCCTGATAGGTAACTCCGAGCTCTTTGAGGTCGGCGATGAGTTCCGTGGACACGGCCACCTTGAACTTGGTGGACGTAAACTCGATTTTGTACCTGGTCTTAGGGTCGTACAGATACATCTTCAGCGGTACCGTTCCGCGGTTGTTCCTGACTATGCGGATAAGGCGGTCCCTGAACTCTCCGTTGAGCATCGGGGTGGATACATTGACCGCGAAAGCCTTCAGGTGCGAATCACTGACATTGCCGAGCAGCGAAATCTTGCTTATCTTGAAGCCGTAGGGGGCTCTCTTTCCGGCCTTGATCTCCTCCGGTTTTAGCTTATATTTCTCGCAGATTTCTCCCTCGATATAGAGCGAAGCATGAGGAGTCATGTAGCTCATGAAAGCCTCATGGTCCTTGCCGAAAAGGGCCAGCTCGTAGGAGCCGCTGAAGTCCTCCAGCATCGTCCTGGACCATGGACGTCCGGTCTTGGTCGTAAGAGGGCTGAAAGACGTAACAAGTCCGGCAATAGCTATCTTCCTCGGATTGTGACGGGCCTCGCATTCTGCGATAGTATCGGTCATCTCTCCGAGCTTACAGTTGGTAAATGCCTCTATCTCAAATCTATACTTATCCAGAGGATGCGAACTCAGATACATTCCGACCAGCTCTTTCTCATGCTGCAGGAACTCCATCTGATTCTCCTCTCCGGACAGTTCCGGAACCTCCGGACGCACCGGCTTCAGCTCTTCGGCGTCTCCGAAGAGAGAGAACATACTGTCCTCCTCTCCCTTGCGGGAATGCTGTCCATATTCGAGCAGTTCGTCGATGAAGTCCTTTCCGCTCTTTCCGGTCTCGAAGAACTGGCCTCTGGAGTATCCGAAAGAGTCCATCGCGCCGGAATAGACCAGCGATTCGAAGGCCTTTCTGTTGACAGTGCCGGAGAGACGCTCGATAAAGTTCCAGACGTCGGTGAAGACTCCATGCTCCTCGCGCTCATGTATTATCGCGTCGACGATGTTGCCGCCGAAGCCTTTCATGCCGCCGAGACCGAAACGGACGTCGCCGTCTTTGTTGACGGTGAAGCGGGCGTCGGATTCATTGATATCAGGGCTGAGAACCTTGATCTTGCTCTTTCGGCAGTCGTCCATGATATCCTGGATCTCCGTCATGTTGGAGAGGTTCTGGCTGAGGTTGGCGGCCTGGAATTCGGCCGGATAATGAGCCTTCAGCCAGCCGGTCTGGTAGCTCACCCAGGCGTAGCAGGTTGCGTGCGACTTGTTGAACGCGTAAGAAGCGAACTTCCTCCAGTCGGCCCAGATCTTGTCCAGGACCTCCTTAGGATGGCCTCGCTCCACTCCACCCTTGATGAATTCGGCGTTGAGGGACTCCAGGACATCGATCTTCTTCTTTCCCATCGCCTTACGCAGCTTGTCGGCCTTACCTTTGGAGAAGCCGGCAACCTTCTGGGAGATTCTCATGACCTGCTCCTGGTAGACTGTGACTCCGTAAGTCTCCTGGAGGAACTCCTCCATGTCCGGAAGGTCATAGGCAATCTCCTCGTCGCCCCTCTTTCGGGCAACGAACGACGGGATATAATCCATAGGGCCCGGACGGTAGAGGGCGTTCATGGCGATAAGGTCCTCGAAGCGCTGCGGATGCAGCCTCTGGAGCCATTCTTTCATGCCGGGAGACTCGAACTGGAACACGCTCTTAGTATCTCCGCGGGAGTAAAGATCGTAGGTCGCTTCGTCGTTTATGTCGATTTTCTCGATATCTATGTCGACGCCGTGGCGCTTCTTTATGAGGGCCAGGCATTCTTTGATGATGGACAGCGTCCTGAGACCCAGGAAGTCCATCTTGAGCATACCGACTTCCTCGATATATGATCCCTCGTACTGGGATACCCAGACGTCCTGGCCTGTAGCCTTGTCGACGCCCATCGTGATCGGAATATAGTCGGTAAGGTCGCCTCGGCCGATGATCATCGCGCAGGCGTGGATGCCGATCTGACGTATGCAGCCTTCCAGCTGGACGGCGTATTTCAGCACTTCCTGCACCAGTTCGGTGCCCCCTTCGTACTCCTGCTTAAGCTCCGGGATATACTTTACGCAGTTCTTCAGCGTAGGCTTGACTTCCTTGTCCTCCCCATCGACCTTGACCGTAAAAGGACGGTCCGGAATCATCTTGGTGAGCCTGTTGGACTCGTCGATGGAAAGGTGGCTGATTCGGGCGACATCTTTGATCGCGGACTTCGCAGCCATCGTACCGAAGGTGATGACGTGCGAGATATGGTCCATGCCGTATTTCTCCTGCACGTACTGTATGACCCTGTAACGGCCTTCATCGTCGAAGTCGACGTCGATATCAGGCATGGAGATACGCTCAGGGTTGAGGAATCGCTCGAACAGCAGGTCATACCTGATCGGGTCGAGATTGGTGATTCCGAAGCAGTAGGCGGCGGCCGATCCGGCGGCCGATCCACGGCCCGGGCCCACGGAGATTCCATGGCTCTTGGCCCAGTTGATGAAGTCCTGGACTATGAGGAAGTAGTCCGGGAAACCCATTCGGGAGATGGTCTTCAGCTCGAAGTCGAGCCTTTCGGCCTGCTCCTCGTTGAGAGTCTCGCCGTAGCGGACCTTGGCGCCGTCATAGCATATCTTGCACATGAAAGCGACCGAAGCGCAGAAGTCGTCGCCGCGGTAGTTGCCTTTCTCGTCGTTGCGACCTGCGTCGATTACGTCCTTATATTTGTCGAGCCAGTAGTCGATGTTGTCGGTGAATTCCTTAGGGAGCTCGAACTTAGGGAGCACATGGTCCCTGTCGATCTCGTATCTTTCGATCTTGTCGCAGACCTCCAGGGTATTCTCCAGCACCTCCGGATGGTCCGGGAACAAGGCTGCCATCTCCTCCTCGCTCTTGAGGTACTCCTGCTGAGTGTAGTGGAGTCTGTCCGGATCGTCGATATAGGCATTGGTCGTAAGGCAGATAAGCCTGTCGTGCGCCGGGCCGTCCTCCTTGCGGACGAAATGGACGTCGTTCGTCGCCACGACCTTCAGGTTGTGTTTCTTGGCCAGCTCGAAGAGTACAGGGACATATTTGCTCTGGCCCTCATAGACATCCTGCGACAGGCCCGGAACCTCGGTCTTGTGCAGCATGACCTCGAGATAATAGTCGTCTCCGAAGACTTTCTTGTGCCATTCGATCGCCCTGTCGGCTCCCTCCATATCCCCTGCCAGGATCATTCTCGGGACTTCTCCGGCCATGCAGGCGGAGCAGCAGATAAGGTCCTCATGATACTTCTCCAGGACTTCGTGACTGACCCTCGGACGATAGTACATACCTTCGATATGGGCTATCGAGACGATTTTCATGAGGTTCTTATAACCGTTGTAGTTCTTTGCCAGGAGAATCAGGTGGTAATAGGCCCTGTTTGCCTTGTCCTTGAGCTTGTGGTCCCCTACCGATACGTAGATCTCGCAGCCGACGATCGGCTTGATATTGGGGTGTTTTTTGGCGTATTTGTAGAACTCCTTGATTCCATACATGTTGCCATGGTCGGTGATGGCCAGGCCGGGCATTCCGAGCTCCTCCGCACGGTTGAACAGATTCTCGATAGAGGACTGTCCGTCGAGGATGGAATATTGAGTATGGACATGAAGATGAACAAAAGCCATGACAGGTGGGATAACAGATAACAAAGATAGCTGAAAAATTCCGGATGGGCAACATAAAAAAAGCGACCCGCGGCGCGGATCGCTTTCCTTATCTATGTAAAGTATTGATTACTTCTTTGATGCCTTTCTGGTAGCGTCAAACATTACCGGAGTACCGATCATCAGGGATGCGTAGGTACCGATCACGATACCGAGGCAGAGAGCCACTGAAAGACCTCTGATCGACTCACCGCCGAAGATTGCGATAGCAAGCATAGGGAGGAGGGTAGATACTGAGGTGTTGACCGTACGGGTAAGGGTGGCGTTGAGAGCCTTGTTGACACCTTCCTTGAAGTCCATGTTCGGGTGCAGACCTCTCATCTCACGGATTCGGTCGAAGATAACCACGTTATCGTTGATAGCGTATCCGATGATGGTAAGGATTGCGGCGATAAACGTCTGGTCAACGTCGAGGTTGAACGGAAGAATACCGGAGAACAGGGAGAAGAAGCCGATGATGATGATTGCCGTGTGGGCGAGGGATACGACACCACCGAGACCCCATGTCCATCCTTTGAATCGGAAGGCGATGTAGCCGAAGATTGCGAGGAGGGCGATGATCACGGCGATCATTGCATCTCTCTTCATATCGTTGGCGATGGTAGGACCTACCTTGTCGGAAGAGATGATACCGTTAGGGTTGTCGAGGGTTGAGGTGAATGAAGAGAGAGTGATGCTCTGGTCAGCGAAGAATGGCTTCACTGCGTTGAAGAGCTTCTGCTCTACTTCTGCGTCAACCTCGGAAGACTCGTCATTGACCTTGTAGGTAGTAGTGATCTTCATCTGGGTAGGACCACCGAACTGCTTGACCTCGACAGAAGAAATACCATCGTTGAACTCAGCCTCTACGCCGGCTCTCACGCCCTCAGCGGTCTGCGGCTGGTCGAAACGTACGACGTAGGTACGTCCGCCCTGGAAGTCAACACCATAGGTGAAGCCCTTGAAGCAGATTGAGAGGATGGCGATCAGGATAAGAGCGCCTGAGATAACGTATGAGTATTTGCGCTTCCCGAGGAAGTCGATATTGGTGTTCTTGAGGAAGTTCCTGGTTGAAGGACGGTCGAAGGTGATGTCCTTGCCCTTTGCGAGACGGCCCTCGAAGATCAGCCTGGTCACGAAGATAGAGGTGAGCAGGGATGTGACGATACCGATGATAAGGGTTGTGGCGAAGCCCTGGACAGGACCTGAACCGAAGAAGAAGAGGACGAAACCGGTGATGATTGTGGTAAGCTGACCGTCGATGATGGCGGAGTAAGCGTTCCTGTAACCGTCAGCGATTGCCTTTCCGAGACCCTTGCCGGCTGCGAGCTCTTCCTTGATACGCTCGTAGATGATCACGTTGGCATCAACCGCCATACCCAGGGTAAGGATGAGACCGGCGATACCAGGAAGGGTAAGCACTGCTCCGAATCCGGTAAGGAAACCGAAGAGGAGAAGCACGTTGCAGAGAAGCGCGATATCAGCGGCGATACCGGCCCTGTTGTAGAATACCACCATGTAGACGAGTACAAGGAGGAAGGCGATCAGGAATGAGAGCATACCTGACCTGATAGACCTCGAACCGAGGGAAGGACCTACAACCTGCTCCTGGATGATCTTGGCAGGGGCTGGAAGCTTACCTGACTTGAGGACGTTGGTAAGGTCGGTTGCCTCTTCCATCGTGAAGTGACCGGAAATCTCAGAGCTTCCTCCGCTGATCTCTGTGTGAACCTGAGGGTAGGAATAAACCATGCCATCGAGTACGATAGCGATCTGCTTTCCGATGTTATCCTTTGTAAGACGAGCCCATACGTTAGCGCCTTCTGCGTTCATTGTCATGGATACGCTTGGGCTACCGCCGTTGGACTGCTGGTTCATGCTGACGCGGGCGTCGGTGACTGCACCACCGTCGAGAGGTGCTTTACCGTCCCTTGTGGCAGCCTTGATGGCTACGAGCTCATACCAGTTACCGCCTGAGACATACTCGGATGGCTTTACAGACCACATAGGTCTGAACTCTGCAGGGAAGAGGTCTCTTACCTGCGGCATGCTGAGATATCTGTTTACGACTGCCGTATCGGTGCTCTGTGCGAAACCGAGGCATGCGCCTGTCTTGCTCTGGGATGGCTGGAGGACAGCGAAGAGAGGATTCTGCTTCTTGTAGTTCTCAAGAGCTTTTGCATCCTCTGCGTTGAGCTGAAGTTCCTCGCTGAGGAGGGAGTCGGCCTCTTCAACGGCAGCTTCTTCTGCGATCTCGGCAACCTCTGCGTTGTCAGCTTCGATAAGCTGGGCGAGAGCGCGGTTGGCCTCGATGAGATAAGGCTGGATCTCAGAATTCTCGAAAGTCGGCCAGAACTCGAGGGAAGCGGTTCCCTGGAGGAGTTTGCGGACACGCTCAGGCTCTTTTACGCCCGGGAGCTCTACGAGGATACGGCCGCTGTTTCCGAGCTTCTGGATAGAAGGCTGGGTCACACCGAAACGGTCGATACGGTTTCTGAGGACGTTGAATGAGTTGGCGATTGCACTTTCTGCATCTTCCTTGATCACTGCGATCACCTGGTCGTCAGTTGATTCAGGTTTGATGCGGTCCCTCATTTCGTAGGTGCCGAAGATACTTGACAATCTCTGGCCGTTGCCTGTCTCCTTCCACGCATCGGCGAAAAGAGAGATGAAGTCCTGACGGGAGTTCACGCTGCGCTGTTTTGCAAGAGCGATTGCGTTTTCGAACTCAGGGGTCTTGTTGTTGCCTGCGAGAGCTTTGACGAGGTCTTCAAGCTGAACCTGAAGCATCACGTTCATACCGCCCTTGAGGTCAAGGCCGAGGTTGATTTCTTTGGCTTTTACGTCTTTGAATGAGTAGCCGAGATAGACGTTCTCGTTTGAAAGCGAGTCAACGTACCAGCTCTTTCTGGACTTTGCGATAGAGTCGAGCACGAATGCCTGGTCATCAGCTTTAATGTTGCTGTAGTCGGCAGTCTGTTTGAAAGCCTCGACTGCCTTGGCGGCATACTTGTCAGCCTTCTTCTCCTGCAGCGCTGTCACTGCCGTGAAGGAAAGCTGCCAAAGGCTTGCGATCGCGAGGGCGATTATCGTAAGTCTGATTGCACCTTTACTTTGCATTTTCGAGTATTGATTTTAAAATTATTAATTAGCAAAATAGGGTGCAAATCTACTATTTTTTTTCATATAAATAAAGTTTCCTTGAAGTTATTTCTTAAATTTGCAATCCGATTATCAGCAATCACAGCCCATCTTGAGACAGATTATAACAGAAATATTCGTTTTTGTAGCATTTTTATCCTCCGGGATCCCCGCGTTTTCGCAGAATCTGCCGGACGACATGCTCTCCATGGCCGATTCCCTGCGCCGCGAATACCGCTTCTCCGAAGCAGTTGAATTCTGCCAGGATGCAATCGACGCATCGACCGATTCCCTGTTCCGGATGAGAGCCGGAGACGAACTTCTTCTCTCCCGCAACGGCGAAAACATGCTCGGTTTTTGCAGCATCCCGACCGTCGTCGCCCGCCAGCGTTTCTCAGTCAGCGATTTCTACCTCTTCTACCCCCTTGAAGACGGGGCATGGAGAGCAGTTCCGAACGTCCTCGACTCCCTCGCCGCAGGCCCGGTCCCGTCGGCCGTCTATGCGCCTGAAGACGAAGACAGAATCTATTTCTCCGCGGCCGACGCCGACGGAATCAGAAATATCTACCGCACCGAAAGACTGGACTCGGTATGGTCCGTCCCGGAGCTCCTCGGAGAAGGTCTGACCTCCCAGTCCGACGAAATCTTCCCGATGCTCTCGCCCGACGGCCGCAAACTGTTCTTCGCCTCCAAGGGCCTCTACGGCATGGGCGGCTACGACCTCTACGTCTCCAGCTGGAACGACGAGACGAAAGAATGGGGCCTTCCCGAGAACATGGGCTTTCCATACTCTTCGCCGGCTGATGATTTTATGTTCATAAATACAGCCGACGGCCGTTATTCGATCTTCGCCTCGAACAGGGACTGCCCTGCCGACAGCGTCTGGGTCTATGTGCTCGAATACGATAGTATGCCGGTGCGCCGGTCCGTCACCGACGTCGCCGAACTGAAGAAGCTCGCCGAACTCGTGCCGGAAGATGACCTCTCGAGAGTCGAGACCAAAGGAGTCGTCCCGGACGCCGGACCGCAGAACGAAGACGTCCTGAAGTATGTTTCCATGATGAAGCAGGTCCGCGCGTTGCGCGACTCCGTATACGCATGCGGGAAATCTATGGAGGACGCCCGCGAGCGCCTCACCGCCGATGTTTCGGGCGAAGAGAAGGACAATCTTTCCGCCTGGATCATGGACCAGGAACTGGAGCAGGCGCGCCTGCAGCGTGATCTCGCCGCCGCCTCTGCGAAACTTCAGGAAATCGAGATGGACTTCCTGTTCAAGGGCGTCGTCATAGACGTCGACAAACTGCAGGAGGAAGCCGACCGCGAAGTCGTCGGCGCCGATTCCGGCTACGCATTCTCCCGCCGGCGCATGGGAGGAGAGCTTTCCATGAAAGTCCAGCGCCCTGAGCCGAAATTCGATTACTCGTTCATGATATTGCCCGAAGGCCGCTTTGCCGAGAACAACACCCTCCCGGGCGGACTGGTCTACCAGATCCAGATATTCTCATCATCGGCGATGGTCGACGTCTCCCGCCTGAAAGGCCTCAGCCCTGTATTCTGGCGGCCCGGCACTTCGACCAGATATGTCTATAGCGTGGGAGTCTTCAGGTCATATTCGGACGTCCTTTCGAAACTCAACAAAGTCAAGAAAGCCGGTTTCCGCTCGGCGTTCATAGTAGCCTTCAACGATGGCAAGCAGGTCACCGTCCAGAAAGCCCGACAGATGGAAAAGACCGTCCGCCAGATCTACCGCGTCGTCGTATCTTCTGCCGACGGCAATCCGTTGAGTGACAATGCAGTAACTGTCATCCATGCTCTTACCGGCAAGGAAATCGCCAAAGTCATCGATGAAGGTGTAATCGGCTACGTCATCGGTCCCTTCGACGACCGTTCCGAAGCTGACATCGTGGTCAAAGGACTCAAGGCAGCAGGCATCGGGACCGTGTCCCTGGAGGCCGAGTCTTTGTAGTTCTCCCTTGAAAATATTGCAAAACCGAAAACAATTCGTATATTTGCATTCCCGTTTTTCGGGATAATAAGAGTTTCAATACTCAACCTGACTGGAGAGGTGGGTGAGTGGCTGAAACCACCGGTTTGCTAAACCGACGTACGGGTCATTCCGTACCACGAGTTCGAATCTCGTCCTCTCCGCAAGGATAAGAAAGCCCAGCGCGCAGCGCCGGGCTTTTATTTTTTCCGTCCGTCGCAAACTCGTTTGCGTAAGGATCGGGAAAAACAAAAGCCCGAAAAGCCGAAGGCTTTGGGCTTTCTAAACATTGACCGGACCCCCCGGGAGGGCATCGAGATAGCGCAAGCAGCGCCAGCTGCGCCGCGGAATCTCGTCCTCTCCGTACCAAACCTTTGGAGATGTGTAGAAATGTGTCTATCTTGCCAATAAACTAATAACAAAGCGATGATATTTGAAGTATGCACCCCAATCTGCGTTGAAGAAGAGATTGTGGTCGTCACTGGTATGTTGAGCCGTGAGATCCGTAGGAACTGTGACATGAGAGGGTACCACCAATATAGATGGCGGCTGGCACAGAATAAGTACGAAAGGAGGATGAAGACCAGGAGACAATGCCTGAAGTTTACCGACGAGATGACCCGAACCGTGCGAAGGTTCATCGTCTATGACCAGTATACTCCGGAGCAGATTTGTGGCCAGTTTCGGTTGAAGGGGGAAGAGATGGTATGTGCAGAGACGATCCACCGTTGGATTTGGCAGGAGAAGCGTTGTGGTAACGACGAACTGGCTCGCAATCTCAGCCATAGCGTATGACGGAAACTAAGACGCGACAGCCAGTACAGATCCAGGGGACTCATCCAGAACTGGGTTGACATATTGCTGTAGATGAGAAGAACCGTTTTGGAGACTTTGAGATAGACACGATGATTGGAAGGAACCGCAAGGGAGGCCATCATGAGACAAACTACAGGTGCACGTATCTGGTGCTGATCCGCAAGCTTGCAGGGAAATAAGTCGCCCCGCTGGCCAGCACATCGATCGAAGCGCTGCTACCCTACAAGGAAAAAATACATACGATAACGGCTGACAACGGAAAAGAAGTCGCGCGACACAAGGAGATTGCGAAGGGGCTCGATGCCGAGTTTTACTTTGCACGCCCGTACCACTCCTGGGAACGGGACACAAACGAAAATACGAACGGGTTGATATGCCAGTACATTCCGAAAGGCACGGACATCGGCAAGCTGACCGACAAGATGCTTGCTAAGATTGAATGGAAACTAAACCACAGGTCCCGTAAGTCACTCGGTTTTAGGATGCCTTTGGAATAGTGTATAAAATTATTTAATTTTGACTTTTGAAGTGTGTTGCACTTCTAATTAGAAACTTTTTTGGATTAGAACTGATCGATAGTATTACCCTTTTTGAGATAAAGACTTGCTAGTAATGACCTTTTTTATGACAACAATTATTTGAGACATCGCGTTACTCTACGTTAATTAAAACATCTATTACCTTTTCTTATGTCACAGATCATCTTATTCTATATTCTCGTCCCGCTTGGTGTGACACTGGTCGGTGCCGGTATTGTCGAGTTGTTACGTCATGTAAAAAAAGAAAAACAAATTACATGTGAGCCCCTTTCTATTAGGCAATACAAGGAAAAAGAAAGTGGCGATGTGAGTATTGCATTAACTTACAAAAACGAGAAAGTTGGAGATTCTTTGATTGTGTCAACAATCAAGCTTACAAATACCGGAAAAAAGGATCTTACTTTTGGCCAAGTGTTCGAGGATGGCATTGGTCTAGAACTAAAGAAAGCTAAGATTATTGATGTGATTGTAGAAAATCAAAGTGAAAAAGTCTCTGCAACGGTTGAAAAGAAAGGTGATGAAAACAGATGGTTCTTGTCATGGGGTATTCTGAAAAAAAGAGAATTCATAGTATTGAGAGTTGTTGCGGTTTATAAGAACGGTGACGAATTGCCTACTATTAGTACTCTTGCAAAGGATTTGGTATTCGCGTTTAGAGGGAATGGAATTAATAATATTGAGTTTACCTCACCAGTTCATATTAGATCTTTGAGATATGTGTTGTTAATTGTGTCAATACTTATTGCCGTTACCGCATATTTTATTCCCACTGAGGTTAATGTTTTGTACGATGTAAAGGCAGATGGCGTGATATATAACGACGTTGGGATTAAGTATAATGATTATACTCAAACTTATGTATTGACCGGAAAGAAGATCCATACAACTGAGGTTAAAAAGATAGAGAGCATAACTGTTTCGAAACAGCCTCTTATCCCTAGAGAAGTCATTATTTTTGAGGTTAGTCTGGCTATTTATTTCCTCATTATTTGGTTACTATTCGTGTTGCTTAAAACGTCGTCTAAAAGCAGTCTCATTAAGGCGTTATTACACTTTTTTTTCCCGTTTCGAAGTCAGGAGTAATCAGGAATAGCCCTACAGGTCCAAGCTATTCGGATTGCTAAGGAACTGCGTGACGGGGATGGTGACTATTCCGTTCTCGTCGCGTTTCAGCAGGACATTCTCTCCCGTGACGATGTTGGGAAATCATAACAATTCAAATTCTGAATGGCTATACGAAAACCGAAAAGGCCTGGTTGGACAATGGACGTGTCAAAAGATTGAGAATGTACTACAACGGCGAGCCATACGCTATTCTGGAGTTGGAAGATACCCGCAGACTCCAATCTTTTGACGTCGGCATACTGGGATTCAATGATGATTCGATGCCGGACTGGACACTGAAGTTCGAGATTCTGGACGTTTATCCCGGAGACAAGTTCGCCGATACCGTCATTACTGAACTGTTCTTTGACGGGAAACGTGGACATTGACTCTCAAATGGTCTACAGATACATGTAGCCCCATTTTTGTGCATTTTTTGCAGCACCTTTGTCGCACCGATTCTTTGCAGATGCGGAGAAATGTACCTATCTTTACGTTGATATAAGGGCAAATTCCATGAAAAGATTCTTCCTGTTTTTCTTGCTGATTTGTATGTTCTGCCTTCCTTCTTTTGGGCAGATATTCGAAATATTCGTTAACGGAAATCGTGTTGAATATAGTGGTGGTTTAGTATTCGAAACACTAGGTGAATATATCTATTCATACAGATCCGTATATGGACGCTACCCTGAAGATAAACAAGCACTTCTTGAATTTCAAAGGGAGCTATCCAAAGTTGAAGCAAAAGAGAGCGAGTCGCTGTTTCATGGCCCCCTCAATCTGGTCATTGACGGCGAGGATTATGGCTATGACAGCTTTCTCGACCTGCTTGCCAAGAGGGACAGTCTTATTGCCGTGGATCTGAATGACCCCAGGAATGTGCTAACCGTTTCTGGCGATGTATGTACTTTTACCTATGCAAAAGCCACGAGAGAGTCATATTATTATGCCTTAGAGGATCCGATTCCCGGTTTAAAACTTATTGCAATCCAATGCATCGGCGGCCTGGAGGATTTACAAAAAAAAGACTATCTGAGTTTTTATCATAAGATTCGCACCCTCGTTTATGATAAGAATGGCAAGTGCCTGGTGTCGCTTTGTTCTGAAGCACCTTACGCGTCAAAGGAGTTTTCATGGAAGTATAATTATGTCGTGTCCAGGGATCCGGGAGAGTATAGAATATCGGATGATTATAGTGATGGGAGGGGGTTGCCCAGGCCAGTGTATATACCTTTCACGATAAACAGAAGCGGAGCGTTGAGTTATGATGTATCATGCCTGGATGGCATGCAACTGTATTACCGGACCCATTTAAGCTCTACGGAAGATTCAATAGATACCATAAAGATAGAAGACGCTATCGAGCCTGACTATTTGGATGCGATCAAGACTAATACGAAGGTTATTTTCGATGAACACGAAGAAGTCGAGAGCGTGAAGCTTTGGGAGTTGGTCTACTTTAACAATCAGCCGAAGCGCTAAGCTTCGTACAAAAAAACAAACTTGATACCTTTCCATCGTCTTTTTCATCAAGGCCTATCACCAAGTTTGAAGATACATTTGAAATGAAGAGAATATACACTTTAATTGTCGTACTTTTGTCCGCAAGCTTTACAGCCTGCAGGCAGGCAACCCCCTCTGGAATGGAGAAAGCCTTCGGATGTGAAGTCGGGAACACCACGTACGAGGAGTTTTGCCGTCTTTATCCCGAGGACAGTTACGAATGGGGCCTCTCCTGGACCTCACCAGGCAATGAGTATTTGGGCATACAACCGGAGGAAGTGTTATCTATAATACTGAAAGAAGGCTCTTACCGTGGGACCGCCTGTCAACAGATTGGAATGAGTTTTGACAATGGTGTATTATCTGATATTACTTTTCATGTAAATGGCACCGCTGATGAAATAGACACCCTGATTGCTTTTTTCCGGGAGGAATTCTCACAATACCACAAGTACGAGGTGGAGGAGCCGACAACGGGTGAAGGGATAAGCCATCATCAGATTTTCTTCGACGATGGATTGACAACCTTGATGCTATGGAAGAGAGATTATTCACAATGCGAGCAGGGTGAATTTGCCCAGCCGACAGATATATCGTTGGAAATAAGCATTGTGGATAATAATGATAAGACGATGATGGATTACCTTAGTATCATCCGCATAAAAAGGTCAAAGAAACGGAAATAGTATGAGTCAAACGAATAAACCAATCAATAACGAAGTGATTCCACATGACCAAATTCAAGTTGAAAGGAAGCCGTTCTTTCCTGAGAACGGATAATGAAATGAGTTCTATCGATAAAGGCGAGGCCGACCGCGCTTTCAAATTGTGCAAAAAGCAGTATCTCGATTCTCTTCTCAAAGCAAAAGGCTTTCTGCAGTATAAATCGAACGCTTACGTCAGACGCAATCACGTTGATGTGCTTGAACTTATTGAGCTGCAAAAAGAGAAAAACGGATCCGGGACTTTTACTGTCAATTATGCCCTGACGCCCCTCTATCTCCAATATGACTTTGCATCTTTCTGCTATAGCGAAAGGATGGGAATACTCGTCTGCGGAAAGGATGTGTGGTGGGATTATGCCGACGAGAGCATTGCAAGAGTCAGCTTTGAGAATGTTGCAAAAGCCATTGAAGAGTATGTCTTACCGTGGTTTGATGCTTGTTCAAATGATGACTCGATTAAAAAGCTGCTATTGGCCAAACAAGAGGAGCAGGGAGGAAGATTATCTGTCTATGAGCGAGCATGGCTTGAGTCTCTTGGTAATCACGGAGACTGTTCCAAGACAATCGAGAGGAATCTTGAACTCTTTAGATTGCCCAAGTCATGCTGTTGTTTAAGATAGAATCTATCTACTTGCTGAATATCGTCGTCATCAGATTCTTACTGGTCTTGTCCGTGATGGCGATATAGGGTTTCAAGGAATCATAGTCTTCGTGACCGGTGACGGTCATCATCGTTGCTTTGAGATTACAGGTTCAGGTGTCTGTAATTGACCACTTCAATATCGCCTGCGGTATTCTCGAACTCGCCAGAATAGACCACGCTCTAGCAGTGTTTTCTCCATTTCTCGATTGATGTATCCCATATTTTATGCAATTTTGGAGTTACGCTCCAAAATTGCATAAGTTTCTCTAATCTCCAAAAACTTTCAAACACAATAATTTGTGCGATAAAAAGTCAGATTCGACACCCCAAAACATAGCAATCTCGCTATCATCCAAAAAATATAAGGATCACCGCAAACCCATATATCCATAGTTCCCAAATGCATATTTCAGGCTAAAATGTTCATTATGTTAAACATTTTTATTTATCTTTGCGCTCAATAAGATACAATTATGGGAAAGAATACATTTGGCAAAACGATGCCAAGGGCATTGAGTCAGAACCTGAAGATAATGGGCGAGCAAATCATGTTAGCTCGCAAGCGCAGGCATCTGTCTATGCAGGACATTGCAGACAGAGCTACGGTAACACGACTGACTGTCTCAAAGGTGGAACGTGGCGATCCAACGGTTTCCATGGGTATCTATGCACGTGTACTCTTTGCACTTAACCTGGAAAAGGATATTACCCTGCTTGCTGCCGACGACGCTCTTGGTAGACAACTGCAGGATGCAGAATTGTTGAAGAAATGAAAAAGATAATAGTTTGCGCAGATTTTGATTTCCTGGCCTCCCCCGAAGAGATAGGAACATTAGGCTACGAGCATGTTCGTGGCAAAGAACATTTTGTCTTTGAGTATTCGCGCGAATGGCTTAAGAAACATGGTGGCATTCTGCTGAGTGGAGACATAATGAATGTTCCTTCGTTACAGCATCCGCGCAGCAATGATAATGTATTTGGCTTCGTCAAGGATTCCTTCCCTGATCGTTGGGGACGGCTGTTGCTTGACCGCCGAGAGCGAATGACGGCCCAACAGGAAAGCAGACCGAAGCGCGTGCTTAATAATTACGACTACCTCACAGGCGTTGAAGATTTTACGCGCATGGGCGGAATACGTTACAAAGAGGAAGAAGGCGAGGACTACATCAATGCGAGTGCAAAATACCATGTTCCTCCTATTGAGAGTCTTCGCGCCCTGTGCGATGCGTGCCATGAGGTCGAGTTGGCAGAAGAACGCAACGAATTACCGGAACAACGCTGGCTCGACCAGTTGATTGACCCGGGAACTTCGCTCGGTGGTGCTCGTCCAAAAGCAAATGTGGTTGATACTGACGGAAAACTGTATGTGGCAAAGTTCCCATCAAAAATGGATCTGGAAAACACTGAGCTTATTGAGCACTTTTCGCATAAGCTTGCTGGTAAGGCTGGCATTAACGTGGCAAAGACTCGTACCATCAAGATTTCAAAAGATCGAGACCTGCTTCTTTCAGAACGCTTCGATAGGACAGCAGAAGGTCGTCGCATTCATTTTGCATCTGCGATGTCATTGCTTGGTCTTGATGATGGTGCTGGCAGCAGTACAGGTAACGGTTATCTTGACATTGTTGATTTCATTCTTCGTGGGTGTACCGATGTGCGCCAGAATCTCAGGGAACTCTATCGCAGAGTGGCATTCAATATCATGTTTGGCAACACAGATGACCACTTCCGCAACCACGGTTTCCTGCTTACCCCGAAAGGCTGGACACTCTCTCCAGCATACGACATCAACCCGGGAGCAAAACTACATCAATGCTTGCTCATCGATGCATACACAGAAGAATCGAATATCAATGCCCTACTCACGGCAAACGAGAGCTACATGCTTGAACGCCAAGAAGCATCAGAGATTATTGATGAGGTTCGAACCACCATCAAAGACTGGCGCAAAACCGCATCTGAACTGAAAATGCCCCTCAGGATATTGGAACCATATTCCATTCGTTGGGATGAATTAAAATAAAGAGAGCGCGGTCTGTTCCCGAACGTAAAAAATTACGCAGCGGAACTACCAGTTATGCTGCTTCATGACCTGATGGATTGGCTGAATCATACTTATTGACGGTCTCGATATCGACTAGGTTGTTTTGTATTTTCTGCAGTCAGCCAGCCCTTTCCATTTCACGCTCAGAAACCGAAAAAGAGTTTCGGTAGATTGAAAAAATATGAAAATTTTTCAAATATTTACATATTTTTATATATTTGTAAAAATGGGATACGATGATAGAAACACCTCCAAAACTATCCAAATCTGATTTGTCCAGAGCCATATCTCTGTATGGTAATCCTCAGATAATGACCTTAATACAAGATATCAATGATAAATACTTGTATTGGTCTGACGTGAAATATAAGAAAGATCCGGCAATTGCAAATCCGCAGGAGTTATGGGCCCTGGTCCATCTTAGCAGGCAAATACAGAAAACTTTTGAATGGCCAAAGTTTGGGGCGAATCTTAGCTTGACAAACCATATGCAAAAGGTCTGTCATGAGATTGATATGCAGTTTGGTGGATCTTGGGGTAGTTCGTCAATTATTCCCAAGAACGACAGCGAAATTTATTTGGTCAACTCTTTGATGGATGAAGCAATCGCCTCAAGTCAGATAGAAGGTGCTTCTTCAACCAGAAAAGTAGCCAAGGAGATGCTTAGAAAACAGATCAAGCCGAGGTCTCGTTCCGAGCAGATGATATCAAATAATTACAATGCCATTAACTTTATAGTAGAGCATAAAGATGAAACCTTGTCTCCGGAACTAATCCTTAAGTTGCATGGTTTGATGACCCGTAATACTCTTGATAACCCACGGGATGAGGGATGTTTCAGGCAAAGCGATGATATCGTTGTCCAAAATGAAATAACCGGAGAGATTGTTCACTATCCTCCGAAGAGTATCGAAATAGAAGGTTTTATAGAAGACTTGTGCAAATTTGCAAACGAAGAAATAGGAGAACGTTTCATTCATCCTGTAATCAAAGCGATCATTATCCATTATATGATAGCTTATGTGCATCCTTTTGTTGACGGCAACGGAAGAACGGCTAGAGCTTTATTTTATTGGTACATGCTAAAGAACGGATATTGGCTTACACAGTATCTGACAATCTCAACGGTGATATACAAGTCAAAGCCAAGGTATGAAAGGTCTTTTTTATATGGGGAAAACGACGGGAACGATATGGGGTATTTCATAACATATAACCTACATGTTCTTGAGCAAGCCTTTGACGGATTAAAAAACTATATTCAGAAGAAGATAAAGCAGAAACAAGAATCATTGGAATTAATGCAAGACGTTGACTTGACCGAGCGCCAGAGAACCATTCTGTCGTACTTTGTTAAGAATCCATATCTTGAACTCACGGCAACCGAGGTTTCGGTCAGGTGTATGGTTACCCATCCTACGGCCCAGTCGGATATTAATGTGCTAGTCGGAATGAAATTACTTAAGAAAGTACCTGTCAATAAAAAGCAAAACAAGTATATAAAGGGTGAAGAGTTTGATAAGATGATGAACCGTCCATCTGAAAAAATATGAAAATTTTTCAAAGATTTACATATTTTTTCAAATCGGCGCGCCACTGAGCTTCCCGTTCCTTCCGGGCCCGCTGCTCCCGCCGGTACTCCTCGCGGGCCTTCCGGCGAGCCGCCTGAAACTCCCGATAGCGCTCCCCGTTGCGGCGAATCTCGGCGCATACACGGTCCACGGTAGCGTCCAGACAGGCCTTCTTCAACTCGCATTCCCAGACTATGACCACGCTCCAGCCCTTCGCCTCCAGCATCCTCCAGACCACCTGGTCCCGCTCCTGGTTCCGTGCAACCTTCGCCACCCAGAACTCCGTGTTCGTCTTCGGCACGGTATAGTTCCTGCAGCCCCTGTGCCCATGCCAGAAACAGCCGTTCACGAAAATCGCGGTCCTGTATCTCGGCAACACGATATCCGGCGACCCCGGCAGACTCCGCACATTCGTCCGATACCTGAATCCCCGCCCCCACAGCGCACGCCGCAGCGTCATCTCCGGCTTCGTCGAGTCGGAGTGAATCGCCGCCATGTTGTTGTGGCGCTGGAGGGATGTAGTATTATCTGCCAAGGTGGTAAACTGTTGTGTGATGTCAAAGATAGAAAATAGATTTTTCCAAGTCTTTCTTTTTTGTAAATTTGTACATCAAAGCAAGAACGATCGATGGAGTCCCTGTCCACAAATAAATTAGTCGATGGATACCAGAAGGCATTCATCGACGCCTCGATTGAGTCTGACCCCACATATTCTCCAAGTCTTCTCGTCAATTCTCATGGGCGAAAAGTCCTCAATGTTCTGGAAAAAGAATTAAAGGGCTGCGATGACCTGTTCATTAGCGTTGCATTTATAACGATGGGAGGAATCGCCCCGTTGTTGGGAACGCTCAAAGATTTGGAGAAGAAAGGCACTCGTGGCAGGATTCTCACCACGGATTACCTCATGTTCAGCGACCCGAAAGCATTGGACAAACTCTCATCGCTGAGCAACCTGGATGTGCGAGTATTCAAAACGGGAGAAAACAACATCGGTTTTCATACGAAAGGGTACATGTTCCACAATGGTGACAACCTGCGAATAATCGTAGGAAGCTCAAATCTCACACAGGATGCTATCACTAAGAACCATGAATGGAACACCCGTCTTGTATCGACGACAGAAGGCTCTTATGCGAAAGAAATAGAATCGGAATTCAACGACTTATGGGAATCCTCTGTATGCTACGATGAATACAGAAACGAGTATTCCGAGTTATATGAGAATAGCAAACGAGAGAGAAATGAGATTACACGGCTGACAAGAAGCCTGGATCTCAGTTATTCTCAGGTTCTTCAACCTAATAGAATGCAGGCAGCCTTCTCTTTGAATATCGAGAAAGTAATCAGAGATGGCGGAAAGCGAGCTCTGCTCATTTCCGCGACCGGTACTGGAAAAACGTATGCCTCCGCATTCGCAATACGAAAGCTCTTTTCGGAAAACATACTGAAAGGAAAGAAAATGCTTTTCCTTTCCCATCGAGAACAGATAAATCGACAAGCGCTTAAGAGCTACAAGAGGATATTTGGCAAAAATATCCCGATGGAGTTGCTTAGTGGTACCCAAAATGACACAGAAAAGGCGCTAAGCACCCCGTTCCTCTTCTCTACGATGCAGATGATGGCGAAAGACCATATCCGGGAACAGTTCAATCCAAAGGAGTTTTCTGTGATAATTCTTGATGAGTGTCATCGAAGCGGGGCAGAGAGCTATCAAAAGATAATCAACTATTTCCAGCCTGAGCTTCTTCTGGGAATGTCCGCTTCGCCGGAAAGAACTGATGGCTTTGATGTCTTCTCGCTTTTTGATCATAACATAGCTTGTGAAGTTCGTCTACAGCAGGCTCTTGAGAATGATATGCTTTGCCCTTTCCACTATTTTGGAATCACTGATCTTGAAATAGAAGGTGAGGATAATAATGATTTAACTCGCTTCCGTCATTTGACCTCAGACAAAAGAGTAAAATATATCCTCGATCGGGCTGAATATTACGGATTCAGTGGAGAGAGAGTGAAGGGGCTAGTGTTCTGTAGCAGAAAGGACGAAGCAAAAGAACTGAGTGCGAAATTCAACGAGACTGGTCGCTATAACACGATAATGTTGTCCGGTGATGATTCTCAAGAAATGAGAGAGGATGCCATCGAAAGGTTGGTTTCAGACAGACGAAAAGACAGGCTTGACTATATTTTTACTGTAGATATATTCAACGAAGGAGTCGATGTCCCGGAGATAAATCAGGTGATTCTACTTCGTCCAACGCAGTCCCCGATTATCTTTGTTCAGCAGCTCGGCCGTGGCCTCAGAAAAGCAGACGGGAAGGAATTTGTCGTTGTCCTGGATTTCATTGGGAACTACCAGACTAATTACATGATTCCGATTGCCCTTTCTGGAGATCGCACTGGAAATAAGGATAACATTCGACGGTCCTTAATGGAGGGCAACAATATTATCAAAGGCGCTTCAACTATATACTTTGATGAGATATCCAGGGACAGGATATATAAGTCCATAGATACTGCGAATCTTAATCATATTCAGATTTTAAAAACTGAATATCAAGCGCTTAAATATAAACTGGGTCGAATTCCAAAACTGAAGGAATTCGATGATATGGGTGAATTGGATCCGCTTCGTATAATCGACAACAAAGGCTCATATCAAGCCTTCCTGCGTGATTACGAAAAAGACTTCCATGAAAAATGGGATGCCGCTCAATATCAAATTCTGGAGTTTATTTCAAGAAAGTTTGCATCCGGCATGCGAATTCATGAGCTTGCGCTTCTACGTATGTTGATTGATGGTCCTGCAAAGGATGAGATTTATGAAGCACTGCTCTTAAACGACTATGGTATTGAGTTGGATAATCTTTCCAGGGTTTGCGTTGAGTCTGTTTTAGGAGGTAAATTTTTCAGGGGAAAAGATTTCCAGATACAGCTTGCGCATCATTCTGGTAATCGGTATGAACTATCTGAAGTATTTACGGATTACCTTTCCGACAGCAGCTATAAGGAAGCTGTTAAGGAATTGCTAGAATTCGGCATATATCGATATGAAAGGGATTATTCAAAACCATACACCGGCACTCAGTTTAATCTTTACAAGAAATACACATATGCTGAAGTTTGCTGGCTCCTAAACTGGAAAAACGAGGAGGTAGCCCAAAATATTGGAGGATACAAATATGACTCCTATTCAAAGACATATCCGATTTTTATCAACTATGAGAAGGAAGAGGATATTTCTGCATCAACAAAATATGAGGATAGATTTATCGAGCCAGCGTCGCTGATAGCAATCTCGAAAAATAATAGAAGGATAGAATCTAATGATGTTCAGAATGCCGTGAATAGTGTCTCAAAAGGAATTCTAATGCCTTTATTTGTAAGAAAAAACAAGGATGACAAGACATCTAAAGAATTCTATTTCCTTGGGACTATCCGTCATAATGGATATCTTGAACAATTTGTCATGAACGGTACTGATGGTGTCACGGCTGTTGAAATAGGATATAAGCTGGATACTCCAGTAGAGAACAATTTATACGAATATATAACAGAGCAATCTTTATGAAAACAATCGAAGTAGTAGCAGCGATTATCCGCAAGGGGGACAAGATATTTGCCACCCAGAGGGGTTATGGCGATTTCAAGGACTGGTGGGAGTTCCCGGGCGGGAAAATGGAGGCCGGAGAGTCGCCGGAGGCCGCGCTGATCAGGGAAATCCACGAGGAGCTCTCGACGGAAATCAGCGTCGACAAGTTCCTCCACACGGTCGAATGGGACTATCCGAAGTTCCATCTGACGATGCACTGCTTCATGTGCTCGCTGCTGACAGAGGCCCTGCATCTGAATGAGCATGAGGCCGCCCGCTGGCTCTCCAGGGACGACCTCCGCAGCGTCAACTGGCTCCCCGCCGACGAAATCCTCCTCCCGCTGATCGAGAAAGAGCTTGAGATTTAAATTATTTCTTCTCGATAGCAACCACAGGTATTGTCTTCATTCCAGTTTTCGCCCGATATCTGTATAATCCAATCTGTCGGAAGCATTCATCTTTAGAGGCTTTTAACACTTGATCATCATAGAATGATTGTCCTTCTTCGCACCAGAGGAGCACAGTTATATTGTCCCACTTATCTGATGCAAGCGCCATCCCGTTATCCAATGTCTGAAAAACTTTTAAGGAGTTTTCTTGAATGATTTCGCCTGGTTCCTCATATAGTGTAATTCCAGAAAGACGATTGTTAGAAGAAAAGAGTATGCCGCAGATGACAAATGTCAAAACCACACCTGTTATCACCCCGAATAGAAATACTAAACCTTTTTTCATGGCGATTGCTTGTTATTAGTTTCTGATTACGCAAATATAATTAATTCTTGACTCTTTCTTGAATTACAACTAATTATCGCTAAATTTACGCAACAAAACCGCAAAATGCACATGAAACGTATCCTAGCAACCATTCTTCTTACTTTTGTTTTAGCCTTTCTTAACTGTACAGAGATTTCTGCTCAGCAGATTGTCTCTACGAATGTAAAAGTAGAGCAACTGACAACAGAGATGGAGCAACAAAAAGCGACCATTCAACAACTTCAATCTGAGAATCATGATTTAGCGAAACAGGTTGAATCTTTGAGCGGTGTTAAAGAAGAACTTCTTCGGGACAATACTAGGCTGCGGGATGACATGTCGCATTGGCTCAACGTGATTGCCATTATCTTTACTTTGGCAGGCGTTCTTCTTGGTGTTGCTGTTCCTTTAATTACAAGGAAAGATATTAAAGATATTCTTGACGTACGAATTAAAGAGGTGGCTGATAAGGCTAAGAATGCAGATGATGCATTAAATGAGACCAAGGTCCTGAAGAAAGAAATCTCTGAAATAAAGAATAAGATTAAACAAGAGTCGGAGAACGCAGCAAAATCTGCTAAAGAGGCAAAAGTCAGTCAGTTGTTTGCTGAGGCTTTGTCGGAAAAGGATTCTCTTAAGGCCATCGCTCTTTATGATGAGGTGATAGAACTTGATCCAAATAACTTGTCGGCTTATAACAATCGCGGCATTCTAAAAACAGAAATGGGCGACAAAGAAGGCGCCCTGAAGGATTATGACAAGGCAATTGACTTGAAACCTGATTTTTCGGAAGCCTATAACAATCGCGGCAGCCTTAAAGCTGAAATGGGCGACAAAGAAGGCGCCCTGAAGGATTATGACAAGGCAATTGACTTGAAACCTGATTTTTCGGAAGCCTATAACAATCGCGGCAGCCTTAAAGCTGAAATGGGCGACAAAGAAGGCGCCCTGAAGGATTATGACAAGGCGATTGACTTGAAACCTGATTATGCGAGTGCCTATTACAATCGCGGCAGCCTTAAAGCTGAAATGGGCGACAAAGAAGGCGCCCTGAAGGATTATGACAAGGCGATCGAATTGAAAGCCGATTATGCGAAGGCCTATAACAATCGCGGCGTTCTAAAAAGTGAAATGGGCGATAAAGAAGGCGCCCTGAAGGATTATGACAAGGCGATTGACTTGAAACCTGATTATGCGAGAGCCTATAACAATCGCGGCATCCTTAAAAAAGATATGGGCGACAAAGATGGTGCAATGAAGGACTACGACAAGGCGATTGACTTGAAACCTGATTATTCGGAAGCCTATAACAATCGCAGTGATTTGAAAATCATTATAGGCGATTTCGACGGAGCTATGGTTGACATCAAAAATGCTATTTATTTAGATTCGTCTGATTCAGTGTCATATTTTACTCTCGCCGAACTCTATGAGGCGATGGTCAATGCCGAAATAGACGAGGCTAAGAAGTCAGAATACCTCGCAAAAGCCGCAGAGGCTAGAGTGAAAGCTGAAGATCTAAAAAAGAAGAACAATCAATAAACCCCTCCACCCGTCACTCCGGCGGGTGGTTTTTTTGAATATTCCCAACATTTCCTATCTTTACTCCAACTAACACCGCCGCTAGTTCCGAGAATAGTCGTCATTATCGGACTACCTCTTGAGCTTCGAAGGTGATTTCAATCGTATAAATCGGTAAGCGTCGAGATGCCTACGACAAAACAAATAGTATTCTTGAAGGATAAGTCGGGACTTTTCAATCTCCGAGATGATCTTGAATCTTTCGGATATGATGAACGACGAAAGAGATACTATGTGCAATTCAAGAAAGCCGAAAAATACCTTTACTATAACTCTGCAAACGTTGATATCGCCAGATTCTCTAGGCAGCTTGAACCTCCGTTCCGCGTAACGAGGAAAAAAGATGGCGAGGTTTTCTTCAATGTGCTAGGTGTCCGTATATTTGAGGGGAGAGAAAATACGGCATACAGGATTATCTACGAAAACGGAACCGGGAAGAATTATCCGGCAGATTATATATCAATCGATGAACACATTGACGATTACCGATCAATAAATGTCTGGGGTTATCTCAATGAGGTTGCTAAGTACAATGTTATTCCTACTGATGACGATAAAACGGTCAGTCTTGCCAATAAATACGCCAAGATGGAATTCGTTTCCAAAAATTCCCTTTTGGAAACATACCTCAATGTTGAAAAATACGAAAACGCTGATTTAGGTCAGAACGCTCCGATTTTCCCCTTTGGGTGTAACAGGAGCCAGTATAAGGCTGTCAAGAATGCTTTAGAAAACAAGATCAGCGTTATCCAGGGGCCTCCGGGGACTGGTAAGACACAGACCATTCTCAATATCATGGCCAATCTGCTCTGGTCAGGGAAGACGATGGAAATTGTGTCTAACAACAACTCCGCCGTTGAAAATGTTAAGGAGAAACTGAATGCGGCTGATCTCGGTTTCCTGTGTGCTCAGCTGGGACGAGAGAGTAACAAAAAGGCTTTTTCTGAAAGCCAGACGGGCGTTTTCCCTGAAATGGATTCCTGGAAACAGGACGATGTCAAGAGTCTGCGACAAGAAGCTATTTCGCTTTCCCGCCGTCTACAAGAATTGTATGAATGTCAGGAGAATCTGGCACTTTGCTCAGAGGAACTTAATGAGTACAGAAGACAGGTGGAGCGGTTCCCAAAGAAATACATTTCGCAGAGGCGCTGGGGTGTTGAAATCCTTGAAAAATATTTTCTACTTACTAGTCGAGAACTTGAGCGTCGGCATAATCTCTCATGGTGGACTCGTTTCCGTTTGCGTTATCATCGCCTTCCTGCCACAAACGATGCTCCAGATGCTATTCAGTATTTACTCTTCGTGGCGAAGATTAAGAAGTTGGAGAGTAAATGTAAAAAATACAGCGAGGCGGTGCAGGATATAGATGCAAAGAATGAGCGGTTGAGGGATCTCTCGATGCTTGTCCTAAAGGATTATTTATTCAGAAAATATGGCGCAAATAAAGAGCGCACAGTATTCTCTGTTGACGATATATTTTTCAAGACAAGGAGTTTCCTGCAGAATTACCCGATAGTCCTTAGCACAACATTCTCCGCAACTTCAAATATTAATCAAGCATATAAGTTTGATTATCTTATTATGGATGAGGCTTCACAAGTGGATATTGCCGCAGGAGCGCTTGCTCTAAGCTGTGCGAATAATGCCGTAATAGTCGGAGATCTTAAGCAATTGCCAAACGTAGTAGATAGCAAGACCGAAGAGATTGTAAGCGCCATATTTGCTAAATATGATATCGCGGAAGCTTATAGATATTCTACAAACAGTTTCTTGTCTTCCATTTGCAAATTATATCCAACAATCCCTCAGACGCTCTTACGAGAGCACTATCGCTGCGATCCCCTTATCATTGGTTTTTGCAGTAAGCAGTTCTATAACGGAGACCTCATCCCAATGAAAAAGAGCGAATCTGAATTCGCCCCGATTCGTGTGGTGAGGACGGTGAAAGGAAACCATGCAAGAGGAAAGGTTAATATCCGTCAGATAGAAACCATAACTCAGGAAGTTTTACCGACTTTAGAAGAAAGATTCACAGACATCGGAATCATTGCTCCGTATAATAAACAAGTGAACGCTCTCCATGATGAACTCGAGAAAACAGGACGACATTATGTTGCCGCTACTGTCCATAAGTTCCAAGGGCGAGAAAATGATGCTATCGTTCTTTCTACGGTGGATAATCAAGTACAGGATTTTACGGACGATCCACATCTGCTAAATGTAGCAGTGTCCCGGGCAAAAAAGCAGTTTACTCTTGTTGTATCTGCTGACGAACAACCTGATTCTAATATCCGGGATCTGATCGATTATATTGAGTATTATCAGGGAAAGAGCGAACAGAGCGAGATCTCATCAATCTTTGACTTGTTGTATGAGGACTATACGCAAGATCTCCTCAATTTCTACAAGACGCACAAAAAGGTTTCTGAGTATGATTCCGAGAATCTGACATATTGGGCCATCCACGATGCTATTAAAGAAAGAGGTTTTTCTCGTCTTGGTATTTTGTTGCATTATCCTCTCCGTCATTTGATCACGTCAGCCTCTAACTTAACCACTGAGCAAAGAGTGTACGCTTCCCGTTCGTGGACGCATGTCGATTTTCTAATCTATGATACGGTGTCGCACAAGGCAAAACTGGCCATAGAGGTGGATGGGACACAGTATCATAAAAAAGGGACAAAACAAAGCATGAGAGACGAACTGAAAGATTCAATACTTTCATCCATCGGACTTCCTTTACTGCGGTTAAGTACGGCAGGATCTCAAGAAATGGAACAAATCGGGCAGGCTTTGTCCCAAGCCTGAATTAAATCGGATGCCTCAAGCCAGGATGCACGGATGTCTATTGTATAAGTGCTTGAAAATAAACTATCTACGGAAAGCCTCTCCGCGCATCACCATCCAAAAACATTACGCAATATCCACCACAATAATATGACGACAGGAATACTCCGGGAAAGAACCGGATTCCGACTTGCAAAATATAGTTTCGGGTATTTATAGCGGAGTGCGTCTGCAATCAGTAAGAACAAGATGATTGGGATAAATACGACGAGACAGGCATTATATTGAAAAGCCGAACCAACTCGAAGATGAAGCAGTTGATGTAGTGCTCTTTGTGATCCGCAGCCTGGACATTTCAATCCGGTTGCCCAAAAGAATGGGCATTTAGGGAAGAATGTGGTTTCTGGGTCGAACTTGGCATATATATAAATAGCAAAGAAGGCGGCGATAATAATCAATACTATGCCAACCTTCTTTACTAATGGGTTCATAATCTTTGGATTACAAATCGGCAAGAACTCCGACCCCAGCCAGAATGATGATAGCAAGAACATAGACGGCACCAGTGATAAGGCTGATGGTAATCCACGTTTGTGCAGTCTTGTTGCTGGACTCAGACTGATAGTACAGATTTGATTTCATTGAATCATCCGTAGACAGCATTGCGCTATTGTAAAGACTATTTGATTTTGAGGAATTCACAATAGCAATTATACCACCAATAAGGCAGCAGAACAACGTACAGATAATAGAAATAGCCATCTTATTGCTATGAGGGGGCAGGATAAAAGATGACTTCTGAGTCGTGGTTTGGGGTGTTGCTTGAGTCTCTTCCATTGTATTGATTCTTTAATAATTATTTGCAAAGCATGAGGATCTCATTGAACTTCTTGTAGTTGTACTCATAAGTTCTTCTTTGGGCAGAGAAGATATCAATCAACCACCAGATTCCGAATCCATAGCACGTAATAACCTTCAATACGCCTAATCCGATGTCATCAAGGAAGAAACGTTCCCAGCCGAGAACAATCGCGATGATCAAAATGATAGTCGGTTGCTGAAGGTTCATGCTCATCAACAAGGCATACTTAGCATCATCTACCTCAGCAAGCTTGTTTTGAACATCTTGAATCATCATCATATCAAAACACTCACCATTCTTCATCATAAATACTTGTACTAATTCAGGTTTCATAGGCGTTAATCTAAAAAGGTTGGGACCAACAAATTGAATACAAAATAAGAACTTTTTGGGGATTCACCAATTTTTTGTCTTTTTTTAGCAGAAGACAATCAGTGATTTATAAACATGCTATCCGCGGATGGGGCATGTGTACCACCCATCCGCGGACGTTTCGCGTGTAACCGCTTGAATATAGCGAAGCTTAGATTTTCTTGTAGACCCTCTCGACAGAGGCGGCGACTGTCGTCAGCATGTTGCCGGTAATTGTGCAGGAAATGTGCTGGTCGCTGCTGCTGGCGTAGTCCCTGATGGTACCAGTGTACGTTTTCTCCTTCTCGGACCAGTTCCAGTTATCATCAACGGCATACAGACGTTTCAGCGTAGTCTTTTCCCCGTCTATCACCATCTCGTAGATGAGAGAACCATCCTCGGAGAAAGTAACGTAATTCTCTTCGGAAGACATATCGGCCTCTCCTTCTCTCATAAGATGCCACTTTCCGACCAGGATAGCATTTACCTCTGTGGCATCGACATTCTCAGTATCAGTATCAGTCTTGTCACATCCGGAAACCATGGAGCAGCCCGCCAATGCCAGCAGGAATGCTGAAACCTTAAATAGCTTTAACAGTCTCATTGTTTTAGTAGTTTTAAAAATTAGATTTTCTTGTAAACCCTCTCGGCGAAAGAGTCAACAGTTGTCAGCTTGTCGCCGGAGATTGTGCAGGACATGGGGCTATCGCTGCTGAGGATATCCGTAATAGTTCCAGTGTATGTTTTTTTCTTTTTGTCCCAACTCCAGTTATCATCAATGCGATACAGACGTTTCAGCGTAGTCTTTTCCCCGTCTGTCACTAACTCGTAGATGAGATGACCATCCTCGGTAAAAGTAACGTAATTCTCTTCGGAAGACATATCGGCCTCTCCTTTTCTCATAAGATGCCACTTTCCGACCAGGATAGCATTTACCTCTGTGGCATCGACATTCTCAGTATCAGTCTTGTCACATCCGGAAACCATAGAGCATCCTGCCAATACCAGCAGGAGTGCCGTAACCTTAAATAGCTTTAACAGTCTCATTGTTTTAGTAGTTTTAAAAATCATTTCTATTCCCTAAATATATGTCCTTCAGAAATCTTGCATCAGGAATAAGAAAAGATTCTGCGACTGGCACTAAGTTTGCGAGCCAAGACGCAAAACACCAAGACGCAAAAACTATTACGCCATGAAAGTAGCAGCCAAGTCCATGATCGCGGCAGTTTTCTGCCTTTTCATATCAATTGCAAGTTTTTCCCAGAATCTCGAGTCGATCGGAGGCGGATATGCGAAATCCTCCTTCGACGTTTATTATGAAGGCCGGGAGATCAAGGATGCCAGTGTAACGTCCTTCAAATATCTCGGCTACGGCTATGCAAAAGACGCATTCAACGTATATTACCATGGCCGTGTGATAAAGGACGCATCCGTAACAAGTTTCACGATCCTGAAGGACGGCTATGCAAAGGACGCGTTCAACACATACTATTGCGGAAAGAAGCAGGATCCGTTCGATTCCTTTGATCATCACGACGACCACCATCACGGCGACCACCATTTCGACGACCACCATCACGGCGATCATGGCGGAGGCTATTACAAGGATGCTTTCGACGTCTATTACAATGGCAGGAAACTGGATGACGTGATGGCAAGTACCTTCAAAGATCTCGGCGACGGCTATGGCAAGGACGCCTTCAATGTGTATTACAAAGGGGACAAAGTCGCGGATGCGATGGCATCGACTTTCGAAGTCCTGGGCAACGGCGTGGCCAAAGACGCGTTCAACAAATACTACAGAGGCAGGAAAGACGATTCTTTCCACAAGAATCCTAGCCTGAAGCACCTTGGCGGAGGCTATTATAAGGACCATTTCGACGTCTACTACGAAGGCCGCAAGGTCAAGGATGCTACTGTCCACTCCTTCGAATACCTCGGCAGCGGATACGCCAAGGACTCCTTCAATGTGTACTACAAAGGAAAGAAAATCCCGGACGCAACCGCGTTCGGCTTCAAGGTGCTCGAGAAAGGATATGCCAAGGATTCCTTCAATACATATTATCGCGGCAAAAAAATAAATTAACTAAAGTCTTTTATATTTGAAAGTCTGTTTTTGTGTTTTGAAAGTGCTGTAAGTCAGGAGGATATCTATCTTTCGGCCAACAAACTTTTAAAACACTTCAGCTATGAAACAGACCATCAGACTAATCGCTGTCGCCTTGACAGCCCTCACAGCATTTACCTTTATTTCCTGCGAAAAGGAGGATAATAAGAAGGAAGACCCGCCAGTAGTCGACGAGACTGTAGCCGTAACAGGCATCACTCTTGACCAGACGACACTCTCTCTTAAAGAAGGGGACCAGGCGACCCTTACTGCAACCGTAGCTCCGGAGAATGCAACAGACAAGTCAATCTCCTGGAAGTCATCCGATGAAAACGTGGCGACCGTAACTGACGGAGTCGTAAAGGCCCTTTCCGGCGGAACCGCCACGATCACCGCTACCGCCAACGACGGAAGCGGAGTTTCGGCATCATGTGCAGTCACGGTAGAAAGCCCTCTTGAATTCGCCCTTGCTGCAACCCAGCTTGCCTCTCTAAACGAGCCGAGAATCACCCCAGTCCTTATAGTGAACGGTGATGAGGATTATGTGGTCGTCGGAGGACATACGACAGGCTTCGGCCGTTCGACGACTGCAGAGAGGTTCAGCAATGGCGAATGGGCGACAATCGAGGAGAACATCTATTTCGATATCTCAGCCCAGGTAACCCTAAAGGACGGACGCACTCTCGTCGCCGGCGGTATGCGTTCCGGAGGCGGTATCGGCCAGATCAGGAGCGCGGCTATATATGACCCTGCCACCAACACCTTCTCAAGCGTATCTGACATGAATGTAGCGCGAGGAATGGAAAGAGGCGCATTGCTTAAGGACGGCAAGGTGCTTATCGCCGGAAACTGGTACAACGATGGAGGACAGATAGAGATATTCGATCCGGAAACAAGTGTATTCACCCTCGTCGGGCAATCTTTGGGTTTCGAAACGAGCGCGCCGTTTATCTTCCCAACTGACGACGGCGGAGCCGTGATTGTCTCGCAATACGATATTCATGGATCAAAATTCGGCGAACCTCATGTCACCAAATACAATCCGGGCGGAGATGAGAATAATACCCTTGTCTCAAAAGACGGACTTCTCGACGGGTATGTCGTCAACACCGGCATGAGCGCGGGAACGGATATTACAGAGTGGTACAGGAAGGCTGACGGTAATTATTACTTCGTTGCCAAGAAGGGGGACGCCAATTTCCTCATGGCTTTCGACCCGGCCGGCGAGACCTTCAGGGAAATAGCGGAACTTCCGTCAACATACTACGCATACAGCGGCGCGGCCATCATGGATAATGCCCATGACGTGCTGTACCTGACTGCCATGCAGCAAAGTGGCCCTCTATACATCAATGCTTTCGATCCGGATACGGGCGAGGTCCTGTATGCTGTACAGTATCCTTATTCCGTAGTCGGCTGCATGGGCCTGAGAGTCCTTCCTGACGGAGATCTCCTCTCAGTTGGAGGTACGGTCGACGGAAGCAATTATAATGCTTCGGCGGAGGTATATAGAATACATCTGGTCGATTAGATCTACAGAAAAGGCTGGCCCGAGAGGCCAGCCTTTTATTTTATCTGCTATAGAAGGGCTTTGCCGCCCTGTTCAGTAGTTTTCTGATTACTGAGCCTTTTGTCGGATTTGATTCCCCCGCGGCCCTGTTATGATAGACAACCCTTCTTTTTTCGGCGTCGACGATTGCCAGAAACAGCTCTGCATGGCTGCCTTCGACTCCAGCATCCATAGTCAGCGCCCCGTCAGTCACGACAGCCGTCAGAAGGCCGACTCCTATGGCGACACCTACTTCCTTGGCTATATCCCCGCCTTTCCTTGCGAGACCCCTGTGGAAGACTATCGCTCCATACCTGTAGCCCTCGCCGCTGATGACGGAGCAGAGCTCCTCGGGGACGGGAACGGTCATGCTTCCGCAAGTCGCTGCATCTGCGATCTGATTTCTTATCTGCTCGTCGTAAAGATTGTCATCTATTTCGACGACGGATTCTGCGCGAAGGAGCCGTTTTGCATCTTTCTGGAGAATTTTCTGTGCCTCGAGACTCTTGCCTTCGTCTATCACTTCCTCGCCTGAGGAATCCACGAATATCGCAGAAAGCGGCTGTACAAGAATCAGACGGTCGATATCGGAGGCTTTGGCCATCTTCGTATAGATTTTCGGGCTGCAGGAGATAACCATCGTTATCGCCGATATCGCAAGGAGGATCCTGAGTGGTTTCATAAATTGCTAAGGAATAATTATTTCATATTTTTTCCCTGACTTGTTTGTCAGCAGCGTATCTCTGAGCCAGAGATTCGCCTCTTTCAGTCTTGCATAACTTGTGCCATTTTTCTCGGCGAAATCGATAAGGGATTCGATCGGCTTGTCGGTTTCGACTATCTTCCTCGGTTTCCTGTAGGGGTACTTCTGTTTTTCTTCTATAGAGAACCCGAAAAGCTGCGGATTCTCCATGAAATACTTCGCCGCAAGGATACGGAACATATACCGGGACGTTTCCTCCACCAGCAGCAGGTCCATGGCCTTTTTCTGCCTCTGCAGCTTCAGCTGGCGCGATATCCCGGCCTGACCGGCATTGTAGCTGGCGGCGACCGTCATCCAGTCCCCATATTTCGCATAAGCCTCCCTGAGATACTTGCAGGCCGCGACTGTCTCCTTCCGGATATTATATCTCTCGTCCACGACATTGTTGACTTCGAGTCCATATCTCTGGCCGGTGGCCTTCATCATCTGCCAGAGCCCGGCTGCGCCTGCGCGCGACAGAGCCTTCGGGTCGAGATTGCTCTCTATGACCATAAGATATTTCAAGTCATCGGGAATGCCCTGCGCCTTCAGTACAGGCTCGACCTGGGCGAAAATCCTCTCCGCCCGCTTCAGCATCAGGATTGACGTCGAGTGCATGTACGTAAACGCGATCAGTTCCCGGTCCATCCTTTCGTAGAGGTCGTCCCTGTCGAAACGTATCTTTTTCCCTGCGAACTCGATGAAATCGGGCACCGAAGGAGCCACAGGATGGTATTGTGTAGCAGTCTGGGCCTGACAGAAATAGGAGGCCAGACCAAGTATGATTCCGATGTAAAAAGCTTTCATTGTCATTAAGGTCTATGCTTGATGTACCAAAATTAGTCATAATTTCTGGAATAATTCCCCGCGAGAGATTATAAACAATAACTAAAATATTGATTTTTATTATAGAATGTTTTTATTTTTTAAAATCTATTAATACTTTTGCACAATACTCCGAAATTTCAGTGCAAAATGAAAACTATTATTTCCATCCGGGGCGGAATGGCCGGCAGGCCTGAGTGGAGATTGAGCGAAAAGGCAGACTTTGAATTAAATGAGAATGAACATATAGCTATCGTCGGTCCTAACGGCGGAGGCAAGACATTCCTGGCAGAAATGATCACGATGACCCATCCTATGTATGGGCCGGTTTCGACATACGATTTCTCTCCGTCCGAGAAACCGCTTATCAGCGACAATATCAAATACCTGACATTCAGGGACTCGTACGGCACTGCCGATTCCGAGTATTTCCTCCAGCAGAGGTGGAATGCCGATACTGTCGATCCTGACATGCCGACGATCAGGCAGCTTCTGGACAAGGCCTATGAGATCAGCGGCCCTGACACCGCCGAGAGACGGGCCATGCGCGACCATCTCTACAGCATGTTCCAGATAGAGCCGCTCCTTGACTCGCAGATAATCAAACTCTCCAGCGGAGAGCTGCGCAAATTCCAGATTATCAAGATATTGTTCTATAATCCAAGGGTCCTGGTCATGGACAACCCGTTCCTCGGCCTTGATGCCGAAGCCCGGGGCTATCTCCTCGGAATCCTCGACACTCTCGCCGCATCCGGATGGACCAGGATGATTCTGGTCATGCCGGACTGCGAACAGACTCTGCCGTCGTTCATTACCCATGTCATCGAAGTCAAAGACCTCGTCGCCGGCAAGAAGGTCCCGGTATCGGAGTACAGGCCGTCGAATACCGTCAAGTCTCTTACCATGACCATGAAAGACAGCATCCTGGCCCTGCCGTCAGAGGCTCCGGAGACTCCGGAGGATGTCGTCGTAATCAAGTCTGCGACAGTCCGTTATGGAGACAGGAAGATTCTAGACGGAGTCAGCTGGAAGATCCGTTCGGGAGAGAAGTGGGCGCTTGAGGGCCGCAACGGCTCCGGAAAGAGTACTTTGCTTTCGCTGATCTGCGCCGACCATCCGCAGCGCTACGCCAATGACATCAAGATATTCGGACTTGGCCGCAGGGCCAGCATCTGGGACATAAAGCGCCGGATTGGCTACGTCAGCCCGGAGATGCACCGCGCCTTCCAGGATGACATCCCGGCCATAATGATCGTCGCGAGCGGACTCCAGGATACCCTGGGCCCTGTCTCGACAATCGACAGGCAGGAGGCGGCGGTAAGCCGTTTCTGGCTCAAGGTTTTCGGTATCGGAGCCCTCGAGGACCGTACCTTCATGGAGCTTTCGAGCGGAGAGCAGCGTCTGGTGCTGCTTGCCAGGGCTTTCGTAAAGGATCCGGACCTGCTGATTCTTGACGAGCCTCTCCATGGTCTCGACCTGTCCAACAGGGAGCGCGTAAAAGAGATAATCCGGACCTTCTGCAGAAGACCCGGAAAGACTCTTATCATGGTATCGCACTATAGGGAGGACTTCCCTGAGTGCATTACCGATTGGAAACGGCTTGGATAAATTCCATTCCCCATTTCGGGCCCGGCGCGTCTTTGTCTTGCCGGCCCAGTAATTCGGCGGCCCTTGCAAAGTCTTTGGAAGGGTCGTACTGCGTATTCATGAACGAGGCCATGTTGGCCTGGAACATCGCCTGGATGATTATCGCCCTTGGGTTGTCCGGGTTGAGGGCAAGCGCGGTCGCGCATGCATTCCCGAGATCTCCGGAGTGCTTAGGCCCATATACCTGCGGGTTTATGCTCATCATGGCGAGGTATCTCAGTGCCTTGAGGGCCGCTACTTCCGATGCGTCGGCGGTCTTGTCATTCCCGAGTTTCGAGATCATTTTTTCCGATTCGTCGAGCAGCGGCTGGACGGTATTTTCCGGTGCGCCTCCGAGAATCATCATGAGATCGGCGTAGGCGAGGTTGTAGTAGGACATCCAGGTTGCATCCGGGGATTGGATTTCGCGCTGGAACTGGTTCCGGAGCTGCATTGGGTTGGCGTTCTGTGCGAAGGTGCTGCAGCAGACCGATACGAGGGCTGCGATAAGGGTTGTTCTGATAGTCATGATCTTATGGTTTTTAGAAATTTGAAACATCATATGCCGTGTTGCCTGAGAGGGTGATATATACTCCTATGTAGATGCTCCGGTCGTTGTTGACAATGGCTTTTTTGCCGTCAAGGGTGCCGAAGTTGTTCTTTCTTGCGGTAACGTTGGTGACGCTGGTATATATGAGCAGTTTAGGGTTGATAAGGAAGGTGATTCCGAGATCGAGGCTGTTGTATGGCTTGGCGACTCCTGCCCTGCCGGAGGCGAACCTGTCCGTCACGGCGATGATAGTGCGTAGCGGGGAGAGGTAGTATCTTGCCATCGCGTAGGCGTTGTGGCGGGTGAAATAGTCAGGTACGCGCATCTCGGGGTTCTCTCCGCTTCTGCGTCCGGCCAGGCCCCAGGTATAGCTGAATGTGAGGTCGAGATTCTTTGCTGCCGGTCCCATGTAGTAGAAGTCCAATCCTTTGGCGAAGCCGTTGCCTTCCATTGTCGGAAGTCCGTTTTCGAGAAGGACCATCGAATCGTAGTCTTTGTAGTAGGCCTCTGCACGGAAGAGATGGCGGTTGCGGCTGTAGTGCGCTCCGAGGACGTAGTGCATGCAGCTCTCGTCGTCGAGGGCTTTGTCCTTGAGCAGCCATTTGATTTCAGGGGTCTGGGTGTACCGGCCGGCGATTGCCGAGAGTTTCCATGGCCCTGCCTCATAATTGACTGCCAGCCTCGGGTTTATCGAGAATCGGTCGCTGCCGGTGCGGTACTCTCCGCGGCCGGACATCTCTATGAACAGATTGCTCTTCGGGTTCCAGACGAGGGAGGCGTTGACGGAGGCGTAGTTGAAGTCGAGCGGGCTGGAGGCGTCGATGTCCATGAAGCGGTAGCGGTCTTCGTATTTATGGACCATGTCCTCGACTCCGAAGCTTACTCGGAAGTGGCGGGCGATTCTTTTGGAGGCGCGGAGTTTCAGGTGCAGCTCGCCTTCGTTTTCGTCGTACATGTCCCCGGCCTCGAGGACTTCGGAGTAGTCGCGCAGGCGGGCCGAGACTGCAGCGCCGGCAAAGACGTTCCAGCCGCGGATGTCGGTGTCCTTGTAGGTCAGGTTGGAGAAGATGTTGTTCTCCTGTATCTTCATTCTGCGGCCGTCGCCGGTGGCCTGGATAAGGTGTGTGAAGTCGTAGAGGGTGAAGGATTTGAGAGTGCCGGTCGGGCTTGTCTGCGCTCTCCACTGGAGGCCGGTCGAGAGGTTGCGGTAAGGCTCGATCCAGTCGGTGTTGTCCGGGAAGAAGGTGCCGTACCAGCCGAGGTCGATATAGTCGGCGTTGAAGGAGACGGACCCGTTGCGGAAGGCTTTCGTGCCACCGCCGCCGGCTCCGGTGTTGGCGATGTTGATCCCGGATTTGGTTATTTCGCTCTTGTCTTTCGTGTCCATGGGGAGGACGCCGGAGAGGGCGTCGGCGTATTCGGAGGAGTATCCGCCGGAGGAGAAGTTGATGCCTTCGAAGATGAACGGGGAGAAGCGGAGGCGTTTCTGGGTGCCTTCTGCGGAGACTGTGTATGGGAAGAGGACCCTCATTCCGTCGATGTAGACCTGGTTTTCGCGGTCGCTTCCGCCGCGTACTCTGAGGGTGCCGCTTTCGGCTGAGGCCTGGGCTCCCGGAAGACTCTGGATGGTAGTGGCGAGGTTGCCCATGAAGGCGCCGCCGGTTACGAGGTCAGTCGCTTCCATTTTGTCCCAGGTGCTGTTGCCGCGGAGGAGGAAGGTGCTTCCTACGACTACGGACTGGTTGAGGACCGAGGAGGCCGGCTGCAGTTTTATAAGGTAATTCTGCCCGGGGTTCAGGCGGGTCTTGAAGTCTTCGTATCCTATCATCGAGGCGCAGAGGATGCCTTCTGTCCCGTCGTAGCGGAAGGAGAAGGTTCCGTCTTCTTCTGTGGTTGTCCCGCAGACGGTGCCTTCTATATAGATGTTGACGAAAGGGAACGGCTCGCCTTTTTCATCGGTGACGCGGCCGGATATGGTAGTTGGACCCTGGGCGGACAGACCCTGGAGACAGGCAGTGGCGAGGATGATTGTTAAGTAAAGTCTGAATAAGTTTCGCATGATTTTTCCGATTTTTCGGCAAATCTATCATGCGTAGCGGAGGCTGCCAAATTATTGGGACGGGCGTCAGTTTTTGGGACGAATTTCAAGCTTTGAGAGGTACTGACGCGATATTGGGACGGTTGTTTCGCAGTTTTCGAGGACTGCGCGGTACCCCTGGGAGTTGCCGTCGATGCGGGTTATTTTCGAGACGTTGAGGAGATAGGTGCGGTGGCAGCGTCTGATTGCGGGGAATGCTTCGAGGGCTGCTTCGGCCTGCTTCATGGTCGAGCGGATCATGCGGCTTTCGATCCTGCCGCGGTCGAGATAGACGATGTTGATGTAGTTGAGTTCGGCTTTCGCAAAGAGCAGGTCGGAGGAGTTGAGGGTGAAGCTGTCTTTTGTGCCGTCCTGAAGTACGGCGATGCCGCTGCGGTCTTCCGGGACGGGCTGTCTCGAGCTGAGGAGGGCGTTGATTTTTTCGGCTTCCCGGAGGTTCCTTTTAAGGTTCATGTTGGCGATTATCATATGGATCGCCGTGATAGGGAAGAGTCCGATTATTACGGTGTCTCCCAGGATTTCGACGAGGCTCCTGATTCCGGGTTCCATATATCGCCTGGTGGCGAGCCAGATGCAAAAAGATATGGCGCAAAGTATAAGAAAGTTGTGCAGAATTTCTTTGCCAAGGGTCCAGTTGTCTTCTCCTGCGTAGTTCTTCGGAAAGAACAGTATGTAGAGCAGTCCGGGGAAAAAGACTCCGACGAAGGTGGCTGCAGCAAAGTAAAGTGAGAAGCTTAATCTCATAAGAGACGGCATGGCATGCAGACCGAATGGCCGGAAGATTTCGAATAAAAGAAAGATTATCGCCGCTGAAATCAGCGCGGCTTTCCAGGTCTGCATATGCGGACCTGGAACCGGCTTTTTAAGTATATTCAGCGGATTTTTCGCCATTATCTGAAAATGAGGATGTCATCAAGTGGTTTTGGTCTCGTTTTCCGGAATCTCGAGTTCTGCGGCGATCTTCTCGGAGTCTCGCATGCCCATGATAAGAGTGTCGAATCCCATTTCGCGGGCCTTGAGTATGAAGTAGGCATTGCTCAGGCCGTTGTCATATGCACCCCAGCCGTTGCCGACTTCGTTGGTGGACTGTCCCCGGAAGAATCCGGCCATGTCTTTGACATAGGTGCTGACTACCAGAACAGGGGCGTCGGCGACGTTGTTCTTGTTGCCCGGGCCGATCATGTCCTTGATTGCCGCGAGTTTGTCCTCGGAGAAGACTGCGTAGTAGCGGGTCGACTGGGTGTTGGCCCATGACGGAGCTTCCTGGGTGGTGGCTACGATTGTCTTGACTTCTTCGCGGGAGATTGTCTTCGATGCATCGTATTTCCGGACGCTTCTTCTCTGGGCTACGACTTCGTCGAAGCCTGTATCTTTAGACGCCGGCTGCCCGCATCCGGAGAGGAGGCAGGCTGCTGCGAGAATGGTCATCAGGGATGTTATTGTCTTCATTGCGTATAGTTTTATACGCAAATATAACAATCCTTACTTTTTTTCTGCATAACAGATTGCTTTTTCGAGCTGGACTGCTACGTCGATGGTGATTTCCAGTCCTTTCCTGGTGTTCTTGAAATCGCGGACTGTTATGACTCCGGTGGAGAACAGGTCCTTTACGACCGATACATCGAAAGTGTCCGGGACGCGGAGTTCGAAGTAGCCGTTTTCATCGGTGCGGATGATGGTCCTTTTCCCGTTGTTGTCTTCGTCGACTACGGCGATTCTGATTCCTTCTACAGGATATCCGTCTCTGTCGTTTACATGTCCTTTAACGACTTTGGCATTGGCTGTTGCGATTGTTGCAATTGCGATGGCGATGATGGCGATGATCTTTTTCATGATATTAGTTTTTTATTGGTTTAACTTTTTTTCGTTTTCTGAAAACAGATAAGGCCAACCCTGTGCCAAAGTTTGTAATATATTGAATGATAATTAGTTACAGTTGAGTGCCTAAAAAACGCACTGTAAAGAAATTTTACAATTTTACAGTTTGTATGTAAAAATTTTTAATGGAAGGGGCTGAAGATTTAGAAATGATATGTATACAACAATGAAGAATTCCGTTATATTTGTGGTAGTCATGAACTTTAATTTTGTAACTGCAATATGAAACGTGTTTTACTGCTGATTTCCCTGATTGCGGGATTCTCCGCTTGTAATCAATCTTCCGATAAGAGTTCCCTTTTAGCCGGAGCTTTCAGCGAAGAGTCGAATGTATCCTTTTTTGAAGACGTCTTCTCTGAAACGGTCATCACTCCTGTCAAGGATGAGAATGCTTTTGTGGGAAACTATATGTGTATTATCTTCGAGACAGACGGGGTCCATGATGTCATCCTTGATTATGAACAAGGGCTGGTACATTCGGTAGATCGCGCGGGGAATGTAATTGGTTCCATAAATAAAGTAGGCAAGGGCCCGGGGAAATATGTCTTCATAAAGGATATGGCTCTCGGAAAGGATGGAATCATATTGCTTGCCGATTCCGGGAGGCTTCTGTTTTATGGCTTTGACGGGTCTTTTACTGGTAGACAGTTCCAGCTCGACTTTATCAGCAGTGCTTTCTCGGAAGCTTCAGACGGCTCGTTTGTTTTCTTCACCCCTTATCCGCATGAATTGGGCGAGAATAATTCGAATAATCTGATATTTACTGATTCTGAAGGCAAGGTTACAGGATCGTCTGTGCCGTTCGAATATTGTGTACCCCTTGGCTACAGGGATGATGTCAGGAAGGTCATCGGCGAGGATGCATATCTGGCATCAAGTCCTTTCTCAGGAAAGATATACAGGTTCAGTCCTTCTTCGGGTACAGTAGAGACGTATGATACCGATTTCAAGGACAAGTCTGCTCCAAAAGAATTGTTAGAGGCCGATGGCGATTACGAAAAGATGGAGATTGCTATGGAGAATGCGGATATTTTCTACGTGTGCGGAGCCTTTGAAAATAAGGATTATCTTCTTATGGATATTGCCCATCTGGAGGATATGGAAGAGAAAGCGTACGGAATCTGGTTGTTCGACAAGAAGACGGGGAAATCGCTGATACAGCATTATAGTGCCGATAGTCCGGAGTTTCTTGCTCTCGGAATCCCGGTAGGCCTTACGGAGGATAATGAGGTCGTATTCATCGGAACAGGCGAGTATATGGAGGGAATCAGCGGCTATAAGTGCTTCTCTGGGATGGATCAGGAGTCTTTGGAAGGTATGAATATAATCAGACTTAAGATAGATATTTAAGGTGGATCCCGAAAAACCTGAATAGAGTAGGGATGTTCTTTTATTTCTTTTCAAAACAATGAAAAACCTAATTGTCGGCGTTGCTGCTGCCGCTGTTCTTGCCGCAGGCGCGCTTTTGTTTAGTTCTGTCAAGGTATCGGCAAGAGTTGAGCCGTACCTGGATGTTTATTTCGGATGTACCGGACCTGTAATTCCTGCCTATGCTGTTGATGGACGTACGGTCGGAGTATGTGCTAACCGCAGTATCTATCAATGTCCTTCTTCACTCTGCGATAAAATTCCGCAGCCTATGGATCCTACCGATATCGATAACGGCGAAACCGCTAAATTGGATCCAGATATCTGTCCTTTTGAGCCGGCACCGGATAGAATTGACGACCCAAGCACACAGAAGATCAACTAAGTATTTTCGTTGTAACGAATGACACCCGGCCCCGCTATTCCTGACGGGGCCGCTTAAAACAAAATTGATGAAAACTAAACTACTCTTCTGTTCGATTATTATCCTGTTCGCAGGCTGCAGACAAAACAGTCCTGTCTATGAGAATGCGACAGACGTCGCCATTGCCGATTTCAGAAAGGTCGAGGCCGTCTCTCCGTCTGAAATCTATGGTACGGAACCGGCATACATAAGACTTGAGACAACCGATAGTTCTCTATTCTCGTTCAAGGATATCGAAAAGGTCGTCATAGAGGATAACCTTATCTATATCCTTGAGTCATCCTTTAAGAAACTGATTGTCTATGATATGGACGGAGCGCCAGTAAAGGTTATTGATTATCGTGGAAGAGGCCCTAAGGAATACCTCCAGATTACGGATTTCGATGTCGACAAGGATGGATATATCTGGATAGCCGACGCTCAGAAGAATGTACTCTATAAATATGGCAAAGACTGCAAGGTGGTTTCCGCGCAACTCTACCCGTACGAGATCAACAAGCTCAGATGCCTTGATTCCGGGGACTTCATTTTCCAGATAGGAAGCTGGGACGATTCATATCTTAAGGGCTGCGAGCTTGTCGTCGCCGATTCCTCCTTGAATGTCAAGTCAAAGCTGTTGAAATACTCGAAAGACAAGAATATGGATTTTGTCTTTAAGACAACCATTTCTGACAACGGGGAGGATAGCTTCTATATGGATCCTATCAGCGACTATCTTTTCAATATTTCTTCAGATGGGGAAATTTCCGCAGTCTACCATCTGGATTTCGGGTCCAGGACCGTTCCTGACTATATCCGCAAAGAAATCGGAAAGAATTATTCTCGTCTTGATAACTACAGCTTTGCGTTCTCGTCTTATAAGGTCACCCCTTCATTCATTACCTTCGGCTTGATCGGGAAGGACTGGTCGTCGGTAGTAATTGACAGGAATAAGAAAGAAATAGCCTGTTTTGATTTTTCGGCATCTGCTTTCAGACTCGCCGGCCAGTATTCCGGAGGATCTATCTGGCAGGTACTCGACGTAACAGACAAAAAAGGCCTTCCGGAAAACGTGTCCGGCTGGCTTGAAGAAGGATATGATGTCCTGATGCTTACTCCTTATGAATAATTATGTCACATTTTTGTTACATAAAATATTGGTAACTAAAATGTTACAAAAACTCTAACGGGGGCCGGAATCTTAAAGTGTTAATTCTCAGCGATTTGGATATACCCGTTAGAAACAGATACTAACGTAGTGATGAAAAACGCCCGTTGAGCCTTCTCTCGGGCGTTTTTTTAGTAACATAACCGTTAGTTTTTTAACGGTTTTTTTCATCGGATTGAGGTTTCTTTAGGGTATTTTTGTAATATCCTTGGCCAGGGTCGGAGAAGCTGAAAATCCGTAAAAGAGTAAGCGAACTAAATTAATAATCAGTCATGAAAAAGATTTTCGTCGGCGTGGCTATCGTGCTTGGTCTTGCGATTGCTACGACTCTTTCTGTATCTGCATCTATGGCTTCTTGTGAAGCAGTGATGGCAGCTGAATCCTCAACAGTTTGTACTGGTCCTAAATCAGGCGGTGAGTGTGGATGTGAAAACGCTCGTCCATGCCGTGATAACACAGGCTGTCAGCCAAAAGGAATTTTTGAGACAATCCGCGATTGGCTTTAATTGATTATCAGTCATGAAAAAGTTTTTGATCGGAGTTGCAATCGCTCTTAGCATGACGATTGCTTCAGTCGTAACTGTCAACGCAGCCCGTGAGTATACAGCCTCTAACCAGATGGAAATGTCGCAGGCTGTTTCTTCAGCAAATTGCACAGGTCCTAAATCTAGTGGCGAGTGCAGGTGCGAGAACGCACGTTCTTGCGGGGACAATACCGGATGCGGCGGAGGCGGTATAACCTTTACTGACGTAATCAAAGTTCTTTGCCCTATTACCAATTTATTCCTTTAATTATTAACTAAAATTATAATCAATTATGAAAAAGTATTTGATTGGAGTTGCAATCGCTCTTAGCATGACGGTTGCTTCTGTAGCTACAGTATCAGCTTCCCGCGCCTATACTACATCGAACGAGGTTGCCCGGGTTGCTGAAGCATCTTCATCGCAGTGTACCGGCCCTAAATCAGGCGGCGAGTGCAGAAGTGAAAATGCTCGTCCTTGCGGTGACGGTACAGGATGTGGCGGTTCCGGCGGCGGCGTTAGCGCCATTGACGTCATCGGAATCATCATCGATATTATCGGACTTATAAAGTAATCCTCAGTGATGCGTGGCCTTTCCCGGTTTTTTCGGGAAAGACCATGCTTTTAAATATAGTTTATGAAAGCGTCTTTATTATCTGTATTAGCAGCATTTCTTATCATAGGATGTACCGGATCCGGGAATAGACAGCCGGTATTCGAGAATGTCCAGGAGATCGATGTCACGAGTTTCGATGAGATCGAGTCTTCCAATCCTGTGGAGGTATATAAAACAGAACCGAAATACATCAGATTGAATAATCTGGAGGATGCCAAATATACTTTCTCCAAGATTGAAAAGATGGTTATAAGAAAGGATTTGTTATATATCCTTGATTATAAGGCCCGCCGTCTTATGGCCTTTGATATGGAAGGAAATCCGGTCAAAGTCATAGACTATCGCGGAAGAGGCCCTAAGGAGTATCTCCAGATAACAGATTTTGATGTAGATGAAAATGATAATATCTGGATTGTAGATGCCCAGAAAGACGTCCTTTTCCGGTATAACAAAGAGTGCAAGATGGAAACTGCTCTCCCTTTCAATTTCGAGATAGTACGTCTCAAATGCCTTGAAGGAGGCAATCTCCTCGTACAGCTCGGAAGCTGGGATTATTCCAAGCATTCCGGGACGGAACTTGCAGTATCTGATACCTTGTATAACATCAAGTCGAAACTGCTGTATTACCCGGATTATAAAGACGACAACTATATCTTCCCTACTGAATTCTCTGATACCCGGGATGGAGTATTCTATACCGAGCCGGTATCGGACTATCTTTATAAGCTTTCTCCGGCAGGCGAAATCACTGAAGTATACCACTTCAACTTCGGCAGCAGGACTTTCCCGGATAAGTACAAGAAGAACCTTGAGGCTCACGAGGATGAATTCAAGAATTATTCTTTCATCTATAAATCGTACAAGATTACAGATTCTTTTGTAACTTGCGGAATATCCAGCGAACCGGAGAGTTCGGCCATCATGGACAGGAATAACAACCAGATCGCATATTACAGCCGCGAGAGCTCGGCCTTCAGGCTGGCCGGTCAGTATCAGGACGGAACAATATGGCAGATTGTCGATGGCGAAGGGCTTGATACGCTTCCTGAGGAAGTACAGTCGTGGGTGAAAGACGAATATGACGTTTTTGCCCTGATACCATGCAATTAAAAACACAGAAATCATGAAAAAGAGATCGATTTGCGCTGCTATAACTTTTATGATTGCTCTTGGCGCAGCAGTCTATTGCTACAGTGGAGTAAGCCTGCAGCCGGCACAGAGAGCTGCTGCCATGGCCGAATCCTCCCATTATATCAATGGCCCGATGACGAAGGACGGCGGTTATTGTGACTGCAAGATGGCAAACAACTACAAGTGCGGATGCCAGTGGGCTAGAGAGTATAATGAGGCTCATAAGACCCTCTGGGATAGAATTCTCGATTTATTTTAATGCGTCGGTTCATGAAAGCAGCAAGAATAATTCTACTTCTTATGCTGGTCGTTTTGTCCGGATGTAAGGACATCCGGACAAAACGGACCCTCGTCGAGTTCTCGTCCGCTCCTGTACCTTTCCCGGAGACGGTTCTCAAGATCCAGGGGACTTCTGTCTCTTCGGTCGCCTTCCCTAAAGACACCATGAGAATGGTTTATTTCACTCCTCCTGCAAGTTGTTTCACTTGCTCAGTCCTGCATTCATATGAGCTCTGCAACTTATTCGACCAGCAGGAAGGCTACATGACGATTCTGCTCATGGCTCCGAAGCCGGAGGACCTGACGGAACTTATCGCATCTATTGAGGACTCCAATTACGATTTTCCGATATATGTGACAGAAAACCTCGACTGGCTCGAGACTACGACAATTCCTAAAGACGAGCGCTTCCACTCTTTTCTTGTCGATAAGGAGGGATACCCTATCTTCGTCGGGGATCCGGTGCGCAGCGAGGCTGCCGGAGAGAAATTCGAGCAGATTCTGGAGCAGCAGAAGAAAAAATAATCTATAGGATGAAAAGAAGGAATCCTCTCTCATTAATAGCTGTCGCCGTTTTACTTGTGTTTCCGACCCTGTCGGAAGCCCAGGAAATGACCTTGTCCGAAGTGCTTTCCGAAGCGAGGTCGCGTTCCGTCCTTGCACTTAAGGCAAAATCCACCTTCGTCAGCGATTATTGGGCCTGGAGATCCTATCTTGCCAGCAGGCTTCCGTCCCTTTCAATCTACGGCGAATTAGGCAACTTCAACAGGTACCTCAATCTTCTCCAGAATCCTGAAACCGGAGAAATGGTCTATGTGACAAGCTACAACCTGCAGAATACCATAGGCCTTGGGCTCTCGCAGAACATCACCGCAACCGGAGGAACTCTCAAGCTGTATTCCGACCTCAACCGAATCGACGAGTTCGGCGACAGGTCCGGAAAATTATGGGCGGCCCAGCCTATAACCCTGTCGTACAGCCAGCCTCTTTTCGGGTACAACCAGTTCAAATGGGCCAAGAGAATCTCCCCGAAAGAGTATGAGAGAGCGAAACGGAGATATCTCGAGTCCATGGAAGAAGTCACCTTGACGGCCGCAGGATACTACTACGGGGTCATGTTGGCCGCGAAGGTCTATGACGCCTCCGTCACCAACTACGAGAACACTACCAGGATGCTCGCCGCCGCCAAGGAGAGGATCGCTCTCGGGACTGTCACCCGCGACCAGTATCTCCAGCTCGAGCTCCGCCAGCTCAACGACAGCGTTTCGATCAACGAGAACATGGTATCGCTGAAGAAAGCCCGGATGCAGCTCAACTCCCTGCTCGGATACGACGAGACAGTCGAAGTCGTGCCGGTCCTGGACGAGGAACTCCCGGACCTGGTCATGGATTATGATCTCGTATACAAGAAATGCAATGAGAATTCGTCCTTCGTCCTGGACAATGATATCGATATCCTGACAGCAGAGTCGGATATCGCCAGAGCGAAGGCGGACCGCGGAATAACGGTGCAATTAGACGCCCGTTTCGGTCTTACGGGGTCCGATCCTGTATTGTCCAAGACATATTCCGGCATGCTCGACCAGGAGGTCGTCGGCCTGAGTTTTTCTGTCCCGGTCTTTGACTGGGGCCTCGGAAAAGGCAAGGTCAAGAAAGCCGAGGCTGCCGCCGAGGTGGTCCGCGCCCAGGTCGCCCAGGCTGAAAACGACAAACGTATCAGCCTTTTCACCGCTGTCGGTCAGTTCAACAATCAGCAGCAGCAATGCAATGTGTCCCGCCGAGCCGCGGCGATCGCCGAGGAAAGGTACGGTCTTGTCATGGAAAAATTCATGGCCGGGACGGCATCCGTGACAGACCTGAACACCGCCCGTGCCGAGAACGACGATGCCATGAGCAAATACATAAATGATCTTAGCTCGTACTGGAATTATTATTATACGCTCCGCAAACTGACGCTCTACGATTTCATCGCAGGACGGGATCTGGATGTGGATTTTGAAGAAATGGTAAAATGAGAAAGCTAGCATTGGTAATCGCTGCAGCCTTGTTGACGGTCCTCCCCGGCTGCAGAAACAGGTCCTCAAACGAAGTGGTAGAGGATAAACTACAGTATTCTGGAAGAGTCAATGAGGTGGAAGTCATGACCCTGAAGAGCCAGAATTTCCCGATGCAGCTTGTTTCTAATGGCAAACTTTCCGCGACCAGAAGAAGCGCCCTTATATTCAGACAAAGCGGAGTGATCAAAGAAATAACGGCCGCCAACGGCTCGTATGTAGAAAAAGGCGCCGTGATAGCCAGGCTGGACGATGTCGAACAGCGGTCTGCGCTCGAGTCGGCCCAGACTAATCTCGACAGGGCAACCCTCGATCTGAAGGACGTCCTTGTCGGACTCGGTTACAGCACGGCTGAAGGAGCCGAGGTCCCGGAAGACATAATGAAAATGGCGACGATACGTTCCGGCTACAGCTCTGCGAAAAACAGTTACGATACTGCAGTGCGCAACCTCGAAGGAACCGTACTTAAAGCTCCTTTCTCCGGAAAAGTCGCCGACATAAAACAGAAAGTCTGGGAGACGTCAGGCTCCGAGCCGTTCTGCACCGTAATCAACGACAACGAATTCGACGTTGTCTTCACTGTGCTCGAGTCGGAGTATTCATTCGTCTCCAAAGGCCAGCCGGTAAGAGTCTCTCTCTTCGGCGAAGAAGACAAGGCCGTAAACGGCCGGATCGTCTCGATCAACCCTACGATCGACAAGAACGGCCAGATTTCAGTCACCGCCAGAATACCGGGCAACGGCCGGATGCTGGACGGTATGAACGTAAAGATAATCGTCGAGAAGACCCTCGAAAGACAGCTTGTGGTGCCGAAGAGCGCTGTCGTCGTAAGAGATGGTCTCGACGTCCTTTTCCGCTATGTGGATGGCCGTGCGGAATGGGTTTATGTGGAAAAAATTAAAGCTAACAGCGAAAGCTACGCAATCCGCGGGAATGCCGACAGGAACTCCGAGGTCAACGAAGGCGACCAGATAATAATCTCAGGCAACTTCAACCTCGCCGACAAATCAAGGGTCACAATCAAAAAATAGAACGCTATGCTGGACAAGTTGCTGAACAGGCCCGTCTCCGTCACCATGGTCCTGCTGGTGTTCATCGTTCTCGGACTGATTGGAATCGGGAAACTTCCGGTCTCACTTATTCCGGATGTGGACATCCCGTATGTGACAGTCCAGATCTCCGATCCGGGCATGTCCGCCAGGACTCTCGACGAAGCAGTCGTCAGTCCCCTGAGGCAGAGCCTGATGCAGATCAACCATCTTAAGGACATAAAATCGGAATCGAAAGACGGAAGCGCCACGATAACCCTGACCTTCGAAGAGGGCCGGGATATCGATTACTTTTACATCGAGGCCAACGAAAAAGTCGACCGCGCGATGTCGTCGCTGCCTAAGATGGACCGCCCGAAGGTCTTCAAGGCCAGCGCCACCGACATCCCGGCGTTCTTCATGAACATAAGCCTGCGCGAAGGCGGGGATTTCCGCCATCTTTCGGAATTCGCCTCCAACGTCATTGCAAGGAGGATAGAGCAACTTCCGGAGGTCGCGATGGTCGACATAAGCGGCTGCTCCGACAGCGAAATCCTTATCATTCCGGACCAGGATGCCCTTAAACGTGTCGGGATGTCCCTGGATCAGTTTGAATCCGACCTTTCGGCAGCCAATGTCTCCCTTTCCAACCTGACGATCAGGGACGGGGAATACCACTACAATGTCAAGTTCCACTCTTTCGCGTCTTCCGCAGAAGATATTTCCAGGGTATATTTCCATGCCGGAGACAGGATGCTGCAGATAAAGGATGTCGCTGATGTTTCGGTAAAGGAAGTGCCGAGGAGCGGAATGGTGATGTCGGACGGCAAGGATGCCGTAAGCCTCGCAGTGATAAAGCAGAGCGAGGCCAGGATGTCCGACCTCAAGAAGGCGATAGACGAACAGGTCCGTATCTTCGGAGTCGACTATCCGGAGGTCGAGTTTACCGTGACGAGAGACCAGACGGAACTTCTCGAATACTCTATCCGGAACCTGCTCCTCAATATTATCCTGGCAGTGCTTCTGGACTGCATAATAATATTCCTGTTCATGAAGGATTTCAAGTCCCCGTTCCTGGTGGCCTTTACGATCCCTGTATCGCTGGTGATATCCTTCTTTGTCTTCTATGGAATAGGAATATCGATCAATATAATCTCCCTGTCCGGTCTCCTGCTTGGCATGGGTATGATGGTGGACAACACCATCGTCCTTACCGACAATATCACAGGCCGCTGGAACAGGGGCGAGGGCCTTCGGAAAGCCGTGGTCGAGGGTACTAAGGAAGTCTCCGGAGCGATGCTGAGTTCGGTGCTTACCACCTGCGCAGTGTTCATACCGCTGGTCTTCCTCAATGGTCTTGCCGGAGAGCTCTTCTTCGACCAGGCGGTTGCCGTGACCGTAATCCTGCTCACCTCGTATCTTGTCACGGTAATAGTGATCCCGGTATATTATTGGGTTCTTTACAAGAAACAGGATGCGTTCAAGCCGGATAAATTCCTCGGAAAACTGGAAGTCAAGGGGGCCGTGCCGCTTTACGACAAGGTCGTCTCCTTCTTCCTGGGGCATCGCTGGCTGGCCTGGGCGCTGCCATGTTTCTGCACCCTGTTGATCGTCCTTTGCGCAGCCTTCATGCAGAGAGAGAAACTGCCGCCGATATCCTACTCGGACGCGATAATCAATATCGACTGGAACGAACATATTGCCATTGACGTCAATAAGGCAAGAGTCGCCAGACTCCAGGAGTCGATACAGGACGACTGCGACCAGATCACGGCTATGGTCGGGGTGCAGCAGTTCGTGCTCGGCCACAGCGGGGATCCTTCGATGACTGAGGCGTCCATTTATTTCAGATGCAAGTCTCCGAAGGCCATGGAAAAGGTAAAGGCCAGGCTGGACGAGAATATCTCCAGAGAATATCCTGCAGCCGGAGTCTCCTTCTCTTCTTCAGGCAATATCTTCGATATGGTATTTGCTGAAAAGGAGCCGCAGCTGCTCGCCCGCATCAGGTCAGTCGGAATCGTCGGCCTGGAGGTGGAAAGCCTCAGGGAAACGATAAATGATGTCCGCGCTGCCGTCCCGGAAGCGGATATCGACGATATACCGGTCAAGACCGACATCCTTTATATCTCGGATCCGGAGAAGATGGCCCTTTACGGGATTTCTTTCAGCCAGCTGACTGACGTCCTCGCCAATTCCCTGAACGGAAACAGAGTCTTCGAGATCGTGCGCGGGGACATGACCCTTCCCGTCGTCATGGGTACGGACGTCCGCGATATGGACCAGCTTCTGTCGGAGAAGATCGGAGACATTCCGGTTCGCGCCCTTATGCGCCAGAGCTGGGACAGCGACTTCAAGTCCCTGATAGCCGGAGCTGAAGGCGGGTATTATCCGCTGCCGCTGGACGTGAAGTCTTCGCAGGTCAGGAAATTGATGCCGAAGGTGACTTCCGCCGTCAGACAGTCGGGCAGGTATGATGTCAGTTTCGCGGGATCATGGTTCTCGAATGCCGAGATGGTCCGTCAGATGACCATGATCCTGCTGATCGCGATTTCGCTGCTTTTCCTGATCCTGGCGTCGCAGTTCGAATCTCTGCTCCAGCCGGTGATCATACTGTCGGAGATCGTAATCGACATCGCGTTCAGCCTGGCGATTATCTGGATTCTGGGCGTCAGCATCAATCTCATGTCCCTTATCGGTCTGGTCGTGATCTGCGGTATCGTGATCAACGACTCGATCCTGAAGATCGATACGATCAACCGGCTCGTCCGTCAGGGGATGGCGGTCGAGTCTGCGATCCATGAGGCCGGCCACAGGAGACTGAAGGCTATTATCATGACATCGCTGACCACGATCCTGGCCGTCCTGCCGTTCCTCTCGAGGGGAAACATGGGCGACGACCTGCAATACCCGATGGCGCTGGTCGTAGTCATCGGAATGACGATAGGAACGCTCGTCAGCCTGTTCTATGTGCCGACCGTCTATTCCGCAATCTACAGGAGGAAGTAAATGACGGGCGGAAAGGGCATATCTTCGTTCTCGGTCCTGCTGATCATGGCGGTGGCCTCGTTCATAGGCATCGTCTGCATGACCCGGCTGAACGTCCAGTATGTCCCGCCTCAGGGCAACAACACGATAACTGTAAGTTTCCTGTATCCGGGCGCTTCGTCAAGAGTAGTCGAGGCTGAAGTCACGTCGAGGATAGAAGGCGCTCTCGCCAATATACGTTCCTGTACCGGGATCGAGTCCACCTCTTATGACGGGGCCGGCTTCATTGAGTTCTCGATGGACCGGAAAGCGGATATGGAGGCGGTGCGGTTCGAGATTGCCTCGAGTATCAGGAATATGTGGAACAGTCTGCCGGAGGGCTGCTATTATCCGTCGATTTCTCTGAATGCCCATGGGACCAGGACGCAGACCGCAATCGCTTATTTCATTACAAGCAGCCTTGAAACCAGGGAGATTGCGGATTTTGTCAATGAAAGGCTGGTCTATCCTATATCTTCGGTCAAGGGAGTCAGTTCCGTCTCATTTTATGGATATACCCCTTATGAGTGGGTCATAACTTTCGATTATGACCGGGCGGCGGCTTATGGGATACAGGCCTCGGATATCGCGGGCTCCATCTCGGATTATTACCGCGAGGATGTCGTCGGAATGGTCAGGAACGGGGATTATACTTATGCCGTCAAACTTAAGAATGACAGCAAGGAGGATTTCGCGGAAATACCGGTCAAGAATGCTGGCGGCAGGGTTATCCGTCTGGGAGAGATCGCCACTTTCAGCTACCAGGAGTCGGTGCCGCGTTCATACTATAGGATCAATGGCCTGAACACACTGACACTTTCCGTCGATGTAGCTCCGGATGTCAACATGATTTCGGTAGTCGACGAGGTCAATGAAAAACTGTCTGAAATCCAGATTCCGGAGGAAATCTCGATAGTCGTAGGCTACGACTCTTCGGAATACGTCCGCGAAGAGCTTGACAAGGTCTATCTGCGCACGGCTTTGTGCCTTCTGATACTGTTGCTTTTCGTTTTTGCCGTCAACCGGTCCTGGAAATACATGACGGTCATCGCGATCACGCTTGCGGTAAACCTTCTGGTCTCGGTCGCCCTGTATTTCTTTTTCGGGCTCGGAATCCATATCTATACGCTTGCGGGAATTACGGTATCTCTCGGCATCATCATCGACAACAGCATAGTCATGATAGACCATTGGACGAGATTCCGTTCGCGGTCTGTCTTTCCGGCGATACTCAGCTCCGTGCTTACGACAGTGGCGGCGCTGCTGGTAATCTTCCTGCTGCCTGAATCCGAAAGGGCCAATCTCGTGGATTTCTCGCTGGTGATAGTGATAAACTTATGCGTCTCGCTTCTCGTCGCCTATCTTTTCGTTCCGGCGCTGCTGGATTATTTCCCGGTCGACAGAGACGCCTTCCACTCTTCAGTCAGGCGGCTGCGCCGGACCGTTCGGCGGAACGCCCGTTACGAACGATATATATTCTGGGGACAGAGACACAGGCTGCTTCTCGTCCTGCTTTTCATAATTGTCTTCGGCCTTCCGACCGTACTGCTTCCGGAAAAGTTCGGAAACGAAAAAACAGCCCCTCTGAAGCCTTACGAGAAAGTCTTGAATAAGATAGTCGGCTGGAGGCCTTACGCTTCAAATAAGGACGCAATAGACGCCTTGCTTGGCTCGACGTTCGCTGTCTTCCATCAGGCGATCTCCCATTCTGACTTTTACCGCGAACCTTCGCGTCCCGAGCTTGTCATTACGGCCTCGATGCCGGAGGGTTGTACGGTCGCCCAGCTGAACGATGTCATCAAGGCCATGGAGAACTTTCTCGCCAGCTTCGACGAGATCGAGACATTCCAGAGTTCCGTGAGATCCTCCACGGCAGCGACAATCGGGGTCCTTTTCAAGCCGGAGTTCGAAAATACGAGGATTCCGGGGCGGATCAAGCGTGAGGTGGTAGATGTAGCCAAGGATTTCGGAGGCGCAAACTGGAATGTCACGGGAATCGACAACAATTCCTTCAGCAATGACATAGTCTCGAAATATAAGAACTCCGGAATCGTCCTTACCGGATACAATTTCGATGAGCTGCAGCGCTATGGAGAGATACTCATCGACTTTCTCGGGGCGAAACGCAGGGTATCGGGGCCGGAGATATGGAGTGGCGACGGAGATTTCCTGCCGAAGCTCGAGTTCGGGGTCAATTATGATTTCGAAAAGCTTATGGCCAACGGAATCAGCCCTTACAGCTATCATCAGTCCCTTTATTCCCCCCTGTACAGTTCAACGGTCCTTTCTCTTCCTGAGAATGGAGAATACATAGATGTCCGGCTTGAGTCTTCGAGCAAGGACAAATTCGATGTCTGGAATGTGGACAATACCGCAGTCCAGACCGGCGAGGGCAAGATGAAGCTTTCGGAAGTCGGTGAGATTGCAAAGCAGAGGTCATCGATTGTCATCATGCGCCGCAACCAGTCTTACAGCATAAATGTCCGTTACGATTTCATCGGAAATGCTGTCCTGGCGGAAAAGACGGCCGAAGATGCCGTGAAGTATATGAACTCGGAGATTCTTCCGGTAGGCTACCATGCGGAAAAAGACAATTACAGCTGGTTTTTCGACAGCAAGGAGAAGTATGTAGGCCTGATATTGCTTGTGATCGCGCTTATATTCGTGATCTGCACGGTGCACTTCAACTCGCTCCGGGCGCCGCTGGCGATAATCTGGATGATCCCGATCTCTTTCATCGGCGTCTTCATAGTATTCGGATATACCGGCTTCAACTTCGACAACGGCGGATTCGCGGCCTTCGTCATGCTCAGCGGAATCACGGTAAACGCAGGAATCTATATGATCTCCGCCTGGAGATCATATAGACGCAACTTGCCGGAAGTCCGCAGATATGTCCGTGCCCTGAATATAAAGATATGGCCGATTTTCCTCACCGTCGTATCTACAATCCTGGGCCTTATCCCATTCCTCTTCGATGGTCCGAGAGAGACCTTCTGGTTCTCTTTCGCTATCGGTACGATCGCCGGTCTGGTCTTTGCAATGATCGGATTCTTCCTCTACCTTCCGGTATTTGCCTGCAAAAAAAGATAGTTACTCTCTCTTCAGGCAGTCCGCCGGGTTGGTCTTTGCAGCCTTGTAGGTCTGCCATACGACTGAGCCGAAGGCCATGGCCGCGGTCAGAAGTATCGCCAGAGGGAAGACCCAGCCATAGTTCTCGATCCTGTAGGCAAACCGGGCAAGGTACAGCCTCGAAGCCCAGATAGCTACAGGAATTCCTATTGCGCAGGCTACGCCGACCAGCACCATATAATTCTTCACATTTCGGATAGTCTCACCTTTTACGTCGCCGCCGAATACCTTGCGGATGGCGATCTGGCGGGTACTTTCTTCTGCATAGTAAGTACTGATTGCCAGCAGTCCCAGAAGAGCGATTATCACCGACAGTACGGTAAACAGTTCCACCAGCCGTACGGTACGTCTTACCGGCGCAAGCTGCTCCCTGAAGATATCCCTCAGGAACCCGTGTATCCAGGAAGACTGGACAGTTCCGGTTTTTTCCATGTAGAAATCCTCATATTCCTGCATCATCCGTTTCGCGTAGGCTTTATCTTCTCCGGTGGTCTCGATAAGCAGATTGCTTGAATAAAGCAGCTCTTCAGGTCTCGCGACGACAACTACGGTGTTTCCGCCTCCACGGGCATCAGAAGCCGGCAGGGCTGGGAAATCAGTCACTATTCCGCCGATATACTCCGGCTGCAGCATGTTCATATTGAACCTCCTCGCAAAAGAGGCGGAAGTATCTGATACTTCAGCGGCAGCATAAGCCGATTCTCCGAACCAGATCGAATTGTTGACCGGATGCCCGAAATCTTCCTTGACCTTCAATCCCAGCAGCCTGAAATAGACAGAGTCGCATAGAATCGGAGCGAATGTGGCCTGGTTTCCGGACACACTTTCCGTCGTATAGAACATGTTTATACTTCCCGGAAGCCCTCTTCCGACTCCAACCCTTTCCACGAAGGGCAGGTTCTTCAACCTGTCGATAAGCGGACTGATTTCGCTGGTACGGCGTGCTATCGTTCCGATCGTGAATCTATTGTCGACCGCCGAATTAGTAGGCCTGTCTGCCATATGCTTCATCTGCACCTCCATGACTATAGCCATCGACAACAAGAAGACGGCCAGAACGTTCTGCGCGACGATGAGCACCTTCCCGAAAACCATCTTGTTCATCCTTCGGAACGAGCCGTTGGTGATATTGATAGGCTCATAGCGGGACGCCGTCCATGCCGGCAGCAGTCCGCAGATTGCTCCGAGCAGAAGAATAGCGAGCACATAGACGGCAACATAACCCGGAGTCATCTTGAACTCAAGCGGAACCATGGTCTGGGTTATGACTGTCTGGAAGCCCTCCTGCGGCAGCAGAAGATGGTTCATCATCGGGACCAGATTCCTGGCCAGCAGCAGCGCGACCGCAAAGCTGGCAGCGGTAAACAGCACGGATTCCGCTATGTAACGCCAGGTGATACCGGCCTTGGAGGCTCCGATAAGCCTTCGTGTAGCCATCTCCTTGGCTCTTTTGCCGCTGAGCGCATAGGAGAGATTCATGTAATTGAATACGGCAGAAAGCAGGAGCAGAAGGACCACGATTGACAGAAGCCGCAGCATCTTGCCGTCTCCGGCCCTGGTGTTTCCACTGGCTTTGTTTCCGAGGAAGATCTCGTCGATACGGTATGTCCTCCAGCCTTCGAGCTCGCCCCAGTCCGGACCATAATTCCGGTGCAGAAGCTCCATTACCTTTGCATCGACGTCTTTGCGTTCAGCTCCTTTTACGGTACGGTAGAATGTCGAATAATTGCCGATACTCTGGAAATTTTTCGGATTCTTGGAGAATCCGTCGGATTTTATGTTGACAAGGACATCGCTGTAAGGGAAGAGAGTGTTGCGGAAATCCTCGACTACTCCGGCAACGACCTTGTCATTTCCGTCGACTTTTATAACTTTCCCTTCAACCGGGACGCCATCCTTGGAAAGCTGAGCTGCAAATGCCTCGCTAATCAGGACTGCGTCCGTAGCTTCAAAAGCGTCGATGCTACCTCCTCTCAGTTTGTATTTAGGGAATACTTCGAAGAAATCCGGGTCTATCTGAAGTCCGGAGCAGGTGTAGCTTTCACCTGCATCCGATACGACCGGCTGGTACATCAGGACGACTCTGGTCGAGGCTTCGATCTCCGGTACGGCCATGTCAAGTTCCTCCTTGTCCCAGAAGCTGAGAGAAGCGTAATCGGCCGTCCCGGGAGCATAGATCCTCTTCCAGTCCGGGCCCTCATGGGCCAGGCTGTATTGCTGGGCGACATAGCTTCCAATCAGAATTACGAACGCAAGGCTGACTGCCAGTCCGAAGAATTCGATAGCCGTATATAATCTGTTCCTTGAGAGGAACTTGAAATAACTATTCATTCTTTAAAGATTCTACAGGGTTTGCTTTGGCGATACGCAGGCAGTTGAGCACTACGGCGCCTGTAATAATAAGCAGGACTACGATATTTCCGGCAATGAATACCCATGGACTGAGAGATATCTTCTCGCTGAACTGCTGAAGCCATAGCCTTGATGCATACCAGGCGAGAACGTCTGCGAGTATTGCGGAAATGATTGCTATCCGCGAGATGTCCTTGATGAACAGGCCGATGATCTCGTTGGTCGTCGCTCCGTTTATCTTTCTGATGGCCATCTCTTTGCTGCGTCTGTTGCTTTCGTCGCGGATATAGCCTATAAGACCGATGAGCGCAACTATAAGGGACAGGATGCAGCCGAGGATAATGGTATTCCTCATCTTCAGTTTGTCGTCATACGATCCTCTAAGGTCGGCGGCGTAAGAACGGACTTCCTTGTTGGTGCTTTCCGGGAAGATACCGTCGATGATCTTCTGGATCTTGTCGATTGTCTGACGGTCGGCATTATTGACTCTGATCAGGCATTCCTTCATCCAGTAATCGCCGCTGAGGTCTCCATAGAAACGGGCGCTTGGGCGGTAATCCCTGCCGGCTTGCGTTCCGAGCAGATAGTTTTTGTACACTCCGCAGATCACGAATGGATCTCCGTACATCGACATTCCGTCTCCATGCCCCGTAAGGTTGATGGTCTTGCCGACAGCTCCGTCTTTCCAGTTCCCGATCTGGCATATCTTTTCCGCGAAGTTCTGGTCCACCGCTACTTCACCTTCGGCTTCAGGCGCTCTTCCTTCCACGTACGGGATGCCGAGAAGACTGTTGTAGCCCTTTGTCGAGGAATACTGGTCGGCAAAGTTGAAGAGTTCTTCCGTCATGCCAGGGATATAGACGTTGTTTCCGCTGGATCCGCTCATCGGCAGCTCATAGCCGAATTCTACTCCTTCGACTTCAGGAAGTCTTTCCAGCTCATTCTTTATTCTCTCGGACGAGCTCTGGGCCGTCTGGTTATAGAGACTGAGATAAAGAAGGTTCTCGTAGTCGTATCCTACTTCTCCGTAAAGAGCCTTGCGGTACTGCATGCTGACGAATACCAGCATTACGACCAAGGCCATGTTGATGAAAAACTGTACCCCGAGAAGACCGAGTTTCCATTTCTTGGAGGATTCGGTATAGTTGCGGAAAGCCGCAGCTATAGGTATCCTGGAATAGAGCCTGGCCGGGGCGACAACAGAGATGACATACAGAATTACGATTGTCACGGCGATGGCTATGATACTCTGGGGAACGAGCAGCGTCTCGAACTCTACTCCGAGTATGTTCATTATCAGACCCTTTCCGCATGTCACCAGAATCACGGCGAACAATACCGCCAGCCCCATATCCCTTGCGGCCTCTTTTGAGAGCATGGAATAGATATCTGGTGTCTCTGCTCCGTAGCATTTGCGAACTCCTACTTCCTTGGACCTCTTTACTACGGCTGAAATTGTAATCAGCACGTAATTCATGAGGCTTATGACAAGCAGCAGCACGGCTACAATTGACAGAATGGTTATGGTATTCTTGATGATAGGATCGGAGGTATGGACTTTTGCGAACGGCTTGAGAAAGTATTCGATTTCTACTCCGGCGCTCTTTATCAATTCCATGTCCTGATTGTTTTCCTGCATCTTGCGGATAGCCGGACGGAGAGTATTTGGATCGACGCCTTCCGCGAGTTTGACAAAGCCTTTGTAGCGGTCGTTTCCGAGCCAGTTTTCAGTGCTCTCTTTGCTGTATGTTTCCATCGAGAGCAGAATGTCATAATCTAAGGAGCAGTTGTCAGGGAAGTCTTCGAAGACACCTTCGACAGTAAACTTGTAATCGGGATATTCTTCGTTATAGATTGTCTTTCCGATGCATTCCTGGATTCCGCCGATTTTTTCGGCGAAGCTTCTGCTGACCATTGCTGTCATTTCCTTGGCGAGTGCCTTGGCCGGATCTCCGGCAATGACTTCATGGCCAAAGACCTTGAAGAAACATGTATCCGCAAGAACGAGTTCCCCTTTAATGAAGCTGTCGTCACCCTGATCGACGAACCTGTATCTGTCACTGCCGAATAAGAAGGTTACCCTTGTTCCATATTCAACTCCAGGGACTTCCCGCATCATTCCCGGGGCGATCGCTCCGCTGACCTGGCCGAAGTCATCATACTGACCGCTCTGGGTAAATCCGGTCATGATCTTGTAGATCCGGTCCGCATCCTTGAAGTTTCTGTCGAATGACAGCTCGAAGCAGACTTTTGCTACAAGCACGATACCGGCGGCCAGACCAATTCCCAGAGACAGTATCTTTATGATCAGATTCTTTTTCATTATAATTCGTTCTTTACGTCTGAAACAATCTTACCGTCGAAAAGGTCGATGGTCCTCTGGGCCATCGCGGCATCCTTCTGGGAGTGGGTAACCATCACGATGGTGGTTCCCTCGCGGTTGAGCTCGCAGAGCATCTCCATGACCTCTTTACCGTTCTTGGAATCGAGGTTACCGGTAGGCTCGTCGGCGAGTATCAGTTTCGGTCCTGCGACCACTGCACGGGCGATAGCGACCCTCTGCTGCTGACCTCCGGACAGCTGCTGCGGGAAGTGCTGGGCGCGGTGGGAGATGTTCATGCGCTTCATTATGTCCGTAACTTTCTGTTTCCTTTCGGAGGCCGGGACGTTCATGTAGCGGAGCGGCAGTTCGATGTTCTCGTAGACTGAGAGTTCGTCGATAAGGTTGAAGCTCTGGAATACGAAACCGATGTTGCCTTTGCGGAATTTCGTGCGTTCTTTCTCCTTGAGGTTGCCGACTTCGGTGCCGATCAGCTGGTAGCTGCCGGAGGTAGGGTTGTCGAGAAGGCCGAGGATGTTCAGGAGGGTTGACTTTCCGCATCCGGAAGGTCCCATGATTGCTACGAATTCTCCATCCTTGATTTCGAAGGATACATTGTCTAGTGCTGTGGTTTCTATTTCTTCCGTACGGAATACTTTAGAGAGGTTTTCTACTTTGATCATAATTCTATATTTTAATTTTATTCATTCTTTAACGAATCTACCGGATTGGCATTGGCGGCTTTCCAGCTCTGCCATGTCACTACAGCTACAGTCAGCAGAGTGATTCCTATAAGCGTGACTGCGAAGATCCATACCGGCACCGGAGCCTGGTAGGCGAAAGATGAGCGCCATCCCAGAATTATCATGAGCGCCAGCGGAACGGAGATCACGAAGCTGACCAGAGATATGATGACATACTTTCTGTTGATCATTCTGAGGATGTCTTCCACGGTCGCCCCATTGACTCTTCTGACAGCGATATCCTTGCTGATGAACTGGGTCTCGAAATAAACCAGTCCGATGATGCCGATGATGGCGATAAGAAGAGCTACCAGAGAGGCGATGGTTATGAGTTTCCTGAGGCTGATCAGACTCTTGTACTGGTATTCGATACTCTCGTCCATGAAGGAGACTTCCACAGTACTCTCGGAGTAATTGGAGTCGAACTCGCAGACGGTCTTCTTTATGTACTTTATAGCATCTTCAGGATTGCCCGGGGCAAGCTTGACATAAGCCATATTGTATGATCTCCAGCCATTCGCTCCCCAGCAGAGAAGAACCAGCGGCGTGACAGGATAGGAAGCCGATTTGAAGTTGAAGTCCTTTACGACTCCTACGATATCTGTTTCTTCATCGGTAAGAGCTCCCATTCTCGATCCTGCGCCAACCTTAGGGAAAGCCTTAACGAAAGACTCATTTACGATCATGGTCGCCAGTCCATTTTTGGCGTCGGCTTCAGTGAAGTTACGGCCGTCGATGACTTCGATTCCGAAGAATGAAAGGAAGTCCGTAGCTACCGGCATTACTTCGAAGAATATACGCTCGTTATCATATTCCCGGGTCCAGCTCATTCTGCCGTTCGAAAGCATATATCCGTCGCAGAAGGTCACATCGACGATGCCGGCGTTCTGCTTCAACCTCGATTCGAAGGCTTCGGCCCTGTCTCCTGAACCATATCCGCATGTCACCTGGACGATATTCTCAGTCTCGAAGCCCATGTCCTTGTTGATCAGATGGCGGATCTGAACTCCGATGAACAGAGCCATGATAGTGAATATGAATGAGAGTACGAACTGCAGGCTGACGAGTATGTTGCGCAGGCCGCGTCCTTTGACGCTGGTCGAGTAAGAGCCCTTGAGCACTATGGCTGCAGGCTGGGAAGTCGCATAGATCGCCGGTATGAGACCTGCGATGACTGCGCATATTATGGCCAGGCCGAAAGAGCCTGCGACAAGCCCGATGTTGTCCATGATTCTCATGCTTCCGCCGACATAACCCGCGATAGGGGTCCCTGCGAGCAGATGCAGAAGGAGTATTGCAAGGGCGAATCCGCAGGCAGCGACCAGCACTGCTGTCGAGATCTCCCGGAGAATCAGGGAAGATCTGCCTGCTCCGAGGACTTTACGTGTATTTATGCTCTTTATGCGGAACGGGATCCTTGCGAAGGAGAAGTTGATGAAGTTGATAAGGGAAATCAGCACGATCAGCAGAGCTATGGCGAATAGCGTGTTTGTGAATGCTTTGTCGCCGGAGGCGGTTATCAGGGCATTCTTGTCGAAATATGATTCGTGTAGATTCCGGAAAAAGATTCTTTCCTTGATTATAGCAAGATCATCAGTCTCTTCGTTCCTGTCGTAATTATACGTATTGTTGGTTATAAATATGGAAAGCTTGGAGAATATAGCCTCGCTGGTGCTTTCCAGCTCATTGGGATCTTCCAGTCTCAGCAGTGGATGGAAACTCCATTCGGCGGTGTTGTCAATATCGGTTTTTCCGAGGGTCATCAACAGATCCTGATTGACCGTCCCATTCTTCGGGAGGTCTTTATAGACTCCGATGACCGTCCATTGACGCTGGTTTATCGTAATGCTTTTTCCGACCGGACTATCATTCCCGAAAAGCGCATGTGCTCCGGTTTCGGAAAGCAGGGCGTTCATGCCATTGTCGAAATTCTCCAGGCTGCCCTCAAGAATCGGTATGTGCAAGATTCTGAACACTTCGCTGTCGCATTCGACGCCATTGAGCTTGACTTTGTTCTCAGGGGTCTCAGTACGATTGCATATCCTGTCGTATTGCATCCAGAAAGTGCCCACAGCGGTAAGGTTCGGACAAGCCTCTTTCATCGTCTCGATTAAAGGACGGCTGCAAGCTGTCCAGTATTTTCCTTCTTCGAAAAGGTCATGCTTCATTACGAACACCTTCTCGCTTTCCTGGAAACGCCTGTCATAAGTCCAGTCCCAGAGGACTCTTACCATAAGAGTCATGAAGACGGCAAATGCCACTCCCATTCCGACGATATTGATAGTCGTCGCGAAAACTCTGTTATCTCTCTTTTTCATTTCCAATCAGTTATTTGAGATTGAGGACCTGGTTGTCTCCAAAGTATTCGTAGCCGGAGACGATGACTTTCTCGCCTGCCTGGAGCCCTTCAAGGACTTCGTAGTGCTGAGGATTCTGACGTCCCAGACGGATTTCGCGCTTGACGGCTTTGTTGCCGCTGGCGTCGAGGACATATATCCACTTTCCGCCCGTCTTCTGGTAGAATGTGCCGCGAGGGATTATGATCGCCTCCTCCGGCTGTCCGAGCTGAAGATTCAGGTAATAGGTCTGGCCGCTGCGGATATTCTCCGGGACATCCCCGTCAAACTTGAAATCAGCCTTGAATTTGCCTTCGCGGACCTCAGGGTATACCTTGCGCAGCATAGCCTCGAAAGAAGAGCCCTGACGCTCGATTGTGGCCGAAAGACCAGGAATGACTTTGTCGATATAATGCTCGTCGATCTGCGCTACGATCTTGTATGAGGACATGTCGCTGATCTGGCCGATCTTGGTGCCGGCATTGATGCTCTCGCCGAGGACGGCGTCAAGAAGTCCGAGCTGGCCGTCGATAGGGGCCTTGATGGTGAGATTGTCCTTGCGGCGGCGGATCATCAGCATGTTGGTGAGCATGTTGTCGAGACTCTCTTTCATCCTCTCCACCTGGGTGCTGCGGTACATGCTGTCCTGCACTTCCTTCTCACGGATAAGCTCGAGCTTTTCGAGGGCGAGTTCATAGTCCTCTTTGGCCTTGAGATAGTCCTCGCGGGCTATAAGTTTCTCTTCATAGAGAGTCTTCTGCTGCTCATAACTTCTCTTGAGACGACGCACGTTGACCTGGAACTCGGCCCTGGTCTGGCGCACGTTGAGCCTGTCCTGCTCCATCTGGATCTGGGTGTTGCGGAGGATGTTCTCCTTCTCGGCAAGCTCTGCCTCGCAGTTGAGGATCTCAAGCTCCACGTTGTCGTTGGACAGCCGGAGGATCTCGTCTCCCTTGTGCACGTCCGAACCTTCTTCGATGAGGATCTCCTTGACCACTCCGCCTTCGATAGGGCTTATCTGGATGGTCACGAGCGGCTCGACCTGACCGCTTACGCGGATATAGTCGTTGAATTCTCCGTTTTTTACTTCCGCCACGGATACAGAGTCGCGGTCGACATTGAGTGTGCTTGCGTTATCCCTTATGAGGAGCCATCCTATCAGGATTGCGAGAGCGGCCCCGCCCCAGTAAGGGAGTGCTTTCTTGGTGAGTGCGACCTTCCAACCGGTCACTTTTTCTAGCTGCTTATCCATGGTTTCTATAATTGATCTATGTATGAAATTCCTTTATAATATCTGACTACGCATTCTGCAAGTCTGAGCTTGAGCTGTGAACCGATCTTCTCGGCCTTTGCGTTGATGTAATTGTCCGATGCAGTCCTGAACTCTATAGGGGAGATAAGTCCCTGTTCCATCTTGCGGGTGTTGAGCATGAAGGATTCTTCCTGGGTTTCGGCCCTGCGCTCGGCAAGAAGGTAAGCCCTTGCTGCGCCGTCGCGGTCGTTGATTGCCCGCATTACTTCCGCTTCGATATCCTTGAGGGTCTTGTCATATGTAGCCTGCGCTTTTCTTACTTCGTTGCGGCTCTTGGAAATCCTCGAAAGACGGGCAAGACGGGTGTCTATCGGGAGAAGCATAGTAAGCTGGACGTTTCCTCCCATATTATTTCTGAACAGGTAGGGGAAAGAAGACGTGTTCTCCGGTTTAGGGACAGCGAAGTTGTAATTCGTGTTCCATCCCGCGCTGAGCGAAAGGCTCGGGAGAAGTTGCCATTTTGCAGTATTGAGCCTTTTGCGAGCGATGTCAAGTTTACCTTTAGCAATCAGAGCAGACGGGTTATTATTTAGAGCACAACTTATGATATCGTCTTTCACGGTAGGGTCAGTCAGTGTCTGCTCTGAATCACTAAGGCTTGTGTCAATTATCAGTTCTTCATCAACCGGCCAGAGCATCAGGCTCTGGAGGGTGATCATAGCGTCTTTCCTTTTGTTGTCTGTCGTGACATACTGGTATTCGCGGTCTGCGAGGTCGGCGCGGAGCTGCACCACGTCTGCATGTCCCTTCTGTCCGAGCTCTTCCTGGCGCTCAGCGCGGAGAACTGCCGATTTAGCAGTCTCAACCTGTTCGCCGAGATTATCTGTCAGATAAGTATAATAGACAACGTTTGTATATGCTTCCATTACGGCCAGACAGATCTTGTCGCTGGTCTGCTGCTCGGAGCTGATACCCATCGCAACCGCTGTCTTGGCAATCTTGATATTGTTGATTGCTTCGAAACCGTTGAAGAGATAGATGGATGCATCTGCGGAATAGCCGTTTCTGAAAGTATTATTCTTGTAGTATATGTTGGTATTAGGGTCCGGGGTGTGTCCCATCGAATACTGTACGGCTGTCCCGGCGGAAATTTCAGGAGCGAAAGCCGCAAGGATCGCATCTCTGCGGTCAATTCTGCTGTCCGAATTGTCAGCTCTCTGGATTTCTATATCCGAGGAATGCTCGAGCGCATATTCCATGCACTCTTTCATCGTCATCGGCTTTGTCTGCGCCGATGCTGCGATTCCTGCGAAAACGGATATTATCAGAATAAATCTTTTCATTTCAATCATTTTGCAAAAAGTAATAACCACTAGTGTGCCAAACTCAGCAACTGATTGAAATGCAATAGATTACAAAAAGAACAATCTACGGCTGATGTAAAAAAACTTTACAGTCCATGTAAAGATTCCTTACACGCCTATTTAAAGGTAAGAAGGAAAGTAGTAGCCTCTGCATCAGAACGAAGCAGACGCAGGCCGCCGCCATGCAGACGCATGATCTGCCGGGAGACGCTAAGCCCGATGCCCGAGCCTTCCTGCTTGGTCGTATAGAAAGGCACGAAAATCTGTGACTGGGCCTCTTCGCTTATCGCCGGCCCGTTATTGGAAACATAGACATTGACAGACTCGTCCTTGTCTATTTCCGAGACTATATCTACCTTGGTTGCCCCCGCCTGGACAGCGTTGCGCACAAGGTTTATCAGTATCCTCGAAATCTGGTTCTCGTCGGCATACAGCAAGATATCCTCGTTCTTCTCCGTATAGCTCAGCTCCGCCCCCGAAGCCGCCGCGAACTCCTTTTCCAGAGTAAGCACTCTTCCGACAAGATCCTTCAGCAGCAAGGCCTTCTTCACAGGCTTCTGGATTCTGGTGAGGTCCCGATACGACTGCACGAACTCGATCAGCCCCTTCGACGACGCCGAGATAGTATCCAGACCCTCCCTCATAGCTGATTCGGGAGCATCCTTCAGCGCCTCGCTCAGACTCGAGATCGGACTGACTGTGTTCATGATCTCGTGCGTCAGGACCCTGATCAGCCTGGTCCAGGACTCGACCTCCTTGTCTTCGATGACATTGCTGACGCCGGTATCGAAATGGGCTTTCAGCCTGTTGAGGAGATTGTTCAGCGAATTCTTGCGACGGCTTTCCCGGAACCTGAAATTCAGCTCCCCGTCCTCCAGCGACTCCAGCATATACTGGATCTTCTTCTCCGCCCGGCGGGTGTAGAAGAAACGACAGATCAGGGCGGTGATGGCCACCGCCGCCAGTATAATCGCGATTATCGCAACCGGCTGCATTATATCCCGTATTTCTTGAGTTTACTGTAGAGCGTAGGCCTGCTGACGTCCAGCGCCTTCGCGACCATCGAAAGATTGCCGTTGTAACGGACCATGGCGGCTCTGATTGCCTTCTCTTCCGCCGCCTCCAGCGTCTCGAGAGCAGAATCGGCTTCAGATGCGACCGCCACGGCTGGCTTGGCGCCTCCGATCTCCGACGGATTGATATTCAGGTCCGCGGCCTCTATCGACTCTTTCTCGGACATGATCACGGCTCTCTCGAGGCAGTTCTGCAGTTCGCGGATATTGCCCGGCCAGGAACATGACTTCAGCAAAGCGAGGGCTTCATCCGAGATCCCGCTGACGCTGCGGTGGTACTTCTGCGCGAAGCGTCCTATGAACATCTCCGCCAGCGGTCCGATCTCATCGGTCCTTTCCCGCAGCGACGGGAGCTTGATTTCGACGGTATTGATCCTGTAGAACAGGTCTTCGCGGAACTCTCCCGCGGCGACCATCTTCTCCAGGTTCATGTTGGTCGCGCATATGAGTCTTATATCGACCGGAATCGCCTTCGTATCGCCGACCCGGGTCACGGTACGGTTCTGCAGTACCCGCAGCAGCTTTGCCTGCAGGCTGAGAGGGATGTTCCCGATCTCATCCAGGAACAGGGTGCCTCCGTTCGCGGCTTCGAACTTGCCGACTTTGTCGGCATGGGCGTCAGTGAATGCGCCTTTTACATGACCGAAGAGCTCGCTCTCGAAGAGGGTCTCAGGAATCGCGCCGGCATCGACGCTGACCATAGGGCCGTCCCTTCGCGGCGACAGACGGTGGATTTCGTTGGCCAGAACGTCCTTTCCGGTTCCGTTCTCGCCGGTTATGAGCATGCTGGCGTCGGTCAGAGCTATCCTGTCGACGGTCGCATGGATTGCTTTCATCGCCGGGCTGCTGCCCCATATCATCTCTGACGGAGCGGCGCTCTTTGCGGCTTTGGCGTCCTTCCCGCCGGCATCTACGGCTGATTTCAGAATCTCGATCAGCTTTTCGTTCTCCCACGGTTTCACGACGAAGTCGAAGGCTCCGCGTTTCATGCCTTCCACGGCAAGGGCCACGTCTGCATAGGCGGTAAAAAGCACCACCTGGACTTTCGGGGCCATCTTCTTGATCTCGGAGAGCCAGAACAGGCCTTCGTTACCGGTGTTTGCCTCGGTATGGAAGTTCATGTCGAGGAGCACTACGTCGGGCCTGAAGTCGACCAGACGGGCGTTGAGAACATTAGGGGACGGGATAAGTTCCACTTCCGCAAAATGCATCGGAAGGAGTATCTTCAGAGCGCTGCGGATTCCGGCGTTGTCATCGACAACGAGTATTTTGCCAGTTTTCTTCATAACTAATTCCCACAAATATAACAAATTCCCTAAATATTTTCACCATTCAGCATCCAGTTGGCGTAGTCAGGAAACCGGAGTGGAAGCCGAAAAAATCGACAGTTAGAATAATTATTTTTCGTAGATTGTATATGCTTATAGGTCAAATAGTTATGTATTAGTACGAGTTAGTATTATTTCAGGTGAATTTTTGTATTGTATCAACCTTTTTCTATAACTTTGCTATGTTCTTAATTAATTGAGAATCAGGGATTCCGAAAACCTTTAAAAGAGTAGGGCTATTTAAAATTATTAATGCTATGCTAAACGAACCAAAATTCAATTCTTCTCACAGAAGAAATTTGAGCAACGATGAGATGCGCAAAGTTACAGGTGGAAAACACGCCGCTGCAGCCTCTTTCCCTTGCACGGTGCATGAAGCTGACGGATCAGTTCGATCAAAGGAGGTAAGTAGTGTTGAAGAATGCCTCGAATATGCAGGTTTGTAAATAGCTTAATCCTGTAAAGAATGGAATTACTTTGTCGGGCGTTGTCTTTATTGGAAGTGAATTATACAAGATCCTATCTAAAGGAAGTGTATGACTCATGCCCAGATAGAACAAACCTTAAAGGGTATTCATCCATTCTATCTTTCTACGGAATAAATACTCAGGTTTATCAGATAGAGAGCTCTGAGTATTTATTCCCTGATGATATCCCCTGTATAATATTTTATAAGAGCGATTTTGCTCTGTTGGAAGCAATAGATTCTGAAAAGGCAATTATTTGTACAGGTGGAAAAAAACTAACAGTTGATAGGGAGACATTTAATAACAGTTGGGATGGACTGTTGATGACCCTAAAAAAACAGAGAAATAGCGAAGAGCCTTTTTATGATGAGCATTTAAAGAATAAAAAGATTCGTGTGTTATGCTCAATTGCACTTATAATAAGTCTTCTCTTTATAATAATTACATCTTCTTTTAATAACCCGCTGGTTTCTTTTCTTGATTATGCCTTATCTTTTTCTGGCCTTTTTATTTCAAGAAAAATACTTATCAAGCACTATGGTGATGAAGTAAAAGAAGATTCTATTTGTTCTCGGTATAAATTTTTTGATTGCAACATTAGATACAAAATATTTAAACATATTGATGTATCTGCCCTTAATTTTTCTTTTTTCTTATCGGCAATAGTCGTGATGATGCTAAAAGGACCATCGCCTGTTTTTACCCTATTTGTGTGTGCTACAATCCCTTTTGTTATTTGGAGCATTATCTACCAGACCGCGATTAAGAAAAAGTATTGCCCCTACTGTTTATTGACAAGTGTTATACTTGTGGCTATGATATTCTTTAATTGCTATATTCAAGTGGCTGATCACGTTTTTAATATAGAAATCAAGGATATTTTGTTAATAATTGGGGCCTTTCTGCTGTCATTTAGTCTGACGGAATTAGTTATTCTTCCCGGAATAAAGAAAAAGGGACTTGAAGGTGACAGGGTACACAACCTGAGCAAGATGAAGAGAAATTATCTTAATGAGGTCCGTGACGCCGTGTGGGATGTGGAAACCTCAGATTTCCCAAGATACTGCATAAACGTTGGCAGTAGCTCATTAAAAAATTCTCTGCTTGTTGTTTTGAATCCTTTTTGCCGCCCATGCGCTTCTTCTTTTATCAAGGCATATAATATGATATGCAATAATAGTGAGTTGAGGATATCTTTTTGTTTTAATTGTTGGGATGATTCGCGATTCGCAACAGCTGCTAAACTGATTGCTGCTCTTGATCAGTCAAAGTCCCCCTTGGAGGTGATATATGACTGGTATACCAAGGGGAAAATCGAAGATTTAACAGAATCCGGACAGGAAGAGACCTCTAAAGATAAACTTACATCTAATATGGAATGGCTTAACAGTCACGATGTTCACGCCGCTCCGGCACTTTTTTTGAACGGACGAAGACTTGCCGGAGGTATTAGTATTGTGGATGTCTTAAATAACATTTAAAAAATTTTAAAGATGAAAACCCGTAATTGTTTCATTTCTATTTGTATTTCCTTCTTTGCTGGTATCATTGTTTACGGACAGGACAACGCAGATGTCCTTGGGAGTGCCAAATTGGAATGTATTTACGACTATACTGTAACGGAAGGCGAAGTCTCTGATCACTACATGACAATCCTTCAAATAGGGGCTGGTTGTTCTCTTTTCAAAGATTATTCGTCGTATCAGAAGGACTCAGTGGAAATGTTATCCGGTATCCCGGAAGACGTGGTGGAAAAATATCGTCTTCAGGAGATAAGAAATGAGTTCTTTTACGATGAGGTTATATACCAGAATTTCCCTAAAGGGAAGCTTTCCCTCTTCGGTACGATTCCGCCTGACTATTTCACATATACTGAAGACATAAATACCATTAAATGGAATCTGACCGATGAGATTAAGAATGTATGTGGATATGAATGTAAAAAAGCGGTATGTGAATACGGTGGACGTATATGGAATGTGTGGTATTCTGTAGAAATCCCTTCCTCTTTCGGGCCTTGGAAATTTTGCGGTCTTCCGGGACTGGTACTTTCCGCCTCAGATGTCGACGAGAAACATAGTTTCAGAGCCATTATAATCAGAAGTGCTGGCCTCCAGACAATAACGGGACCGACAGTCAAGGCTGTACGTACTACAAGAGAAAAATATATACGCTTAAAAATGAAATTCGAGGATGATCCTATGGGAAGTATGCCACCTGAAGCTATTAGTAATATGACAATTCGCAAGATGGATGGAGGTAAAAGTGCAATTTATATCAACGGAATGCAGTTTAGGCCTCGGACCCATAAATGGGAGTCGATAGAACTTGAATAATGCGTCAGTTATTTCTAATCATATTTCTTTGTTGTTGTATAACCACATATTCCCAGAATCGAATTTGTGGAAGTGTGCTTGATGAGTCTGGAAATCCGGTTGAGGGGGCAATTGTTAAGATAAGTCAGGGTAATTCTCTCGTCCACTATTCTGTAGTGGATGAAAAAGGGAGTTTCAGTTTCTCTTTGAAAGACGATATACAAGAGCTTTTGATTTCCGTAGAATGCCTTGGATATACAACACAGACAGAATCTGTAGAACAGAATAAAAGCGTATATGACTTTATTCTGAGGGAAAAAAGTATCCAACTTAAGGCCGGAGTCGTTAGGGCCCCTTCTATAACACAGAGAGGGGATACGCTTTCATATGCCATTTCTTCTTTTGCATCATCGGCAGATTATTCGTTGAAGGACGCAATGAAAAAGATGCCTGGAATCGAAGTCGAATCTTCGGGCCGTATAAAGTATTTAGGGAAAGATATATCTAAGTTTTATATAGATGGCCTAGATATGTTCGGCGGGAAGTACAATATAGCTACTGATAATATACCGTCTTCTTTGGTGGCCTCTGTTAATGTTATGAACAATCATCAGAGCGTCTTGATGGACAAGGATCAGTTCTCTGACGATGTTGCTATCGATATCAGGCTGAAAGAAAAAACAAAGCCCCGTCCGGTTTGGGCTTATGAAGCTTTTGCTGGTTATGGGAATAGTATGTTATATCATGTTACCGGATCCTCGATGCTTTTCAATTCTGAGATGCAGTCAATGGTTAACTTGAAATCCGGAAAAATCAGTCATTTTGCTTCAGCTGAAAACAGCAGCCTTACAGATCGTGGTATGGCGGAAGCATATGCTATCAACCTGATTAGAGATATCAATGTGTCCACGCCGCCGATTGATATCGACAGGTTTTCTTCTCCTTCAGACCACCTTGCTTCTGTCAATATTATCAAAAGGATTTCAAATACATCAACCCTAAAAGCTAATATTGGAGACAGCTATGCTAGCTCACGGAGCAGTTATTCGACCAGTCGTAGCTACTATAATGACGATGGGAGTATTCTGATAGAGAGAGATTATTCGTATACCTCGAAGAGACATAATCCGTATCTCGATATAGAATACAATGAGAATAAGGCGGATAAATATATCACTAACAAATTTTATGGCGAGTTTGTGGCCATTTCGGCAGATTTTCCGACTTCGGAGAGGGGTATAATCTCCGGACAAAACAGTCGGGGCCAAGATATAGCATTCAAGAATGAGTTTCTTGCTCAATGGAAAAGGGGCCGTTTGCGTTGGAAGTTCGGTCAGAATACTTCTTTCAGAAGGGTCCCTGGTATTGAATTGACTATTGTCGATCAGGATGTTACGCAGCGTGCAAATAGTACAGTGTTGGCTATAGATAACACTGTCTCTGTTTCTTACGAGAAAGGTCAGCATCGGTTTTATATTCCTGTTTTTGTTAACGGGAAATATGAAACCATAAAGACATTAAGAGACAGACTCGATAATAACGAACGAGGATATAGGATATCTTCTTCTTTTTATCCCCAATATGAATTCAGTCACAATTCGCGCAATTTCTTTCTTCGTGTCGGGATTCCGATCAAAACGGAAACCTTGCATTACGGGAATAGATCGGTTTCATATCTTTCGGTAAATCCGGATTTTTATATAAGCTACAATGTCAATATAAAATCAACGCTCCGCGCGGACGTTTTTTTTAACAGAAATATTGGAAACATATTGGATTTGTTAGAAGGGCCTGTCTTATTGGACAATACAACAACGCGTGTGTCTCCTGGAATTCTCTCTGACAATAAGATATTGATGGCAAATCTCCATTACAATTACAGGTTTCCGGTTGAAAAAATATTTTTTAATGCGGATCTGATATTCCGGAACAACTGGAGAAATCTTATGACGGATCAGAACGTAACAAATAATATGTTGACCGTCAATTCTATCTTATCTCCATATCAGGTGAAAGATATCGCGACTAGTTTTACAATGACGAAAGTGGTGGATGCCATAGATACGAAGTTTTCCTTAGGTGTATCATATGTGACAGGAAGAAATAAGGTCTCTCAGAATGGCCGTTCTTTTTCAGTTGCTACGGAGAGTTTTGTCATAAGCCCGACAGTTGTTGCGAAGCCGACAAAATATATTGAACTGGACTATTCCGGCAATCTTTCTAAGGCGTATTCGCGGAATGGTGGGTACGCCCGGGATTTAAGGGCTGACAGACATAAGATAAATCTTCTTATCTTGCCTGCTGAAAAGCTGTTTTTTAACATAGGATGCGATATCTTCAGTGAACAGCTCACGGAGGATACGAATAAGGTAATATCTCTTTTTGATGCCGGTTTCTCGTACGATTATGGTGCGATACGTTTTGGCCTTGACGTAAGAAATATATTAAACATGAAGTCATACAAATATGTAATATTTGATTCGGTGAACACTTTTTCATATGACTATGCACTTCGTGGAAGAGAAATTGTTCTGTCTATCAAGTACTTAAGGTAGGTGTCCCCGTTTTTTTACTCCGAAATAATCAGAGATTTACAGAGATGCCGGCGAGGAGCCAGAGGCCTGGCTGGGGGATGTCGCCGAAGTCGAAGTAGTCGGCGTCGAGAAGGTTGTTGGCCTTGAGATATACCGAGTACTTAGGCGCGTCCCATTTCAGTTTGGCATCGACAAGGGAGTATGGACGTATCTTGTCGGAGGAACTGACTCTGTCAACGAAACGATAAGTGACATTCAGCCCGAGAGACCTGAAAATCCGGAAATCAGCCTGGGCGACAGCCTTGTGGCGAAGGAACTCCATCGAATATGCCGACTGCAGACCCGGCTCAAGCTTCTTCGACTGGGAAATATGGCTGTAGCCGAGATTCAGCGTCCTCACAAAGAAATCCGCATTGTCCGTAAGCACCGGGAAATCAAGCCTTAAAGTTGCTTCCTCCCCGAGAGTGTTCAGCACGGTATGGTTGACCGAAGTCCATGGAGCATCCTCCCCGAGGGAAGAATCCCTAATCCAGTCGATAAGGTCATGACCCCGGTGGTAATAAACGCTGAGTATGGCCGTAACGCCGCTGCGGTAATACTTCACGCCACCCTCATATGCCTGCATCTTCTCTGCACGGAGATTCTTGTCGGCCTGATGCCCTCCGACCGAATAATAAAGATCGGTGAACGTAGGCATGCGGAAAGAGGTATTGAACGAGGCATAGAACTTCCATGAAGAACCGAGCCTGTAGCTCAGGTCGACGCCCGGATAAATCTTCATCGGCTCGTCATTCCCGGTATTCTTGACGGCGCCGAACCCTGCCGAAGCCGTAAACTGGCGCAGCACCACATCGTGCTCGAAGAACAGGCTGTAATTTGTCCTCTCAAGCCCTACGGCGTAGTGCCCGTGAGGCTTGGAAAGAGGTTCTCCGAGATTGGTGCTCCGGATACCCTCGTAACGGATCTCTCCGCCGAAAGAAGTACGGCCCAGGACAGTCTGGATCTCGCTCGAAAGCGTAAAGCCTGCGACATTGGTGACATGGTAATTGAAAGGATACTTCTCCGGAGCGCCGCGGAATAGCTCGAAACGGTCTTCGCTGCGGTTCCAGTATGCCCCCGGAGTAAGATGCCAGAAACCCTTGCCGGCAGACTTGACCGAAGCGAAAGTCTTGAAAGTACGCTCGAACTGATCGTCGAACTTAGAACTGTAGAACGTGCTTGATCCGAAATTCTTCATGCTCATGCCGGCCTGGAAATCCAGCCCCCGGCTGCCGAACGACGCGCGGCCGTTGTAGAACAGCTTCGCCGAATTGAAATCATTGTTCAGCCCTCCCGCGGAGTTCCGGTTGAAGCCATCCGAACGCTGGTAGCCCGCCGAGAGAGTCTGGGTCAGATTTTTATGGACATAAGTCCCCGAAACGCTCGCGGAGGCCGTACCCATGTCCCCGGCTTCCAGATGGATAGTCGCACCGGTCCGGGAAGGCTGCCGCGTCACAATGTTGATAGCTCCTACGAGGGATGATGTACCATAGACTCGCGCCGCCGGACCTTCCAGGACCTCGATCCTGTCGATATCGGTCATGTTGACCGGGAAATCTGCGGCATTATGGCCCGTCTGCGGGTCGCTGATGTTGACGCCGTTGAGCAGCACCGCGATCTGGTCGAACGTGCCTCCACGCACGCTGATATCGGTCTGCATGCCCATGGCTCCGCGCTGGCGCACGTCGACTCCGGGCGTATATTTGAGAATGTCATTTACGTTGTCCGCCGGCGCCGAAGCTATTGATATGCTGTCGAGGATAGTGACAATCCTGGCGCTCTTGTTGAGGGACATGGCGACTCTCGTCCCGGTTACGGTAGTGCTCTCGAGAGAGTCGAGTCTGGCGTCCTGCGCAAACGCTGCGACTGGGCATGCCAAAAGAAATAAAACCAACAATAATTGTCTCATAGTATTCATTCAAAAGCCGGCCCCGTATCACGGAGCCGGCCTGTATCCGGTTGATTCAGAACAGTTTATTATCTATACTGAGCGAATTCGATGTCCTTTTCGGCGCGGGCTGCGAGATCCTTGACATTCTTGATCTTGTCGAGGTTGGCAGCAACACCTTCTGCATCGCCCCTGCGGGCTGCGATGATGGCGCGGAGATAGTTCAGGCGGATGTCCTTGCACTTGATACCTGCCTCGGCTGCGTCAAGCTCGTCGTTGAGGATAAGGGCGAGAGTCTTGTTGTAGCAGCATCCCTGGAAATCCTTGAGATCAGCGGCAGCGGCTGAGTAGTTGCCGGTAAGGATCTCGACTACGCCGCGGTTAGCCTTGGCGAGGTCGTTTCCTGCCTTGTTGAAGAGCCTTCCAGCCTCCTCAAAGTTACCCTTTCTCATAGCGATTACGCCGAAGATATTGTCGAGGTCTGCGCCGGTCTCCTTGACATTGGCGAAAGCCTTCTCTGCATCGGCAATCTTGCCGGCTGCGAGATAAGCGACGCCAAGGTTGAACTGGGCGCGGTCGCTGCCGTATTTGTCGATGGCCTTCTTGTAAAGGCTGATCTTCTTGCCATTGTCCCTTACGAGGGTAGCTGCACGGAGGAGAGCCTCTTCGTCAAGGACGTCGATATTCTCGTCAACGAGAGCGAGAAGCTCGTCGCTGGAGTAATTCTGGTATTCTACGTTAGCGATGAATCTTGCGCGGCGGAGCTCAGGAAGAACGGTGCTCTTGAGGGAAGTGTAGACCTCAGACATGTTCTTGATCTCGTTCTCGCGAACTGCAGGATCGCTGTACATAGAAAGGACGCGGAGGATAAGGTCCTTGTCCTCGAGGTTGGAGTTGGCTACGAGAGACTGGAAGCCTTCCCAGTCCTGACCTACGCTCTTGAGCTCAGGATCGGCGACATTCTTGCCCTTCATGACCTTGTCCCATGCCTTGTCGGCAGACTTAGAACGCTTGTCGGAGAGCTTGTCGTTGAGGGACTTTCCGCCGTCCGGAGAAGCATAAGCTACGACCTCGGTGCTGGTGATGTTCCTTCTTGCGTCAGCTGCGATAGCGTCGAGAGCTGCCTGGAAGTCCTTGATGGACTGGTTCTTGAGCTCCTTGCCGGCAACGTCTGAAGAGTTGATCTTATAGAGGATCTGACCTTCCTCGGTCTGCTTGATGATTTCCTGGTAGTTGTCTTTTCTGTAGTCGAAGTAGCCGTCAGCGTCGACGAGCATATAGGTAGTGTTGGTACCGTCAGCGACCTTCTTTGCAGGAAGACTGATAGCTTTTGATTTATAACGGACTACGCCGCGGAGCTCGAGAGTTGCCTGCTCCATGCCTTCGACATAATCGAAATGAACTCTTTCCCTGACGGTCTGGCCGGCAGCGGAAACGGTCTTATAGTTGTCTTTTACTTTCTCGCCCTGGTAAACGAACGGTTTCATTGCGGCTTCACCGCCGTCATATACGAGTACCGGAGTGACTTCAAGGATAGCTTTCGGATGGAAGTACTTTGCCGGGTATGTGACTGTGATATCAGCGTCGATATTTCCTGCAACAGCTTCAAGGACCTCAGGTTCGCAGGTAACTTTCACATTTTCAGCCAGCTTGGCCATTTTGTCCACTGAAGAACATCCCACAGCTGCGATTCCCATAAGGGCGGCAGCAATCAGTTTGATTCCTTTTTTCATCATCTAAACTTATAAATTCAATTAACGCAAATATACTAACATTTGTGTTGATTTCAAGAACCGGGCCAAAAGTTTGTGGATTTTAGGTGGAACTAATCCACTTTTTGCTAACTTTGCGTTTATATGGATAAACAGGATTTACAGAGACTGAAGAATAAATTCGACATCGTCGGGAACGACCCTGACCTCAACAGGGCCCTCGAGATGGCTGTCGCCGTGGCCCCTACGGACCTTACGGTGCTGGTTACGGGCGAAAGCGGTGTCGGCAAGGAGAATATCCCGAAGATAATCCACCAGAACAGTCTCCGCCGCAACGGAAAGTACTTTGCCGTCAACTGTGGAGCGATTCCTGAAGGAACCATAGAAAGCGAACTTTTCGGTCATGAGAAAGGCGCTTATACCGGAGCCATCGAAGCCCGCAAGGGTTATTTCGAGGAGGCCAACGGCGGAACCCTCTTCCTCGACGAAGTCGGCGAGCTTCCGCTGCCTTATCAGGCAAAGCTGCTGCGTGTCCTCCAGTCCGGAGAATACACCCGCGTCGGATCTTCCAGAGTCGACAAGACCGACGTCCGTGTGATCGCCGCCTCCAATGTCGACCTGCGCTATGCAGTCGCCCAGGGACGCTTCCGCGCCGACCTGTACTACAGACTCAATGCAGTCCAGATCACGATGCCGGCGCTCCGTGACCGCGGAGATGATATCTATCTGCTGTTCAGAAAGTTCTGTGCGGATTTCTCAGAAAAATACGGCACCGCCAAGGTCAATCTTGCCGGCGACGCCATAAGACTTATACTCAACTACCGCTGGCCCGGAAACATCCGCCAGCTGAAGAACATAGCCGAGACGGTATCCGCCCTCGAATCGGGGAACGTATCCCCGGCGACCGGCAGATGCGAAGTTAACGCCGAGACCCTCTCCCGCTACATCCCTAAGGATGAAGAGAACATGCTTCCGGCAACGGTCGGCGCTCCTTCAGGCGGCAAGATGAGCGACGAGGACAAGCAGGAGATCTACAAGGCTCTCTACGCCCTGAATGCCGAAGTGGCCAGACTCCGCGGCATGGTCGAGACCGGTCGTCCGGGAGAGCCTGCCCAGCCGGTGATCACTCATTCGCGGCCGCAGGACGACGAAGACATGGTCGATATCCAGGACGATGTCCATGAGCCGGCAAAGATTGTCCATGATGTTGAGTATCATACGGAGCACACCGAGAATTTCTCGATCCAGGAGGCCAATGAGGACCTTATCCGCAAGGCTCTGGAGAAATACAACGGCAACCGTAAGAAGGCGGCCGAGGAACTCGGTATTTCAGAACGTACTCTGTACAGGAAACTTCCGCCGGAGTACAGAAACTCAAGACAGAAATGAAAAGACTGATTTTCAGAATATTGGCCATTGTCGCCCTTGCATCCGCAGCAAATTCCTGCGGAATATATTCTTTTACAGGCACGTCAATCCAGCCGGATGTCAAGTCCGTGACCTTGAATTATTTTGAATACAAGGCGCTCAGGGTCAATCCTACCCTCAGCAATCAGCTTACCGAGGAGGTAAGGGAGAAATTCCGCAGGATGACACGTCTGGAGCAGGTGGATGTGGATGGAGATATCGAGATCGAGGGCCAGATCACCGGCTACGACGTCAAGTCGATGGGTATTACCGCCAATGAGGTTGCTTCGACGAACAGACTTACCGTATCGGTGAAGATCAAGTTCACCAACCGCAAGTATCCGGAGGAAGATTTTGAGAAGTCTTTCTCTGCCTATGCCGACTACCCGTCCACGGATCCTCTCGACGCGGTCGAGGGAGATCTCTGCGATAAGATCGTGGAGCAGCTGAGCGAGGATATAATGAACGCAACTATAGCAAACTGGTAGTATATGGACAGAAGCGGATATATCAACCTCAAGACTCTGACGATGGACGAACTCGCCGGCGTGGTCAATCTGTACCCGTGGTATGGAGCCGCCAGGCGCGAGCTCTGCGTACGTATGGCCAAGATGGGCGGAAATGCCTGGGGTAAGGAGCAGTATGCCGACGCAGCCATGTATCTGGGCGACCGCAGGGTTGTGGCAGATATCGTCAGGGACCGTGCGGGGGATTATTCCGACAAGGATCTTTCGACCCTTCTCCATTCCTATATATCTGATGAGAAAAAGACTCAGGGCTACGAGAGGACTGTCCATGTCGTCGGAGGGGATTATTTTACCCAGGCGCAGTACGATACGGTGCGCAAGGACGATGATAATGTCTTTTCGAGATTTGCCGTCAAGTCCAGCCTCGAATCCGGCGAAGATGGCGACGGAGCCCTTCTGGACGAGGATTTCTGCACCGAAACTCTGGCGCAGATATATGCCGAGCAGGGCTATTACGATCAGGCAAAACGCATTTATTCAAGACTTCTCTTGAAAAATCCGGAAAAAAATGCTTACTTTGCAGCCCTTATCGAAAAATTCGGACAGGAAATATAAAAATTACAACTATATATGAATTGGTTATTTGTAACTCTGACAGTTCTTATTGTTATCGCTGCAGTGCTTCTCGTGCTGGTAGTGTTGCTTCAGAATGGCAAGGGCGACGGTATGGCCAGCAACTTCGTTGCAGCCAACAACGTGCTCGGTGTCAGGCAGGCAGCCAATGAGCTTGAGAAAGCTACTTGGTACCTCGTAAGCTTCATTCTCATAGCAGCTATCGCATCTTCTTTCACCCTCGGAAATGGCGGTTCCGCAGCCGTTGACATTACCGACCAGGTAGAGAACGTTACCGAGCAGCAGCCTGCATTCCCTTCAGCCCCTGTTTCTCAGGAGGCTCCGGCAACTGAATCTGCTGAGTAATATCTCCTCCGACTGACAGATTGTCAGTCCGGAAGCGATTGGAATATAATTTGACCATAGCCGTTTGTTCTCATGAGCAGACGGCTATTGATGCTTATATCTGCCATGAGCTGAAAAAAGGAGTATTATTATGAATTACAATGGAAGCGCTGCTTCAGGCAGCAATCTGCAATTTCTGCCGAAATTTGCCACCAACCTCAATGAGCTGGCGGCTTCCGGCAAGCTCGACCCTGTCATCGGCAGGGACGATGAGATCCGAAGGGTGCTCCAGATCCTCAGCAGAAGGACAAAGAACAACCCTATACTAGTGGGCGAACCAGGTGTCGGCAAGACCGCCATCTCAGAAGGAATAGCCCAGAAGATAATCGATGGTAATGTCCCTGAAAACCTTAAGGACAAGCTCGTCTATTCCCTTGACATGGGTGCGCTCATCGCGGGTGCGAAATATCAGGGCGAATTCGAGGAGCGACTTAAAGGCGTTGTCGGCGAAGTCGTCGGCAGTGAAGGCAAGATCATTCTTTTCATCGATGAGATCCATACTCTCGTCGGCGCCGGAAAGACCTCCGGAGCGATGGACGCCTCCAATATCCTGAAACCTGCCCTCGCAAGAGGCGAACTCAGGACAATCGGCTCCACCACCCTCGACGAGTACCAGAAGTATTTCGAAGCCGACAAGGCCCTCGAGAGAAGGTTCCAGATGGTCATGGTCGACGAGCCGTCTCCGGCCGAATCTATCTCGATTCTGCGTGGTCTGAAGGAGAAATACGAGAACCACCACCGCGTGCGCATCGAAGACGACGCGCTGATCGCTGCCGTCAACCTGTCGCACCGCTACATCACCAACCGTTTCCTCCCGGACAAGGCCATCGACCTCATAGACGAGGCTGCATCAAAGCTCCGTCTGGAGATGAACTCGGTTCCGGAGCCGATTGACGACCTTAACAGCAAGATCCGCCAGCTCGAAATCGAGAAGGAAGCGATCAAGCGCGAAGGCGTCTCGCTTAAGCTCGAGAAGATTGAAGGCCAGCTTAAAGAATTGACAGCCAGCCGCGAAGAGCTGATGAAGAAGTGGAACGAAGAGAAAGGAATCCTCTCCGACCTCCAGACCGCCCGCCAGAATCTCGAGAACTTCAAGATCGAAGCCCAGGCTGCCGAAAGGGCCGGAGACTATGGCAAAGTCGCCGAGCTCCGCTATGGTCGCATGGCCGAGATCCAGAAGAAAATCGAAGAACTTTCCGCCAAGCAGGCTGCCATCAAGGACCCGATTGTCACAGAGGCCGTCACCCCTGAGGACATCGCCGAGGTTGTCGCAAAATGGACAGGCATCCCTGTGAAGAGAATGCTCGAAAGCGAGAAGGAGAAACTCCTGCGCATGGAAGAAGCCCTGCACAAGAGAGTCGTCGGACAGGATACCGCGATCCAGGCAGTCGCTGATGCCGTAAGGCGTAGCCGCGCCGGCCTCTCCAACGAGAAGCGTCCGATCGGTTCGTTCCTGTTCATGGGTACGACCGGTGTCGGCAAGACCGAGCTCGCAAAAGCCCTCGCAGAATTCCTTTTCAATGACGAGAACATGATTACGCGAATCGACATGAGCGAATATCAGGAGCGTCATACCGTCAGCCGTCTTATCGGCGCCCCTCCGGGATACGTAGGATACGACGAGGGCGGACAGCTGACCGAAGCCGTCAGAAGGAAACCGTACTCCGTAGTGCTTCTCGACGAGATCGAAAAAGCTCATCCGGATGTCTTCAACACCCTGCTGCAGGTCCTCGACGATGGCCGTCTTACCGACAACAAGGGCCGTACAGTCGATTTCAAGAACACGATTCTGATCATGACTTCGAACGCCGGATCCGACATTATCCAGTCCTATATGGATAATCTTCCGGATATTGCCGGCCAGAATGCCAATGAAGACCTCTCTGCTATCGCCAGACGCCGTCAGATGCTCGAAGAATGCAAGGGCAAGGTTCTGGAGGTGCTCCGTCAGAATATCAGGCCTGAATTCCTGAACAGAATCGACGAGATCATAATGTTCGATCCTCTTACGAGGAATGATGTGCGCGAGATTCTGCATATCCAGATGGACGAGCTCCGCTCGAAACTCTCCGAGGAGGGTGTCGAAGTGACATTCACCAAGGGCTTCGAGGACTATATGACCGACAAGGGATATGATCCTGCTTATGGCGCGCGTCCTATCAAGAGGCTTATGCAGAGAGAGCTGGTCAACCAGCTTGCAACCGCGATCCTCGACGGCTCCGTCCACAGGGATTCAGTCGTGAAGATCGACGCCATCGGCGGACAGGTCGTGCTCTCGAATTAATTGCTTTTCATAGGCAAATAAAGTTGCCGTTTCGGTAGCAATTCTGCTATTTTTTGCTAATTTTGTGGGCGTAGGTTTATTTCCGTTAAATTAACGTTTATGAAATTAATTAGTAGAGATAGCGAATCCAAGCTGCTGGAACGGCAATTTTGGCTTGCAAGCACAAAGTCCGGAAGGATGACTTTAGTCTCCGGACCAAGATTTTCAGGCAAGACGACCCTCGTCGTCAGGTCTCTGCAGGACGCTTTGCTCTTTTATCTCGGGATCGGTTCCCGGGCGGAGGCGATGATTGTCTCCGAATGCCGTGATGCAATACAGAAGGCGACCGGAGAATCGGTATCGAAAACGGTCAACACCTACCGGAAACTGTTCGATTATTTCCTTTATCTCGGATCCAGGGTGACTTTCTCTCTGGTCATTGATGACTTCCAGGAGTTCCGGAAGAAGGATTCCGGGATATATGAGTATATCAGGGATTCATGGATGCGCAGCCGCCGTTCCGGCCACGTCAATCTTGTCCTTATATGCTCAAATCAGGCCGCTGTAGACACGATTTTCACTCAAGAAGACGCCCCGATGCATGGTCTTCCAGACCAGGAGATCCGTCTCGGCAACCTCGGGATAAGGGAGATCAAGTCTCTGCTTCTTGATGCTAATCCTAGCTGTACCAACGAGGATCTTCTCGCGATTTATATGGTCACGGGAGGCTCGTGCCGCTATCTGTCGTCTTTGCTTGAGGACGGAATTTGCACGAAAGAAGCGGTCATAGACAGGTTTTTCTCTCCTGATTCCGGTTTCATGAACGAAGGAGAAACTGTCCTCGACAGAATCCTTGGCAAGAATTCGGAGATGTATCGCTCTATCCTCCAGTTGATAGCGTCTGGTGTCGACTCTCAGCCGGAGATAGAGGAAAGGCTCTCGGGCGCCATTACCGGCGGTCATCTGGCAAAATTAGAGACGGATTATGAGCTTGTGACCAAGTCCAGGCCTGTGCTTGCCGGCAGTAAAAGCAGGAACGTCGTCAGATACGAAATAACAGATTTGTTTCTATGGTTGTGGCTCAAATATATAAGCCCCTTCCAGTCCATATTCTACAAGGGTGGTTTCGATACCCTTAAAACAAATATGTTACAAGACTATCCGGCGCATGCGAAACAGGTCCTGGTCCGCTATTTCATGCATAAATTCGCCGAAGAGAACGGAATCCGGGAACTCGGAGGAGACTGGGCGTCCAAAAAAGACAAGTCCGGCCTGCCTGATGTCGATATAGTCGCGTTCTCTCCGAAAAAGGATAAGGTCCTTGTCTGCGATGTCGAGTATTCGGTAGAGGGCTTCAAAAAAGAACCGTTCCTGGAGAAGGTAGATTCTCTGCGGAACGGTCCTCTTAAGGGTTATGATATCGACGCGCGCCTTTTCAGCGTCGCCGACATGTAGCTATTCAAGCTCTTTTTCTTCGATTATTTCGCCGTGACTCTTGGCAACGGCCTCTTTCCATATCTCGGTATATTCCGGATGCTCGATCTTTCCTGCCATATGGACTGAAAGCTCGCTATGGATGAATGAGCCGTCTTTGTTCTGGCCTTTTACGTTGCCGTCGATATATTTGACAAGAAGGGTCTCTTCGAGCTTTTTCCACGCTTTGAACTGGTCCTGGGCCGTTTCTACGGAGTAGTTCGTCAGAAGCCTTTTGACGGCTGAGAAGTTGTCTCCTGTGTCTTCTCTTGGATTGTAGCTCTCGCCTTTCTTCTCTGCCTTGGCATTGGCCTTCTCCGCTGCCTTTGCATATATGTCCAGGGCCTTGCTGTCGATATCGCGTATTGCTTCCAGCTGCTTTTTCTCAAATGCATCGATTTTCTCGCGAACGTATGGTGCCATTATGTTATACATCCTATAGCAGTCGTTGGCGATTCGGTTGTTGGCCCAGAAAGATGAGGTCGCAGAGTATGTGATGATATCGCCGTTGCCTTCCTGGAAGCACCTCGGAACTTTTGTGACGTTGGTGTAGATCGGGGTGACATACGATGTCGCGGCGTCGTCTGTGCCGAACCAGAGGATTCCTCCGATTACGTCAGGGTATGAGCCCCTGGCCTGGCCGACGAACCAGAATCCGGTCTGCTGGGTTGCGATGGCTCTTTCGTTGATGTATGTCTTGCCATTGTACTCGAAGCTCATCGGTCTCCATCTGTATGGAAGGGCGTTGCCGCCTGCGCCGATGTCCTGGGTCATGTCCATAGGAGTGCCCTCGTAGTGGTCGCGCATGATGTCGGCTACGTCTTTGACAGTCATCTTCTTGGCTGGCTGGATGAAGAGCGGGATGCGCGGGGTGCGGCTGTAGCCCATCGCATATTCGAGGAACTCGGAGGCGTCTTTGGTGACCATGCGTCCGTTCTCGTCCTCATATGAGAACCAGCCGTTGCTCATTATGTTGAAGGCGCTCCAGACTCTGGCTTCGCAGGCCCTGAGGGCGCTGAAGTCGAGCGGTGCGTATGCGTCTGCGAAGCTGAAGTCATCGTCGGCTCCGTCGAAGTAGCCTTTCTTGCGGGCGAATGAGATTACGTCCTTGGAGTACATGCAGTTCTCCGGATCATGGAGAGGGAAAGTGGTGATGCGGGACTGGTTGGCGTGGGCGCTGACCATCCCGTCAGGGATCCTGCGGGCGACCCAGACGATGCCGCGGTTGATGTTGCGGCCGTTCTTCATGATCGTTCCCTTTCCGATGATTTCGAGGATCCAGGCCTCTTCCTTGTCGACGATCGAGAAGGATTCGCCGCTGGAGTAGTAGCCGTATTCGTTGGCCAGGTCGGTCATGACTTTGATGGCTTCACGGGCGGTTTTGCAGCGCTCGAGGGCGATGTAGATGAGCGAGCCGTAGTCGACGACTCCGTGCTTGTCCACAAGCTCAGGACGTCCTCCGAAGGTGGTTTCGCCGATGATGAGCTGGTGCTCGTTCATGTTTCCGACTCTCTTGTAGGTGTGGGCGACTTGCTCTATGTCTCCGAGATATCTACCTGAGTCCCAGTCGATTATCTTTCTTGTCGATCCGGCGTCCCAGTCAGCGGCGTCTTGGAAGTAAAGTTCTCCATAGAGAGCGTGCGAGTCGGCTGCGTATGATACCATGCATGAGCCGTCGGCGCTCGCGCCTTTAGTGATGATGATGTTTGTGCATGCGTCGGTGGTGTTGGTCACCGATGCCGCCATTGATAAGGCGAGGATGCAGATAAGCGCTTTTCCTTTCATATATTATATTTAATTCTTATTTTTGCGGATGTCCATTATGCAAATCTATGAATTTTTTTGCTATGAATAAGGCCTTTTTGACTTTAATGCTCGCTTTTGCCGGCTGTTTCCTTTGTGGAATCGATGTTTGTGCCCAGGATAAGAAGGAGCCTTCCATGGAAGAGCTCGCTGCCAGGGAGGCGGACAGGCTGGCCGAGTTGCTTGACCTTGAGGATTGGCAGGTCTTTTATGTGGATTCGACTCTGCAGCATGATTATGCTGCTCTCGAAGCCGAGATCAAGACGCTGAGAGATTCCAAGGTGGAGAATCCTGACCTTTATGTGGTTGTCCAGGATAAGTGGATGGATAAGATATTCAATTCTTTCAAGACCTTTTTCAATGAGGATCAGTGGAAGAAGTATCTTAAGAGCGGGGCAGGACGTGCCGAGAAGGCTCGCGCCAAGAGGCGCAAGGCGGCAGGAGGAGAGTAGGCTTTTTTTTGTAAATCAGGACAATTCTTATTTGTTTTGGTTATCTTTGCAGTTCGAAAATAATTTTGATGATGAAGGAACAGATTGAACGGATAATGGCAGAGATCCAGTCTCTGCAGTGCAAGACCGAGAAAGAAGTGGAGGAGGCGAGAGTGCGTCTTCTCGGAAAGAAGGGCGAGATTACCCAGCTTTTTGATGAATTCAGGACTATCGCGCCGGAGCTCAAGAGGGAGTTCGGCCAGAAGCTGAATGTCCTCAAGAAGGAGGCTACGGCCAAGATCGACGAGCTCAAGGCTGCCGCCGGCACTTCGTCTGCCGCCGGTTCGTCCGAGGACGCCACCATGCCTGGAGATATCTATACTCTTGGTTCCCGTCACCCTGTTTCAATCGCCCGCGAGGAGATCGTCGGTATCTTCCGCAAGTTCGGCTACGATGTCGCCGAGGGCCCTGAGGTCGAGGATGACTATCATGTCTTCGAGGCTCTGAACTTCCCTCCGAACCATCCGGCCAGGGACATGCAGGATACATTCTTCGTCTCTACCGGTCATGTCAATCCGCTTCTCCTTAGGACTCATACTTCTTCCGTGCAGGTTCGCGCGATGGAGTCCATGAAGCTTCCAATCAGGATTGTCTGCCCGGGCCGTGTGTTCCGCAACGAGGCTATCTCAGCCCGCGCGCATTGCATCTTCCATCAGATCGAGGGTCTCTATATCGACGAGAATGTCACTTTCGCAGACCTTAAGCAGGCTATCCTTCTTTTCGCGCGCGAAATGTTCGGTCCGGACGCCCAGATCCGTATGCGTCCGTCTTACTTCCCGTTCACCGAGCCTTCTGCCGAGGTTGACGTGAGCTGCAACATTTGCCATGGCAAGGGCTGCAACATCTGCAAGGGTACCGGCTGGCTTGAGATTCTCGGCTGCGGCATGGTCGATCCTAACGTGCTCGAGGCTTCCGGCATCGACAGCAAGAAGTACAGCGGCTTCGCTTTCGGTATGGGTATCGAGCGTATCGCGATGCTCAAGTGGCAGGTTAATGACCTCCGCCACTACTTCGAGAACGACATGCGCTTCCTCCGCGAGTTCTCGACTTGCGTGGAAGTCTAGCTCTTTTTGGGTGGAAGTGTAAATTTCTAAAAAAAAATTTGCACGTAAAGAAAATTTACGTACCTTTGCAATCCCGAAACACCAAACCGGGATTTTTAATGCGGAAATAGCTCAGTTGGTAGAGCACGACCTTGCCAAGGTCGGGGTCGCGAGTTCGAGTCTCGTTTTCCGCTCTAAACAATGAAGGACAGCCTTATGGTTGTCCTTCATTGTTTATTTCTGGACGGTGCCCGGACGAGCGACCCCGAAGCCCCCCGAGGGGCAGCCTCGGGCTCAAGTCTCGTTTTTGTTATGCCTTTTTTCTTTTCGGCCGATGAGGGTGCAAGGATGTGCCACAGAGAGCCGTGCAGGGCATACTTCTGCACCCTTAACCCTGTTTTTCAGCCGTTGAGGGTGCAAAGAAGTGCCACAGAGGGCAGTACGGGGCATACCGCTGCACCCTCAACACTGTTTTTCGGCAGATGAGGGTGCAAGGATGTGCCACAGAGTGCAGAGCAGGGCATACTCCTGCACCCTCAACACCGTTTTTCAGCCAGTGAGGGTGCAAGGATGTGCCGCAGAGAGCAGTACGGGGCATACTGCTGCACCCTTAACCAGTTATTTCGGCCGGTGAGGGGGCAAGGAAGTGCCGCAGAGGGCAGTGCCGGGCATACCGTTGCACCCTTAACCGTTTATTCTAACAAGGGAAAAATTGCTATATTTGGTAGACAAAACGGAAAATGATATGACAGAAAATGCGGATGTGAAGAAATCAATTAAACTCGAACTGCCGAAGAATCCCGAATTGCTGGAAAGATGGTGTATGTCCATTATAGATTTTCTGGGAGAGGATGGGTCGTTTTGGCGAGGGATCGTTCGAGAAGCCTGTGACGTGAACTGGAAATTCAAATATAAACTGCAGGCACGAAAAGAATTGCTACATGACATAAATGAATATGTCTTGGAGTTTCCTCAACCTCTTTTGCACATGCTGAATCTTAAGCTTCGTCAGGAATTCGGATTCGATCTGAACGATTTCTCCAATCGGAATAATAGGCGCATTCAAAACATCTTGAAGAGAGGCGTTATCCGCAACGAGGAGGAATACAGGCTGGTATTTGATAAAGTGGAAGAAATATACGCCGATGACAGCCAGGAGCAATTGGTTGATCAGCTTAATGAGCTTCTGGCCGCTTTTGATAACTGCAAATCAAAGAAAAAATAAAGCGAGGTTTATTGATTTTTTGTAAAAATTTATTGTCTTTCGATAAATACGATTATCTTTGTGTTGAAAACATGAAACATCTAATAATCATTCTTACAGCAATGGGACTTTTCACATCCTTATTCGCCTGTGGCCAAAAGGCACAGGTGACCATGAACCAACTTGTCAAAGATGAAAGTACTACCGGAACAAGAGTCATAGTTGCGGAAATGACCGAAACTGAAATCACGCGAGCCGTCAATGACTTCATGGTGATTAATGAGAACAATCACCCCGTCAGGCCTTCCGTCAAGCAATCCGGCGACCGGTTCATCCTTCAGCTCCCGGACTCGACGCCTTATGACCTGTTCTGCTATTGGGTAAACTATATCGTCTATTCCAATAAGGACAAGCGTTACAACAACAATGTCCTGGGATGGTTTGAGGTCGGCGCCGATGCCGCCGGCACATGGGCGCAGTTCGCCGGCCAGAAACTGATGTTCTTTGTTCCCGAGTCGGACGATGAGTTTGACAATGTCTATTTCACTACTGAGGATAATCGATGCTTCAAGCAGGAATTTGGCTGGAAAGCAAAGCTGAAACCGCAGAGCCAGGTGCTGAAGGAATACATCGCCCTTTAGCTGTCTTAGCCTTTCCTTACCGGCGCTCAGCAGGCGTTGAAAGAATAGAAGATTTCTGTGATTAGTCCGTCAGGGCCCATCTTAAAGAGGGTAATCAGGTCGGACCTCATGTCATCGTCCCAGAAATGAAACACATTCGGATCATTCTCAGAGCGTTCTACCCTGATGCTCTCTTTTTTCGGCTGCGCAGGAGCACTGCCGACACGCAGACCTCCCTCGAACCAATCCATTGCAGCGGGAAATCTGGAGGATACCAGCGTGAATCCTTCCAGACAGCCGTTCTCAAAGGTAATCTCGTCTCCGCTGTCTAGCGTCACGATAAGATAATGCAAGCCTGTGCAGGCTCCGTAGCACTCCTCATATTTCTCAATCTTGCCAAATTTATTCTCGATGCTTTTGAGAGCCAGCGCCCTTCCCTCTGGAGTCAGCAACGGTGCGTCCTCGGGGATGTCAAGCCCTTCATATTTCGGAAGATTCGTGACGAAAACAGTGTCACCATAGTTTACCAGATCGAGATCCTGGGCAATAGCCGTCATTCCTCCGGACAGAAGAAGAAATGCGAAAAGAATGAGAGTGCGTTTCATATGATATGTGTTATTATTTCGTGGACTCTTAGAACAACATGTATACCAATACGACGGTTTACATGAGAAATTAATGAATGATCCTTATCTCCTGAATCACTACGCCCGGGTCTGGGAGATAAATCCGGAGCTTGTGCCTTCCTCCCTCTGCCAGCCTGACGACCCTCTTCGAATAGCCCTGCAGCACATTCTTCCTCCATTCGGCCGTAAAATCCTCCGCATGGATCGAGAACACCTGCAGCTCGCCGCCGTCAATCCTTACAGCATATCTGGCGTTGCGTCCCTCATAGACATGAAGCGTCGGCAGCGTTCGGATCTCGATGACTTTCTCCCCGGCCCCCGACTCTATTTCATACTCCACGAACGGCGCATCTTCCGGCCGTACGCAGCAGGACGTATCAAACGGCTGGATCAGCACCCCGTCCGAGAATCCCAGTCCCCTGACCACGCTGATCCGTCCCTTGCCTTCATTCTTCGCACGGCGGAACGCCCTTGCGGGAATAATCTGCTCCGGAGCATCCATATTGTCGGAATAATACCAGTGGTAAGGACGCCAGCAGAAGAAATGGGACCATTTCCCGTCCAGCAGATCCTCATTATATTTCCGGGTCCAGCTGTCCAGCTCATGATAGGCATTTTCGACCTCCCGCGCATCCTCAAGGGCGGAATCGTCGCCCCTTGAGGCGCGGACCATGCTGCGCCGGGACAGAAGCTGGTAACGGTTCAGCAGGGAAGCCCCGCGGACAGGGTACAGAAGCAGCTCGAAGTAAGCCGGCTTGAGGTAATCCGGTATGCTCTTCTCAAGCTGCCGCGCCCTGTCTTCAGCCGCCCGCCACTCCTCTATGCGCCCATTGACATCATCCTCGGTGTAATCGACGAACCATACGTGGGAGTCCTTGCCCGAGGCCATGAGCCTGTAATAGCAAAGCTGTATGTCCGCCATCTCCTTTCCGGCCTCCTCCCCGAAAATATCCGAAAACCATTCTTCTGAATACTTCCAGGCCTTTTCCGGAGCCCATCTGTCTATGTCCCAGGCCAGGTCCATCGCAAAGGATATCTCCTTTTCCGCCGGCTTGATGTCGCCGACGTTGAACACCCATATCTTCCTCGCCCCGAAGGCATAGGCCTTGGTAAGCTCTGTGGAAATAAACGCAGGGGACAGAGGGCTGAGCCAGATCCATGATGCCGGATCCCCATGGTAGGAAAGATGGTAGTATATGCCGGCGCCGCCGCTGCGTTCCCGCTCCTGCGGGTTCGAGAGGTTGCGCGTGTAGCCATGTTTGTCGTCCGACCAGAGCAGGGTGACGTCGTCAGGGACCTCCAGGCCGTTGTGATAAGCCTCCAGGACCTCTTCGTATGTACATAAGACCTGAGGAATATCCTCCACGGCCCCGCCGGCGTTGCGGCGGATAATGTCGCGCTGGTCCTGTATCGCCTGCTGCATCAGCCTGACCCTTTCCTCGGTAGTCCCGGCCCCCTCCATCGGATAGTCGTGGATGCCGCGAAGCCCGAGGGTATAGATATTCTCGTAACGCCCGTTCGCCTTCACCCTTTCTTCCCAGTAGCGGACCATATTTTCCCGGTTGGTGACATAGTTGAAATCACCCCAGGTCCCGGCGTTCTTCCATTCATCCTCGTTGTTGCGGAGCATCTGCTCGCAATGTGAGGATCCCATCACTATTGCATACTCATCGGCAAGCCGGGCATTCTCCGGATTGGCATTGAAGGCCCGGGTGCCATTGTGCATGGCGGGCCAGAGCAGGTTTCCCTTCAGGCGCAGCAGCAGCTCAAACACCTTCCTGTATGTTTTCGGGCCGACTTCCCCGCTTTCCTTGTCGAACGTCTGCTCCGCCCACAGAGCCCAGCCGCCAAAGCGCTCGTCGTTGATGAATATGCCTCTGTACTGAACTGAAGGCTCTCCCTGGACGAATCTTCCCGGCTGTACATAGAGCGTCTTGCGAGGTGCCGGGGCGACATCTGCCCACCAGTACCATGGAGAGACGCCGATGGCCCTGCTGAGGGTCGTAAGTCCATAGGCGGTGCCGCGCCTGTCGCTTCCGGCAACCACCAGGACAGGCTGGACATGACCAGGGATATGGACGGTCCTGACCAGAAAGGACTCCCACTTTCCGCTGACGTCCGCCGTGCCCAGAAGCCCCATGTCCGCCAGTTCGTCAATAAGCCGGCTTCCTCCAAGAGTCCCGGCGACGACGGCCGCCCTGTCCGGCAGATCGGCCACGCAGCTTGAATGGATGACTTTTCCGCACTGTCCGGTCACACGCTCCATGTCGTCCGAGAGCATTTCGGAAGCGATCCTTATGACCATGGCATCGGCAGTGTCCAGACAGACTGCAGCTGGGCCTGAATCAGTGACCAGGGGGAACCAGCCTTTCCCGGGCTTTTCCGAGACGGCCGGGAATTGACCATCGGATGATGGTTCATGGGAACATGCCGCCAGGGCGAGCGTAAGGGCGATGGCCGGCGAAAGGATGGACCGGAGTAATCTCATTGGTTTTGTTATTCGGAAGGCTTTAATGAAAGCTTGGCCTCGATCCAGGAACGGATCATCTCGATGTCTTCTGCGGAAGCCTGGTCGATGCCGTTGAAGCAGCAGAACTTATACTTTTCCTGCCCGGCCTTGACTATCTTCTTATGCAGATAATCCGGCTTCGGTTTCGGTTCCATATATATAAGGACATCAGAATGCGGACGGACTTCGACCCGGCCCACCTTCTGAAGCGCCAGATACTCCAGTTCCTGCGTCTGGTACTGCGAAGGATGCCTGAACTTGTCGCGGATATTGGATACCAGATGCTCCGGGTGGGCGGAATAGAATTCTTCGAAGAAACTGCGGCGAAGCCCTCGCGGGGTATGTCCCAGATAGAGGATGTACTTCTTCTGGCCCACAATATCCGCGGCGACCAGCATCATACGCTTGAAAGTGCAGGCTTCATGTCCGATCTTCAGGCTCTTCAGCTTGCCCATCAGCCTCGCCCACGGAGCGCAGTACCGTCCCGCGTAGCAGATCGGATCTCCGGCCGGAGTAAAGAAATCTGACGGAGAACATGGTTTCAGCAGCACGAAATCGTCGTTCAGAAGAATGAAATGCTCGCTGAGCCCCGGAATCCTCCACATCATCGTCTCGATCGAAGTCGAATTGAAGACCGGAAGATACTCTTCGTAGCCCTTGAAGATGGTCTTATGGTCCACAATCTCGTATGGAATATGTCCGGATGGAAAATTCTTCTCCAGGAACGGGTCCAGATGCGGATCCTGTCCGTCTGTAATGATATATATCTTATGCAGGAAAGACGCGAAGCGGTTGAGCGAGGCGATGCACCAGAAGATCTCTCCGACGTTGGCATACCTCGTGGCACCGGCGACGTCGCTCATCTTTAAAGCGTCAGCGGGGGCATATTTGCTCCTCTTTGCAGTCAGTACAGGATCGTTACCGTCGACCCAAAGCAATACAGCGTCAATTTGCATAATCAATCCGTTTAGTCAGAGACAAAAGTAATGAAAATACTTCATAAACCATGCAAGGAATCGGCAATCAGGAATTATGATAATGTGAAAACAACAGATAATATGAAAAAGATAATCCTTCTATTTGCTATTGCCGCAGCCGCAGTCTCTTGCTGCAAAGATGGCCATCATCTCGATACAAGAAACAGATACACAGAAGATTATTACAGGGGCTGGGGCACAAGCGATGGTGGAACCCAGGCAGGTCCCGGCGTCCTCACCGCCTCCGAATGGAACGACCTCTCCAACTGGAATCTCTGGAGCAAGCTCATGACGACCGAGACCAGCGAAAACGGCGAAGGGTTCAGCGAATTCTCCGACTTCTGGGGCCTCTACACCGGCAACAGAGTCGCCGTCCATGTTGCGGCATCCAACGGGACTGACGCCATCGACGCCAAGGTAGAACTGCTGCGCGACGGCCAGACGATCTGGGAGACCAGGACCGACAACAAGGGAAATGCCTCCCTCTGGGTCGACGTTACCGTCCCTACAGCCAGTCAGACTGCCATCGAAAAAGAAAGACTCACCATAAAGATCGGGGGAGAACTGATGCAAGGTAATCCCGATATCACCAACTGGGATGCAAACGGACAGGTCATGACCAACGACTATACAATTGTAGCCCCGGCGCCCGAAGGAACTGCCGACATCGCCTTCATCGTCGATGCGACCGGCTCCATGATCGATGAAATCGACTTTCTCAAGAGCGACCTCGTCTCGATCCTCAACGTCGTTTCCAATGATCATGACAACGTCGCCCTGCGCACAGGAATGGTCTTCTACAGAGACGAAGGCGACGATTATGTTACCAAGACATTCGACTTCGTAGGTGACTTCGCCAAAGCGGCCGATTACGTCCGCCAGCAGCATGCCAACGGCGGCGGAGACACTCCGGAAGCTGTCGACAGAGCCCTCGAAACAGCGCTGTCAGAACTCTCGTGGAGCCAGTCCGCCCGTGCCCGCCTCGCATTCCTGATCCTGGACGCTCCGGCCCATAAAGAAGCATCCGTAATACAGTCGCTGCAGGGCAGTATCGCCGCATTCGCTGCAAAAGGCATCAGAATCATTCCGATCTTCTGCTCAAGCGACGAGAAGAGCTGCGAACTCATGTCCCGTCAGTTTGCGATCCTGACCGGCGGCACATATGTCTACCTGACTAACGACAGCGGCGTCGGAAACGGTCATATCGAGGCCAGCACCGGAGATACCGAAGTCGAGAAGCTCAACGATCTCGTCATCCGCCTCATTAACGAATATATCGGATAAAATACCTATCTTGCGGTTAAATACGCAAGACGATGAGCAGGAACAGACACCCGAAGAAAAATAACGGATATAAGCTCGCCAACGAGGAATTCCTGAAAGAAAAGGCGCTTGAAGAGGGCGTGAAGGTACTCGACAATGGCGTGATAATGAAACAGATCGAGGTCGGACATGGTACAAAATGTCCGACCCCGAATGGTATTGTGTATGTCCGTTATACAGGCCGGCTAATAGACGGTACTGTATTCGATACGACAGAGAATGATCCGCTTCCGGCCCTCTTCCTTGTCCGCGACCTTATCATGGGGTGGCAGATTGCCCTTACGCGAATGCATGAGGGAGACAGGTACGAGGTGACCATCCCGGCAAAATGGGCTTACGGGCCTGCGAAGATGGACGATATCCCTGCCTGGAGCACTCTGGTCTTCGATCTCGAACTTGTCAAGATCGAGAGGTGACATCAATACTCGCAGACGAGTCTGCCGGCGGCATAGTCCCAGAAGGTGAAATTTCTGTTTTCGATGATACTGGACGTGAATGAAACGGAATTCATGTTCATGACACACCGCTTGTCATATGTGTTGCCGTAGGTGTCTGATTCGGCCTCGTTAGCCCAGAAAATGACAGCCGAATCGATGCTGTAGTTCCAGTCATAGCCGTCATCCCTATACCTTTCGTATCCTCCGGCTCCCATGAATATGCTGTTTTCTCCATTGGAGAAGGTGATGCCATTGATGGAGCCTTCAACCCAAGTCTTGGAGCAGCTGTAGTACAGCTCATAGATCTCATCTCTTGTCGGGGAACGCCATCCGGCCCATTCAGGCCACCCGTTCTGGTCGTAGCTGTATGCATCTCTTTCATCCACGTTGCGGTTGTATTCGTAAGGGGAAGATGCGCCATAATTCCTGTCGGACCATCTTACGCTAAGCCCCATGTCTATCCACGTATGGCCGCTCAGTGTTCCGCTTGCGGCAGAAGCAGCCTGGGCATCGGTGATAGTAAAGCTCTTTCCATACACGACTCCTGCGTCGTAATCGGCATCATGCGAGGACACACACCTGGCGAAAGCTTTATTGTTGGCATCTACGGCGTGCGCATACAAGTTTGCAGTAGTCTTGTCATATACTGCGAGATAACCGGTATAACCGTTCGCGGCATCTCCGGCCGCATCTACCAGGATGGTCTCGGTAGTGGACTCGCTTCCTGAGACAGCCCCGTCGGCGGAGATGGTGACGGTCTTATATATGCCGCCGGCGGAATTCAATCCTATGGAAGCAATTGCCTCAGATGGATTATTGAACCTGATTCTGATATAGCTGAGCATATGGGTGGTCAGCCCGGTAATGTCAGCATGCTCCTGTCCGGATACAAGCGAAACAGTCGATCCCTTCAGTATGTCGTGTTCCATCGCATCGGCAAGGGTCGCGCCTCCAGGTTCGTTCAGGTTGAGGGTTATGCTTCCGTCGCTTACGCTGACGAATCCCTTGGTAAGAGCGCTGCCGCTGACCGCATACGGAGTGTAGTTTCCTGCAACTACAGGGTCGGTAGAAGAGAATGTTCCTTCAGAAGTACCTGCTCCATCGCTCAGGGTAAGGGCGATAGTGGTGCCGTCACTCTTGATAAGGAAAATCTTGTCGCCTGTTTCCCATGTGGCGTCCGTCGTTCCGTAGGCGACCTTGGTATCTGCCGATACCGGGGCCTCTCCATGCCTGGCCGATACGGTAAGTGTGGAAACAGTTTCTGGCTCTGCCGGAATTACTTCCATCGGAGTTTCCTTGGAGCATCCTGCTGCGATTGCAAGCAATGATGCGAATGCTGAAATGACTGATGTTTTTTTCATAGTTTTACCAGATTGAAGTTCCGTTACTGTCGGCGTTGGATTCGTCGACACCTGCGCCGAAAAGGCTGGCGCTGCCGCTTGCTGCGAGGATGTTCGTCTCGACAGTCAACTCCGTGATCTCGACCCGAGGGACGGAGTAAATCTCTTTTCTGATAGTTTTCATGTTTTTGTCAATTATGTTTTTAGTCCACGGAAGCTAAGTTAGCTGTAGTATGTCCCATCTGGTTTTCAAATCCTAAAAACAGACTTTCTTTTTGAGAATATGAAAGTCTTTCGGAAGTATTTGCTATATTTGGATACTTAAACTAAGGCCAATGCGGCGTCTCGGATTTCTTTTATTGTGCGCACTTTTTGTTCCTCTTGAGGCATCTTCTGCCGAAGAGGGCGCTCAGTTGTCGTCCGGACGCGATGTCCAGTTCGTCCGGATGAGCTACGAGAGACTCCCGGATATGACCATCCCCCGTTTTACTCATATTATATTCACTCACGGCGACGAGATTGTCGTGATAGGGGGACATACGACCGGATTCCTGCTGACATCGACGGCAGAATACTATCATGGCGGCAAATGGACCTCGATCCCTACTGTCTATCCTCATGACGACGCCAGTTCCGTGCTTGCCTCTGACGGTAAGGTCTATGTGTTCGGCGGCCATAATGACTACATCGGCATCGGCCAGAGCTTCTCGGTCGAGGTTTACGATCCGGACAGCCATTCCTTCAATCCGGTCCCGATAATGGATACGAAGAGGGCCCTCTGCCGCAGCACCGAGCTCGCGGACGGCAGGATAGTGGTCTCCGGGAACTGGTACAAAGAGGACGACATCGAAATCTATGACCGGAAAACCGGCGGCAAAGTCGTAAAAGTAAGCTCGAACCAGCGTTCCCAGCCATATATTCTCCGCACTTCCGGGGATGATGCCATAATCTTCGGGTCCCAGGACAACTATGGAAAAGAAATCAGTCCCGTGATCGTCGACCGGCTGAACGGGGACCCTTATCATGTGTCGCTTCTCGACGAATGGCGCGTCAGGCCATTGGGCGGAGACCTGCGCTCGGCCGATTTCTTTGTCGGAGACATGGAATCGGGGGACTATACATATCTGGTCCCGGCATGGAACGCCGACGGCCAGGTCGCTATCCTCAAGGTCACGGACGGAGAGTTCTCCCTTCTCGAGACTGAATGCGACGTCCCGATGGAAGGTCCTATGGGCTCCATATCGTATTACGGCGGCTTTTTCGCGGACCGCAAGACCGGTGCGGCTTTCCTTACCGGAATCGGGGAAGACGGCTCGGCTTGCGTCCTCCGTATCGACTACAGGCAGGCCCTCGAGGGCGGGAAAGCGTCGCTTATGCTGTACCATACCGAAGCGATCGAAGACTTCCTGATTGGGTCCGCGACCATGTCCGAGGACGGCCGTATCATCGTTTCGGGCGGAATCGGGGCCGATTACATGAACCCGTCCGCTGCTGTCTTCGTCTTGTCGCCTGGTTTGCCGGGCCGGCGCGCCCTTTCGATTCCGTGGGTGCCGCTGGCGGGCGCTCTGATGCTGATCCTGGCCGTCGCAGCATTCCTCTATTGGCACGGAAAGAAGCGTCAGGCAGCCGGGGCCGATGATGCTGATGATGCCGCCGACAGTGGGGATTATATTCTTGACGATGCCCGCGCCGACGAACTCATGGCCCAGATATCGGAGCTCATGGAGAGCCGTCAGCTGTATCTGCAGCCGAGGCTGAAGGTTTCCGACCTGGTTACCGTGCTGGGAACCAACTCGCAGTATATCTCTTATTGCATCAACAGGAAGACAGGGGGCAGTTTTACTGATTTCGTAAATGATTACAGGATCAGATATGCCCAGAAGGTCCTGAAAGAGAATCCGGATATCAAGATGCTGGATCTCGCCGAGCGCGCCGGGTTCTCCAGCGACGTCTCGTTCTTCAGGAACTTCAAGCTGCGTACAGACCTGACGCCTAGCCAGTGGCTCGATTCCCAATAAAAAAAGAGACCGCCGCATCACGCGGGGGTCTCCACTCCATTAACATTTCGTTTTCAAGAACTACTATTTCCGGATGAACACCGGTATATTTCTGTTACTCTCTGCTGAAGATCAGCACGCAGCTGATTGCCGATACGATACCGATGATCTGGGCGATGCCCGGGATGTGGGCGTAGAGCACCAGCGAGATGGCCGTCGTGATCACCGGGGCCAGAGCGTCGGCGAGAGGGGCCACGAGCATTGCCTTTCCATACCTGTTGGCATATACGAGGGCGAATGCGCCGATCGAGTTCAGTATCTGTATGCAGAAAGTGAGATAAGGTCCGTTGAAAGATGTATTGATAGGCTGCGAGAAATCGGTCATCATAAGGGCGACAGGGATCAGCACTACGGCTGAAATCGCCATGTAGACGAATACGCTTTCTGCGTCTGGGGTGTGGTTGTTGGCAAGCTTCATGACGAAGGCCTGGGTACCCCAGCAGATGAACACCAGAGAGGCGAGGATTATCCAGAGGTTGTCCTTGGCGGCTTCGTCGGATCCGCTCGAGAGCGAGAAGCAGACGAGGGCTACGAAGGCCAGGAGTATTCCGACAGCGCCCAGCTTGCTGACTCTTTCCTTGAGGAATACCGTAGAGAGAATCACTGTCACGATAGGGGCGACGGAGATGAGAGGGAAGATCAGATATGCTGGTCCATGTTTCAAGGCTTCGAAGAGGATCAGCTGTCCGCCGGCTCCGAGAAGGCCAACTCCCATGCTGAGGATTACCCCTTTCGGGTTTGTGTCAAGCTTGAACTTGATGTTTGACAATGCTACCAGAGCGCACGGGACCATGCTTATCGCCCAGACTACATAGGTCAGGGTTGCAGGATAGTCAGGTGTTGACGAGAATGCGCCCCAGATACCCCATGTCACCACGGTAATCAGAGCATAGAGAAGCCAATTGTGTTTCTTTGCCATATAAAAACAATATTCTTTCAATAATTAACTTTTGTCGTGACAACAAAGTTAAGAAAAGAAAGAATATTTGCAAAAAATACTTATAAAAATAAGAATACCCCTTATTAATATATTAATAGGTATTAAATGTCGACGATGTGGAGTTTTATTCCGGATGCCTCTACATAGTCTTTGAAATCAGGCGAAATGCCTGAATCTGTGACGATTGTATCTATCTTGTCGAGAGAAGCGATATGTACGAAGCTTCTGCGGCCGAACTTGCTTGAGTCGAAGACTGCGATTACCTCTTTGGCGGAGTTGATCATCGCCTGGTTGAGGCTGGCCTCTTCGAGATTCGGAGTGGAGATTCCGTCCTTGATGCTGACGCTGTCGACGCCGAGGAAAAGCTTGTCGCAGTAGAAGTTCTTGAGCGCCGATTCGGCGAGCATTCCTACGGTAGAGTAGGATACAGACCTCATTTTGCCTCCGAGGGCGATCACGTTGAACCTTGAATATTTATTGAGGGTGATGGCTATGTCGAGAGCGTTCGTTATGACTGTGAGATTGTTGAGGCTGTCAAGATTCTTTGCGATTTCCATGACTGTGGTACCCGAGTCGAAGATCACGGTCTCTCCGTCCATGATCAGCGAAGCGGCGAACTTTCCGATCATCTGTTTCTCGCGCGAATGCATGCGCTGCTTCTGGCTGATGGACATGTCATCGTAATCTCCGGTCTGGTGCATGTCCACGGCGCCGCCTTTGACCCTCAAAAGCAGTTTCCTCTCCTCCAGGATGGCCAGGTCCTTCCTTATCGAGACCTCGGACACGTCGAACTGTTTCATCAGGTCAGAGATGAAAATCTTCCCTTCGTTCTTTAGTTGGTTGAGTAATAGGCTTCTGCGCTCTTCAGCGGAGTATTTTCTTTTCATGATAACCGATTATTTGTCCATTTTTTTCTTCCGAAAGTAAAGGTACGGTTTTATTTAATAAAATGCAATACATTCTGAAAATTAAGTCGATACGAATAATTACTTTTGAAAATTTAGAACAATTTAAAGAAAAGTTTTGAAAATTAACAAATGTTCTTTAGTTTTGTAAGCGAATTAGATTGGATATTTTAACTAAAAACAATATATGCTGAACCTTAATTGCCACACAATCCGTGAGATCGCCCATCAGCCAAAGATGTGGATGGATACTTACGACATTGTATTGAGCCAGAAGCAGGAAATTGAAGAGTTCCTGTCAAAGAATTCAATTGACAAGAATACGGAGATCATCCTTACCGGTGCCGGTTCCTCAGCTTACATCGCCGATACGGCCGTCTGCAACTATATGAAGGACGGTTATGTTCAGGCAAAGGCTGTCGCCACCACCGATATCGTATCCGCTCCTTCATTCTTCCTGAGTCCGGCACCTAAGCTTTTCATTTCATTCGGACGTTCAGGCAACAGCCCTGAGAGCGTCGCAGCTTACGAGGTCGCCAACAAATTCTGCAAGGGCTCCAATCATCTGATCATTACCTGCAACCCTGACGGCGAGCTTGCCAAGATAGCCGTGCCGGGCAAGGATCTCGTCATCGTACTCCCTGACGGAACCAACGACAGAAGCCTCGCCATGACCAGCAGCTTCACATCGATGCTTGTGACCAGCCTTCTCTGCAAAAATGTCAAGACTCTCGAGGCTCAGCGCCCGAAACTTCAGGCTGCCGCTGACTTCGCCGACTATATCGTCAACAGCGACGTCGTCGACAAGATCAAGAAGCTTGCCGACAAGAAGATCAAGAGGGCTGTGTTCCTCGGTTCCGGTCCTATGAAGGGAATCGCCTGCGAGAGCCATCTTAAGCTCCAGGAACTCACCGACGGAGGCATCGTCTGCGCTTTTGACTCTTTCATGGGCCTCAGACATGGACCTAAGGCTGTCATCAACGAAGAGACGCTCGTGGTCTATCTCCTCTCCGAGGATCCATACACTCGTCAGTATGAGCTCGACCTCATCGAGCAGGTGGACCATGACAACCATCCTGCCGCCCAGGTAGTGATTTCAGTGACTCCTTCTGGAGTGAAAGATATTCTGGATTTCGAGATCAACGCTCCTAAGCCGGAGCTTCTCAAGGATAACGAATACGTATGCGCCCCGTTCGTGATGGTGGGCCAGCTTGCGGGATACTTCTTCTCGCTCGACCATGGTCTGTCTCCGGACAATCCTTCAATCCGAGGCGCCATCTCCAGAGTAGTAAGCGGAGTCAAGATCTATAAATATTAGAATATGAAACCGAAACTGAGACAGATACTGGACAGAGTCCAGACTCTTACCGCAGAGGGCCACAAACCGATGACCCTTCTTGCCGTATGCCCTAACTCTCCTGCAGTCATCAAGGCCGCTTTCCGTGCAGCCAAGCGCAATAACGCTCCTATCATGTTCGCCGCAACTCTCAACCAGGTGGACAACGACGGAGGCTATACCGGAATGACCCAGAAAGACTTCGTCAGAGTAATGAAAGTAGAGGCCAAAAGGAACAACTTTACTGGCCCGTATCTTGCAGCGATAGACCACGGCGGCCCATGGCTCAAGGACATCCAGACAATCGAGATGTGGCCTTACGAAAAGGCTATGGACGCTGTGAAGAAATCATATGAGGCAGCGCTTCTCGCCGGATATGAACTCATCCATGTAGATCCTACCGTAGACCGTTTCCTTCCTAAGGGAGAGACGATCAGGATCGAGGTTGTCGCTGAAAGGACAATCGAGCTCATTACCCATATCGAGAATTTCAGAAAGGCTAAAGGTCTTGCTCCTATTGCATACGAGGTCGGTACCGAGGAAGTCCACGGAGGTCTCGCTGACGAGACTGTATTCCGTAAGTTCCTCGTCCTTCTCAAAGAGGGACTTGCCAAGAACGGATGTTCTGACGCATGGCCATGCTTCGTTGTCGGCAAGGTGGGCACAGACCTCCATACCACATTCTTCGACCCTGAGGTGGCTAAAGACCTTACTTCAATCGTCGCAGAATATGGCAGCTTTATTAAAGGACACTACACAGACGACGTAGAGAACCCGCAGGATTATCCTGTCTGCAGAATGGGTGCAGCCAATGTCGGACCAGAGTTCACCGTCAGCGAATTCAACGCTCTCGAGGAACTCGAAAAAGTAGAGGATTCCCTCTACGAGGCCGGCCAGGTAGCCATGCATTCCAACATGACGGCAATCCTCAAGAAACTTGTCATTGCTTCCGGAAGATGGAAGAAATGGGTACACGGAAACGAATCCCCTGACGATTTCGAGTCTATCACTCCTGACCGTCAGAGATGGCTTATCCAGACAGGCGCTCGCTATATCTGGCAGAAGCCGGAGGCAATTGCCGCCCGTCAGACTCTGTACACCAATCTCAATCTCAACGGAATCGATGCTGAAGGTATAGTTCTTTCTACAATTGAAAGAGCTATCGATAAGTATTACGTAGCATTCAACCTCGTTAATCTTAATGATTTGTTATAAATGAAGAAGTTTGACATCATAGCACTTGGAGAACTCAACGTAGATCTTCTGCTCAACAGAATCTGCGGCTTCCCGGAAGTCGGAAAAGAAATCTTCGCAAAGGAGATGACCCTTACCCTCGGCAGCTCCACTGCCATCTTTGCGGCAAACGCCGCATCTCTCGGGGCCAAAGTCTCTTTTCTTGGCATGGTCGGAAATGATGATTTCGGTGCGTTTGTCAAGACCTCTCTGGAAAAACGCGGAGTGGATACCTCGAACCTTATCGAGGTGTCCAGCGCCGCTACCGGTCTGACAGCGATACTGAACTACGACGAAGACCGCGCCAACGTCACATATCCGGGCGCAATGAGCATCATGGGCTTGAAAGATATCCGCCCCGAGGCTATCGCCGAGGCGAAGCATGTCCATATTTCTTCAGTGTTTATGCAGGAAACTCTCCATAAAGACATCTACGAGATAGTAAAACTGGTGAAGGACCAGGGCGCAACCCTGTCAATGGACCTGCAGTTCGACCCTGAAGAGAAATGGGACTTCGACTACAAGCGCATTCTTCCGCTGGTCGACATTTTCATGCCGAACGAGCAGGAGCTCATGGCCCTCACCCGCACGAACAGCCCTGAAAAAGCCATCGATGCCGTACGTCCATATATCAATGTGCTCGTGCTGAAGATGGGTTCCAAGGGATCTCTCCTCGTGACTAAGGACAGCGAAAAGGCCCTTCCTGCCATGCTCAACAGCAATGTGGTAGATGCAATCGGAGCTGGAGACAGCTTCAACTCCGGCTTCATCACCGCTTTCGTGCAGGGAAAGGATCTCGAGTACTGCCAGTATTTCGGCAACCTTACCGGCGCTATCAATACGACGGCCGCCGGCGGCACCGGAGCCTTCACTTCGAAGAAGGCCATCGAGGAGGCTGCGCTTAAACATTTCAATCAGACAATTAAACTTTAAGGACATATGAAACTGTTACGTCTCGCCCTTATAGCCCTGGCAATCTCCGCCTGTACAAAAACCGTCTCCACCGGCGATCTTACTGTCATCCCGGCCGACGATTCTATGGAGTTCAACCTCGAGGCAGCCATCGCTTCGACCCCGCTGACCGAAGGCGCAACCGACTTCGGAACTATCCGCATTGCCGGTGAGGAAGTCCGCTTCATCACTGTCGGATACTCGAAACAGAGCATCAGCGACGGGTTCGGAAAGGGAACATGCTATATCTACAAGGGCGAAGCAGTTTCGGGTCCGGCTATATCCCGCGAGCTCAGGCTCTCCGTCTATAAGGACTTCCCTTCGACTGTCCTCGTAGACGCTGTCTACCATAATCTCTCCGGAGAGGACCTGGCTGTCGACGGCTGGTCGATGTGCGACCTCTCTGTCAAGAAATCCGAGGCCGATACCTGCTTCTGGTCATTCCAGGGACAGTCCACCGGCGCCCGCGAAGACTGGCTCAAGCCGGTCAGCGAGGGCTTCTATCAGCGCAATTACATGGGCATGAACAGCTCCGAGGACCACTCCGACTACGGCGGCGGCGTCCCGGTAGTATGCCTGTGGAGACGCGATGCCGGAGTGATCATCGGTCATCTCGAGCCGACTCCGGAACTTGTCAGCCTTCCCGTTGACATGACCTCAGGCAGCGACTTCGCCAAGATCTCCGTCGTCAAGGACTTCGATGAGCCGGTCGTATTCGCTCCTGACGCTACTCTGTCTACATATACAGGCTTCGTCAGCGTCTACAAGGGCGACTGTTTCGGAGCTCTGCGCAACTACGCAGGCCTGCTCGACAGAGTCGGAGTCAAGATGCCGGTCAGTGGCCCGGAGGCTTATGAGACCGCATGGTGCGCATGGGGATATGAGCGCAGGTTCACGATCGACGAAATCGTCGGGACTCTCCCTAAAGTCAAGGAGCTCGGCTTCAAGTGGGCTACTCTTGATGACGGATACCAGATTGCCGAAGGCGACTGGGATCTCACTAAGGAAAGATTCCCTAACGGCGACGCCGACATGAAGTATATGGTCGACCAGTTCCACAAGAACGGACTGAAGGCCGAGCTCTGGTGGGCTCCGCTCGCAGCCGACCCTGGAACGGAATTCCTCAAGAAATATCCTGACGCCGTCATTCTCGACAAGGAAGGCAAGCCTCAGTTCATCGAGTGGTGGAACAGCTGGTATCTCTCTCCTCTGGATGAAGATGTCCGCAGGGAGCAGAACGATCTTGTCAAGAGATTCATCGGGGATTATGGCTACGACGGCCTCAAGCTCGACGGCCAGCACATGAACGCCGTCGCTCCGGACTACAATCCGAAGCACCATCCGGAAGATCCGGAGAAGTCCTTCCGCGAACTCCCGGGCTTCTACAAGATGATTCATGAGACCGCGCACTCGATAAAGCCGGCTGCCGTCATCCAGTACTGCCCTTGCGGCGACTGTTTCTCGGTCTATAATCTCCCGTACATCGACAAGGCCGTATCGTCGGATCCTACGAGCAGCTACCAGATAAGGACAAAGGGTTATGTGCTCCGCGCCCTCGCACCGCAACTTGCTTATTACGGGGACCATATCGAACTCTCTGACGGAGGCAACGACTTCCCGAGCCATCTCGGAATCGGCGCCGTCATCGGGACCAAGTTTACCTGGCCTAAGGACAATCCTTATGCAGAAGCCTCCTATCTGCTGACTCCCGAGAGGGAAGAACTGCTCAAGAACGCTCTGGCTATCTATGAAGACAAGCAGCTTTCGAAGGGACAGTATGTGGCCGGCCTGTATGATATCGGATTCGATTATCCTGAAACCCATGTCATTTCGCAGAACGGTAATCTTTACTATGCTTTCTATGCGACTAAGGAACCTGTCGCTTCCGTGGAACTCCGCGGACTCGAAGCCGGCAAGACTTACAAGGTCGAAGACTATTACAACCACCGTGATCTCGGAACTGTAACTGCGTCTGAAAAGACAGTGCTTGACGTTCCGGTAGAAGGAAGCCTTCTTATAGAGGTTTCGGAGGTTGCCCTTTAATCCAACAACAATATTATTGAAACAATAACCAATAATTTAAAAAAAATCCATGAAAAGAGTATTGCTTTTAGGTCTTTTGATGATCTCATCGCTCGTGATGTCCGCCCAGGTGGCCGTCAAGGGTGTTGTGATCGCCGGAGACGATGGCCAGCCTATGGTTGGTGCCAGTATTTTCGAAAAGGGAACTCTGAACGGTGTCATCACTGATCTTGATGGAAACTACACCATCAATGTAAAGAATGCAGACGCTGTTCTCGTGTTCTCCTCTGTAGGCTTCAAAACTACCGAAATCAAAGTTGACGGAAAGAGTGTGATCAATGTCACGCTGGATGTCGATTCCCAGCTTATCGACGAAGTCGTCGTTATGGGATACAGCTCCAAGACAAGGGGCGAGATCACCAGTGCTGTCACCACCGTCAGCGCAGATAAGCTTAAGGATGTCGTCAGCAACAATATCGGAGACATGCTCCAGGGTAAGGTTGCCGGCGTTACTGTAGTCAAGGACAGCGGCCGACCAGGTTCCGAGCCTTCTATCAGAATCCGTGGAACATCTTCTCTCCATGCTTCTCAGGAGCCTCTTTATGTTGTCGATGGTATCATCGGCGGTTCTTATGATCCTGACGATGTAGAGTCTGTAACTGTCCTCAAGGATGCCGGTTCTACCGGTATGTACGGTGCCCAGGCCAACGGCGGTGTGATCGTTGTCACCACCAAGAAGGCCAAGAGCCGTGACATGAAGTTCAATTTCAAGGCTAACTTCGGTTACATTACTCCGGACTTCTCAAGACAGAGATTGATGAACACAAAGCAGCTTTATACATATTATCGCGAGTATTTCCGTGATCCTGATACTTATCTCGTGGATGACCTCGCATTCAGGTCTGCGCTGCCTGCATCTATTCTCGATACAGATACCGACTGGAGAGATCTTATCGTAAGGAACGCATTCCTCCAGAACTACCATTTCTCTGTAATGGGATCTTCTGACAAGCACTCCTATTATACCAGCTTCTCTTTCTATGACGAGCAGGGTACAATCAGGAATACAGGCTACAAGCAGGTGAATGTACGTTCAAACAATACCTTCCACCTGACCAAGTGGCTCACCCTCGACAGCAACATCGATATCAGCGCTAACATGAGCGACAATACCGATGATAACCTTATCTACTACATCGGAGAGAACATTCCTTTCGATTCTCCTTACGACGAGTATGGAAACATGCGTTCTTTCAAGAACAGCAAGATTTTCGGCCGTTATGACGTAAACCCTATGTTCGGTTTCGAGAGCGACAAGGATGTCCGCAACAGCAAGGGCTTCGGAGTTGACTATGACTTTGTAGCCAATGCCAAGATCACCCCATGGCTCTCATTCGTATCCCAGTCCCGTGTGTCTTTCAGTATGGGCGCCAGCCACTATTTCAGGGCCGCCGATATCGAATACATGAAGGCAGGCGACGAAATCGAGGAGTCAATGAGCTACAGCTACGGCGGTATCAGCACCAACATGTTCAAGGTAAGCAAGGCCTGGGGCAAGCACTCTCTTGATGCTCTCGCAGGTTATGAGGCCCAGATGGATTGGAGTGTAGACCTTATGGGTTCCGGCCAGAGCCTTCCTTATGGTCTTTCCGTACTTAGCGTAGCCGCTTCCAACAAGGATGCTTCCGGCAGCCGTTATAAGAGCGGAATGCAGTCTCTTATCTCCCAGGTCAACTACAACTACGACCACAGATACTTTTTTACCGGATCTCTCCGTCAGGATGAGTCCTCCACTTTCAGCCCTGACAACAACAAGGCAGTCTTCCCTAGCCTTTCTGCAGCATGGGCTATCAGCAACGAGAAATTCTTCCACTCCAACCTTATCACCAACCTTAAGCTCAAAGCCAGCTGGGGTAAGACAGGTATGAAGGATATCGGCGCTTCCAAGTATCTCGAGGCTTTCATCTATAGTACTCAGTACGACTCCAATAGCGCTGCTGTCCCTAGCCAGATGGCAAACAAGGGCCTCAAGTGGGAAATGACAACCCAGTTCAACATCGGTGCTGAAATCGGTATCGGCGATCGCGCATCCATCGATTTCAACTACTATAACAACAGGACCGACGATCTGCTTATCTTCCGCGATCTTGCTCCTTCAGCAGGTTTCTCTAACCAGTGGCAGAATCTTGGTGCCGTACGTAACACCGGTTTCGAGGTTGCTCTCAATGTGACCCCTATCAAGACAAGCGAACTCAGATGGGATGTAGATTTCTCTATCTCCAACAACAAGAACAAACTCTTCAATTTCGGAGAGGGCGTAGAGTTCAAGCAGTCCAATTACAGGAGCCTTACACAGATCTACCGTGACGGAATTCCTATGTACACCTGGTATCTTCGCGAATATGCAGGCGTTGATCCTCAGACCGGACGCGAGCAGTTCGTCGACAATGACGGAAACCTTACCTATGACTATGCTTCCGCACGTTTCGTAGAGGCCGGTACTCCGCTTATTCCTTGGCAGGGAGGTATCTCTACCCAGGTTACATGGAAGAACTTCACTCTCAGCGCAAACGGCAGCTTCGTATGGGGTGACAGAGTTTATGGAAGAGTACGCGCAAGCCGCCTCGCTACTTTCATCTCCAACTCTAATCTGCCGTCCAACGAGGACAAGATCTGGCGTAAGCCAGGCGACGATGCCACCATCGGTCTTCCTTCTTATGCACTCGCATCTGTTTACCATACAGGTGACCTCGTCGACGGAAACTACTTCAAACTCCGTAACGTGACACTTTCATACACTCTTCCTAAGAGAATCACAAAGGATAAGAATCTTACCTTCTCGCTCTCATGCGACAACCTCTACACTGCGACAACCGTATGGGGTGCAGATCCTGAGGTTTCGCTGGATGCCGATTCCGGTGTAGCCGGTATGATCGAGTCTCTCGACAACAGGTACCCTAACAAGAAGCAGTTCATCCTTCAGGTCAACTTCTCATTCTAAAAAGATACGGATATGAAAAATACATTAAGATATATATTCATGATGGTCGCCGCCGCAGGCCTCACTACCGCTTGCGACCTCGATATCGCTCCGGAGGATTCTCTCACTGGTGAGCAGATGACCTCATCTCCAACCGGAACTGTGGATATCCTCAACGGCTGCTACGCAGTAATGAAGGATTATCCTGAGAACTCCAGCAGCAACAACTGGTATGGACGTCAGTTCTACCAGATGTCAGACTTCTCATCGGATGACGTTGTCTATGGACACTCTACCACCGACGAGCTCAACATGATCTTCAAATTCGAAGAGAGACATCCGGGCCTCAGCAACGTAGCCTCATTCTGGTCTCAGTCCTACAAGATCATTTATTCTACCAACGTCGCACTCGACGTCATCAATGCAATTGAGAACCCTGACGACAAGACAAACAGTCTTCACGGTGAAGCTCTCTTCCTCAAGGCATATACAATGCATTGCCTCGTAAGATTCTATGCAAAGCCTTACAAAGAGGCTACCGCAGCCAACGAGCCTGGTCTTATCATCCGTGAAAACGGATCCGACGGCGCTTCCAAGGGACGTGCATCCCTCAAGGAGACTTACGACTATATCGTGAACTGCCTTCTCGAGGCCGAATCCCTCATGGACGGAGTCGAGGCCGAGCGTTCTGAGAGCCGCTGCTTCGCTTCAATCGGTGCAGTACGTGCCCTCCTTTCAAGAGTCTATCTCTATATGGGCAACTGGGACAAGTGCATCGAGTACTCTACCAAGGTAATCAACGATTCTAACTATAAGATCGCAAGCGCCAGTGAGTTCAAAGACTACTTCAAGTCCACCTGGACATCTCCTGAGACTATCTGGTGCCTCAAGATGCTCCCTCAGGACGACAAGGGTTCCGGCTCGGTCGCTTCCATGATCATGAAGGCTGACGGCTGCTGGGGCGAGGAAGGCTACTCTGCACCTCTTCTCAAGGACATGGGCCAGGGCACATCCCTCGAGTCTGACGATATCCGCTGGGCATTCGTATGCGATGTCAATACCAAGAATGGTCTTGACCTCATCCCATGCTCCAAGCTCTCATGGCAGGATGGCATGCCAACCCTCTTCTCACCTCCATTCCTCCGTATAACCGAGATGTATCTCAACCGTGCAGAGGCTTATGCCCACAAGGGTGACAAGACCAACGCTCTCAAGGATGTCAACGAAGTAAGAAAGAACAGAATGACTGCAAATGTCGATTCTCACCTCTATACCGAGGCTGATATCACCACCGATATCGTGGATCTCGTACTCAAGGAGGATCGCGTAGAGTTCGCGTTCGAAGCTCACCGTTTCTTCGACCTTATGAGAAACGACAAGGATATCGTACGTGACTACTGGGGATATCATACTTCTTATGCCGTCGGCCAGTCAACCAGCGGCGCTCCGGACAGTTCTCTCCCGGGAGTCTTTACCGCGCATGACGATAACAGACTTGTATATCCTATTCCTTCAAAAGAGATCGACAACAACCCTCTCTGCGAACAAAACCCTGGTTATTAATACGCTAAGATCATGAAAAAGATAATAACTCTATTAAGTATCGCTGCAATGGCAGTTCTCTCTTCTTGCGTAAGGGAGGGAGACCTTGACCTGGACCCGGTACCAGACATCGCATTCGATTATACATGCGACGGTCTTAATCTCACATTCAAATCCGTGGCAGAGAACACCACTGACGTAAAGTGGGAAATCATCAAGACAGAAAACGGTACAGCCGAGACCCTTACCACAGGTGAAGGCGAGACCTATTCTTACACCTTCCCTAAGCCAGGCCTCCACTGGATCAAGATGTCAGGCAAATACAAGGGACAGGAGCAGGTAGTGGCCGGCAAGATTCTTGTCGCAAAGGCTTCTCCTATCAAGCTCGACGACGATTCGTTCGACGACTGGGACGCTATCCAATACGAGGACTTCAAGTTCGTGGGTGACGACGGAAAGTCATACGGCAAGTTCGATTACAACGCAGATTATGTATTCTTCTACGTAGCCATGAGCACCACCAACGAGAATACTCCTGCAGACGGCGCCATCATGAACCTGCGTCTCGATACCGACGACCTTACCGGTACAGGTTACTCTACCAAGGGCCTCGGCTGCGACTGGTTCCTCGAAGGAAACTTCTGGAACCCGGAAGAGCCATGGGCAGACTGGTACGACTGCGTTACCGGCGAAACGGTATATGCTGAAGGAAAGAATATCAAGATGGGTACCTACAGGGACGAAGGCGACATGATCTACATGGAATTCGCCCTCTCGAGAAAGGAATACGGTATCAACGGCTCCTCTATGGGTATCTTCTTCAAGTTCTACACCTCAGACTGGAATGATTCCTTCTACATGAACTTCGGAGAAGGAACGACTAAGGACAAGACCACTTTCCATTTCGCGATGGACAAAGAATAAGTAGTAGTCATTTATTGTTGTGTTTTTTGTTGCGGGTCCGGCTTGGAAAAGGGCCGGAACCGCAACTTTTTTTCTAAATTTGGAACTAATAACAAAGTCACATGAAGACAAAAATCATTTCAATAGCATTCGCTGCCGCTGCGCTCGTCGCAGTTTCATGCGGACAGGCACCTAAGCAGGAGGCAACATCTTGTCTTGACACTCTCCTTCTCAAAGACTTCAAACCAATCCCATGCATGAACCTCCCTGAGCATCATCCTCACCAGGCCAAATTTACCGTCCATGACATGCATTCACATGCATACGCAGAGACTGTAGATGAATGCAAGGAGTGGGCAGAGCGCCTCAAGGCAAACAATATCGACAAAGTCGTCGTCAATACATATGCTACCGGCGAGAAGTTCGACGAACTCTATGATATGTACAAAGGCGTTTCAGATGCATTTGAAATGTGGTGTGGCTTTGATATGAGCGCATGGGGCACCCCTGAGTTCGAAGAAAAGGCCGTCGCTTCCCTCGTACGTGACTTCGAGAAGGGAGCGAGGGGAGTCGGCGAAGTCGGCGACAAGGGCCTCGGCGATGCCTATTTCACCGGATTCCAGACAGGAGAGGCCACTCCGACCGCCCATATGAACGACCCTCGTTTCGACGCTCTCTTCGAGAAATGCGGCGAGCTCGGCATGCCGCTGATCATCCATGTCGGCGACCCGATCTGGATGTATGAGAAGATGGACGAGCACAACGACGGATATCCTAATGCCGAGACATGGAAGATCGATCCGGAGACTCCGGGCCTTCTCGACCTCTATGAGCTCTGCAAGACTCTCGAGGAGTGCTGCGACAGGCATCCGAACACGACCATCATCGCCTGCCACTTCATGAACCTTACCCATGACTACGAGCTTCTCGGCCAGATCATGGACCGTCATCCGAACCTCTATCTCGACAACTCCGCCCGCCACATCGAGTCCGCCATCACTCCTCGCGCCACCAAGGCCTTCTACGAGAAGTACCAGGACAGGATTTTCTTCGGAACGGACAACTACCCTTCACAGGAAATGTATGACCTCCAGTGGAGAATTCTCGAGACCGAGGACGAGCACTTCTATGATTATGAGAATGCTTATCACTGGGCTCTCTCAGGAATAGGACTCAGCGACGAAGTCCTCAGGAAGCTTTACTATGAGAATGCAGACAAGCTTTATGAGAAACTCGCTGCCAAAAGGAAATAAATGAGAAGGTTTATTACACTATTACTGAGTCTCGCTGTGGTCAGCGGGACTCTTTTCGCGCAGAATACCCGGGAAATACTGCTCCGGAACAAGGCCCTCATAGCCGGTACCGATTATGTCGCTCCTACCGGTCCGCTTCAGCTCACCCCTGCGCCGGAAGGTTACAAGCCTTGCTATGTCAGCCATTACGCCCGTCACGGAGCCCGCTACGCATGGCGTCTGGAGAACTATGACATGATCAAGAGAGCTCTTGACGATGCCGCTTCGAAGGACAATCTGACCGAGTTCGGAAAGGACTACAAGGCCCGTTTCGACCGTCTATATCCTGATGTCAAGGACCATTACGGCGAGCTCTCACGCAAGGGCTGGGACCAGCAGCAGGCCATAGCCGCCCATCTCTACGAGGCCGTCCCTGAGGCCTTTCCGGACGGGGCGAAGGTACGCGCAGTGTCTTCTCCGAGCCTTCGCAGCGTGATGACCATGTCCTCATACTGCCTTTCTCTCAAGGCCAAGAATCCAACCCTTTTCGTGACCGAGGACGTGTCCCGCACCAACATGCCGGCAACCCTTCCTCTCGAGGAGGAGAACCCGTTCTATGAGGGATATGAGCCGTCTTCGCTGCCTTTCAAGATCTCCGACCAGCAATACGCCGAGGGTTTCTTTGATTCCGAGAAGGTGCTCTCCAGGCTTTTCAAGAAGCCGGCCAAGTCAGTAAAGCGCTCCAAATTCTATGAGCTTGCGACCCACATGTTCTTCTTCGCGGAAGGCATGAACAGTCTCGACACCGACCTGGACTTCATGGACCTGTATACTGACGAGGAAGCCATCTCTCTGTGGAGTATCGACAACTATCAGCTCTATACCGAAGCATGGCCGAAACACAACGGCTACAGGACCATAATCAGGGACATCATCGACAGGGCCGATGCCCATATCGCCGCCGGAGAGGGAGGCGCTGACCTCCGCTTCGCCCATGACTATACGTTCATGTCGCTGATGATGTGCCTTGACCTTGAAGGCTTCGGAAAGGTCCCTCAGACTCCGGAGGAGGTTGAGGAAGTTTTCCAGAGCTATAAGATCCCTATGGGCGCAAACATGCATTTCATCTTCTATCGCAGCGGCGATTCGGATGAAATACTGTTCAAGGTGCTTCTGAACGGCGAAGAAGGCCACCTGCCGCTTCCTGCGGACAGATGGCCATACTATCGCTGGTCAGACTTCAAGGCCGTGCACCGTAAATAACTAGTGCTTGAAATTGAACCTGATGTCAGCCGGAATTCCTTCCAGTCCGAGGTTCATGCGGTCGGCGTCATAGTCGGCGTTTCGCTTGGAGTATGTCGATTCAAACTCCTCTGCGAAAGCCTTGTCGCCGGTTGCCTGGACCTTGAGCATCAGGGCGGTCAGGTCTGAGATGGCAGTCTCCATCTTCTTGTAGTCGAGGGAATACTGTCCTGAAGCCTTGCGCTGGAATGCTCCGGCCTTTGCAAGGTAATTGTAGATGATGATGTTGGCGCGTCCCAGCGCAGAGCCTTCTCCGAAGCGCTCTGCCCTTACCAGGGACGAGAAGAAGGTAGCCAGAGCATCTTCCTTGGTGAAGATGTGATGTATGTCGAAGCGGTTCTGCAGCTTGCATACAAGGAGCACTCCTGCGGTATTGGCTTTTACTTCTTCGATCGTAGGAGCCACGCTGCCAAGAGCCTCTTCCACGCTCTCATTTCCGTCCACCGTCTCCTTGACGCCGAGGCCATGGGCGACCTCGCGGAAGACTATGTTCCAGAAGAATGCGTCCGAAGACAGATGCTCGGCATCCTCGCGCTCGAGCAGGACTTCTCCGCTAGGGGCTACGATGTAGTTGTACTTGGCGTTGATGATGTTCTCAAGCAGGATGGTGCGGGTGCCGCGGTCCTTCTGGACATCCCTGTCGAACGGGAGGTTCAGGGCGATGACCTTCACTCCGGCATTTGCCTTTCCTGCATAGTAGAGGGCGTCGCATGAGAATATGTTGGAGCCTGCTCCGGGCTGGAATGTCTTGTAGGCAGGGTCTCCCGGGAGGTCCTCCTGGAACTCTCCGATACGGGACACATACTGCATCAGCTCCTGGGTATGGGTCTCGTTCTTCAGAAGCACGAAGGCCTCATAGGAGCGCTTGATGCCCAGCAGCTGGTCATCCGTCACCTCGTTCGGGCCGATTACAAGGTCCATCTTGCTATCGTCCATGTCCAGCCATGCCAGAGAGCTCTCGTAGTAATTGTCCGTCTTGAGGGCCTCGGCCTTGCTCAGCAGGTATGCGGCAACGCTTGGCTTGATCGTGATGTCGGCGGCAGCCTTGAGATAGTTGCCGATTTTCTCGATATGAGCCTTGTATGCGTCATGATACCAGACAGTCTCGAGAGAGCCGTCTGCGGCGCGGCGGACGAGGGTATACGGGCTGTTCTTGTCGGCATTGTCCCATGCGTCGAACTCTTCCTTGGTCATGTCTGCAGGATAGAAACCTGCTCCCGGAAGACGGTCGGCATAGCCTTCCACGAAAGACTTTCCGGTGGTGCGGTCCCATGGGCCGTAGTTGATCTCCGCAAAGGTCTTCTGGACAGGATCCGAGATCCCGTTCAGAAGGGTGTCCTTGTCTCCGAAATACTGCTCCCAATAGATGGCGTTCACTTCGTCAGCGGCGAAACGGTACAGGTTAAGCACCTCTTTGCCGTTGTCAGTGATGCCGCTGAGGTCGGGCGCCTCGATGTTTACTACTGCGTAGTTGGCTACGTCACGGTCGAAAGGAGACTTCCTTTCATTGCAGGATACGGCCGCAACCAACGCCAGGGCGGCCAGGATATATTTCTTGTTCATCATATGCTAGACAATGTTCAGGGAACCTGCTGCGAACAGCACCAAATAACCGAGCACGACGCTTATCGCACCCACGATGATACCCATCTTGATCATGTCTTTCTGCTGGATGAGGTTGGTTGCGTATGCAAGGGCATTCGGCGGGGTCGAGATAGGCAGGATCATGGCGCTGCTGGAAGCGATGGCCACTCCGATCAGCACTGTCGAGGTGCCGCCGACGGCTGCGAGCTTATCGCTCATCGCGGTACATACGACCACGAGGATAGGCATGAGCAGGGCTGCGGTTGCAGAGTGCGAAATCAGGTTGGAAAGTCCGTAGCAAAGCAGGCCTGAGAGGATCACGATCAGGATAGGAGAGAAATTGCCGAACGGGATTGCGCGGACCACGAGGGCTGCGAGACCGGAGCCGTTCATGGCGTATCCGAGCGCGAAACCGCCCGCTACCATCCAGATTACAGACCAGTTGATCTCTTCAAGGTCGTATTTGGTTATGATTCCGCCCATTGCGAATACTGCGAAAGGAATGAGGGCCACGGTATTAGGGTTGACTCCAGTGAATTTGTCCGAGGTCCAGAGGAGTATTGTTATGATCATCGTGGTTATTACGAGTACTGTGGACCTTCCGCGCTTCATCTCGCCTTCTATCTTGAGCTCGATGGTCTTCTGGGAGAATGGGAACATCTTCTTGAGGATGTACCAGGCGATGAATATCAGGACAATCACGAGCGGAACCATGAAAAGCATCCACTGTCCGAATCCGAGGCCGAGGTCCAGGCCCTCAGGGTCGTTCAGGTACTTGAGCGCGATAGTATTCGGAGGGGTTCCGATAGGGGTTCCCATACCTCCGAGGTTTGCAGCGATAGGGACGCTGAGCGCCATTGCTATGCGGCCTTTTCCTGCCTCAGGAAGCTGCTTGAATACAGGGGTGAGGAAGGTGAGCATCATGGCCGTGGTGGCCGTGTTGCTTATGAACATCGAGAACAGGGCGGTCACGAGCATGAAGCCCAGCAGTATGTTCTCGCTTTTCTTGCCGAAAGGAGTGAGGAGCACTCGTGCGAGATGCACGTCCAGACCGGTCTTGGTGGTTGCGATTGCAAGTACGAAACCGCCGATGAACAGCATGACCACAGGGTCGGCGAAGCTGGCCATCACCTGTTTATAGCTGAGGAGCTGTCCCACTACGGCAGGGTTGCATATCCATTTCAGACCTGAGTCGGAGGTGAACAGCAGCAATAGTACCATGATGGAAACCGACGTGGCCCATGCAGGGACGATCTCCAGCACCCACATGAGGGTTGCATAGACGAAGATTGCGATGATTCTCTGCTGGACATGGGTAAGTCCGTCCATTCCGAAGGACTCGGTCGGCA